>DATEGE010000134.1:0-18697 GCA_035280265.1 Gemmatimonadales bacterium | reverse complement strand
CGGGGAGGCGACGGTGCCGAGCCGCTCGTCGAGGGCCTCGTCCACCGAACGGCGCGCGGAGCCCGGGGTCGCGCGCTCGAGGAATACCAGCACGTCGTCGCCGTCGCCCGCCCGGCGGGCACAGGCAGGACAGACCCCGATGCCGAACGGCTCGGGCGCGCGGCACAGCACGCAGCGCGCTTTCTCCGCCGCCGCCGGCATTGACTCGGTCCCGTCGCCGCCGCGCTCGAGCGCGGCGGCGAGCAACGCGATCGCGGGGTAGCGAGCGTCGGGATCGGGCATCGTGGCCCGTGCCACAACGTCATCGAGCCACGCCGCCACGTCGGGACGCCGCCGCCGCGGGTGGTGCCCTTCGTCCCCGGCGCCCGCGGCGCGTGGCAGCCGCGCGGGCAGCTCGGCGGTGAGCGCGTAGTACAGCGTGACGCCCAAGGCGTACTCATCCGCGCGCGCGTCGCCGCGACCGCCGGCGAGCTGCTCCGGCGCCGCATAGTCGACCGTCCCGACCAGCCCGCCGGTTTGGGTCACCGTCTCCTGCCCCGCCAGCCGTGCCGAGCCGAAGTCCGTGAGCCGGGCCCGGCCGTCGGGAGCGAGCAGAATATTCTGTGGCTTGACGTCGCGATGGAGGATGCCGCGGCGGTGGGCGACGACGAGCGCGCCGGTGATCTCACGGCCGAGCCGCGCCGCAGCATCGGGAGCGAGCGGCCCGCGTTGCCGCACGCGCACCGCGAGATCGGGACCCGCTACGTACTCCATGACGACGAAGCTCCAGGGCCCGTCGTCGACCACGTCGTACACCGTGACGATGTTCGGATGGCTCAGCTGTCGCACCGCCTGCACCTCGCGGCGCAGCCGCTCGCGCGCGAGCCGCGCCGCCGCCGGCGGGGGCACGAGCAGCTTGATCGCCACGTCAGCGGCGACGCGCCGGTCCCGCGCCCGGTAGACGATCGAGAACCCGCCCCGGCCGATCTCGTCCGCCACCTCGTAGCGATCCTGCAGGACGACGCCCGGCGCGAGGTACGTGGGCTCGGCCACCGGACCGTCGCTACTCAACGAAGCCGCGCGAGTACGTCACGCGCGTTTCGCGTCCAGCCATCGTTCTCGTGGTAGTACCTGAGGAAAGACTCGAGGTGCGTGCGGGCGAGCGCCGGTCGGCCGAGGGCGTACTCGGACATCCCGGCATGGTACAGGGCCATGTAGTGGTTGGGCCAGTACTCGAGCACCAGCTCCATGATCGGGCCCGCCGAGCGGTCGTCGCCGGCGTCGGCCACCGGATGCGCGATGTTGAACACGATCCCGGCGGCGCGGTAGCGGTCCCGCTCCGAAAGCTCACTGATGATCGCGCGCGCATGATCGATCTTTCCACCCAAGGCGAAGCACGCCGCGCTGAGTCCCTGCCCCTCGACCGTTGCGGGCGGTGGGTGCTGGCGCTGCGCCAGCTCGACTTCGACCGCGTTGCAATAGGGCTTCATCGCGGCGAACCACTCCCCCGCCGAGCCGCCGAAACCGCCCGGGACGGGGGCGGGAGCGGGGGCGGGGGCGGTCGTCACCGACGACGCCGTACGGTGGCGCAACACGAGCACGCCGCAGATGGCGAGATACCCGACACCAACGAGGTACAGGGGACGATGCATGGGTCAATATAGGAGACGAGCAGGGCGGGCCGACGTGCACGACGTCACAGAGCAGTAAAGCGTGAAGGGACAACGTTAACGGCTTCGGTCCCAGCCTTTCGATCCCAACAGCTCGTAGAACCGCCGGAAGACGGCGATCCCGTCCCACAGCTGTTTCAAGTCCAGCTTTTCGTTCGGGGCGTGCAGCCGGTCGTCGGGGAGCCCGATTCCCGTCAGGATCACTGGAGCGCCCCCTTTGCCGAGCGCCGGCACCACCGGGATCGAGCCGCCGGCACGCGCCGGCACCGTCCCGCGGCCCACGACCTCTTTGAACGCCTGGTCCAGCAGCCGGAATGCCGGATGGGTCACCTCCACCGTGGCCGGGTCCGCGCCGTGCAGGAACCTGACGCTGGCCTGCACGTACTTGGGCGCCAACCGCTTCACCGCCGCCGCAAGCTGACGCTCGACCGTCTTGAGCTTCTGGTTCGGCACCAGCCGCAGACTGACTTTGGCCGTCGCCTCCGCGGGAATCACGGTCTTCGCGCCGTCGCCCGTGAACCCTCCGGTGATGCCGTGGATCTCGAAAGTCGGAAGGGCCCAGAGGCGCTCGAGGACGGAGTACGGCTTCAATCCCGTCAATGCTTTGGCCTGGACTCGGTTCTTCAAGAATTCGCTTTCCCTGAACGGCAGGCGCTTCCAGGTGGCGAGCTCGGTCTTCGACGGACGCTTGACCGCGGCATACACGCCGGGGATGTGGATCTTGCCGTCGGCGGTCTTGAGACGGCCGAGCAGTCGGCCGAGCTCTTCATGGGCGTTCGGCGCCGCGCCACCGAATTCCCCGGAGTGCAGATCGGTCTTGGCCGTGCGGACGGTGATCTCGGCGTAGCACAAGCCGCGAAGGGACGTGTACACGGCGGGCCAGCGCGGCGCGACGTAGGCCATGTCGGCGATCAGCACAACGTCGGCGCGGGTTCGTTCCGGCTCGCGGTGCAGCAGCTCGAACAGCACGCGGCTGCCGAATTCCTCCTCCCCTTCGATGAGAAAGCGAAAGTTGACGCGCGGTCGCCCGTTCGCCTCGATCGCCTTGAGGAGGCAGAACACCTGGCCCTTGTCGTCCGCCGCGCCACGCGCGAACAGCTGACCGTCCCGCACCGACGGCTCGAATGGCGGCGTGGTCCACTGATCGAGCGGATCGGGTGGCTGGACGTCGTAGTGCCCGTACAAGAGGAGTGTGGGCGCGCCCGGGACCTCGGGCCCAACGCCCCACACGACCGGATGTGTGCCGCTCGCGAGGAACTGCACTTCGCGACACCCGAGCCGGCGCAGCTCACCGGCGACCCACTCCGCCGCGGCCCGGCAGTCGGCGTTGTGTGATGGGTTGGTCGAAACGGACGGAATGCGCAAAAAATCGATGAGTTCACGCAACAGGCGATCGCTATCCATGGCGGGGACAATCTAGAACGCCGACACCGTCGAGGAAAGAACCGCGTCGACCGTCTCAACGTCACTAGCCGTCCAGAGTGTCGGGGCTATATTCGTCCCCGCCATGCGGACCACCGCGTCGTACGAGCTGTTTCCGGACGCCCCGAGCGAGCGCGCGATGGCCCGCGCCCGCTATCTCGTCCGCGAAGGGCGCATTGCCGACGCCGAGCGAGCGTATCGCGATCTCCTCGCGGCGCGGCCCGACCTCAAACCCGGCTGGGCGGAGTGCTTCGAGCTGCTGCGCGGCCAGGGACGGCGCGAGGACGCGCTCCGTCTCGCCGAGGGGGCGCGCGCCCAATTCGGTGAGGCCGCGTTCCCGCTCGCCCTCAAGGGCGCGGCGCTGATCGAATTGGAGCGCTACCGCGAGGCCCTCGCCACGCTTGAGCAAGCCCTCGACCTCGATCCTGACCTGGCGCTGGTATGGCACGAGCTGGGGTACGCGGCATTTCGGCTGGGCGACCGGAACCGGGCGTTGCTCGCGCTCGACCGCGCATTCGCGCTCGAGCCGCACACCGAGACCTTGCGGCTGCGGGGCAGGATTCTCCGGGACGCCGGCCGCTACCAGGCTGCCGAGGTCGCTTACGAGGGAGCGGCACAGGCCGCGGAGCACGGCGAGCAGCGCGCAGCGGCTGAGCGGGAAATCGCCGTCACCCGACGCTACGCGTTCTACGCCCCGCGCCGCCCCGACGAGCTCACCCCGGCGCAGCGCTGGTTCACCGAGACGGGCACCGTGGTCCTGGCCTCGGAGGACGCCGCGGACGCGCCCGACGATACGACCCTCACCACCGCTTTCCTCGACCTGGCAGGCGATTCCGGCTGGCGATTCGGTCAGATCGTCACGCTCGGCCCCGCCCTCCCGGTGTGGCGCAGCATGGCGGAGGCGTTGGGCGCGCCGCTCGTGACCCGTGCCGGCTTCGACCCGGCCACCTGCCCCCTGGTCGTGGCGCAGCGTCCTCAGCCGGCGGACGCCGCTTGGTCCACGATCACCGCGGCCGTCGCCGAGCAAGCGACCGGCTTGGTGTTCGTCCTCGAGCACGTCTCCGAGCCAGCGACGTTGCACGGGGGAGGTGCCGATGTGGTCGGGGTGCTGGCTGACGGGGGCGGCCGCCGCCCGCGCAAGGTGAACGTCGCCCGCGCGTTGGCTGAAGCGCAGCACCCGGCTGGCCGCCTGGCCGGCCGCCGCCTCACGACCGGCTGATCCCGACGGAGGAGCGTTGACCGTCCCCAACCGACCCCCGCGCACCATGACGGGGAAGTCGATCGTCGAGAGCCAATTCGAACGCGCCGCCAATCTCATCAACCTCGACGCCTACATGCGTCGCATCCTGATGCGCCCGTTCCGGGAGGTCCAGGTGGAAGTCCCGGTGCGCATGGACGACGGCCGGATCGAGGTGTTCACCGGGTACCGGATTCAGCACAACGGGGCGCGCGGGCCTTGCAAGGGCGGCATTCGCTATCACCCCGACGCGGACCATGACGAGGTCCTGGGCCTCGCCGCGATCATGACGTGGAAGACGGCGTTGATGGACATTCCCTTCGGAGGTGCGAAAGGCGGCGTCGCGGTGGATCCCAAGCGACTCTCCAAGCTCGAACTCGAGCGCCTCACCCGCCGGTTCACGCAGCGTATCTCCATCGTCCTGGGACCCTATCGCGACGTGCCGGCGCCCGACGTCGCGACCAACGCGCAAGTCATGGCCTGGATCCTCGACGAGTATTCCAGTCGCCACGGATACACGCCGGCGGCCGTGACGGGGAAGCCGATCTCGCTCGGCGGCTCGTTGGGGCGTGAGGAAGCAACCGGTCGCGGCGTCATGTACGTGATGATGGAATACGCGCGCGATTTCGGGATTCCCCTGAAGGGGAGCCGCGTGGTGATTCAGGGGTTCGGGAACGTGGGCGGCCATTTAGCGCGGTTGCTGCACACGGAGGGAGGCGCCAAGGTGATCGCCGTGTCGGACGTCTCGGGTGGTGTGGCGAACGAGCAAGGGCTCGACGTGCCCGCGCTGCTCGCGCACGCCGCCGAGCGTCGGCCGGTATCCGAGTTCTCGGGCGGATCGCGCATCTCGAACGAGCAGCTCTGGACGATTCCCTGCGAGTGGCTGGTGCCGGCCGCGCTCGGCGGCGTCATCAACAAGGAGTCCAACGCGAACACGATCGATTGCAAGGTCGTGGTGGAGGGCGCGAACGAGCCCACTACGCCCACCGCGGATCTCATCCTCGAGCAGCGCGGCATCCCGGTGATCCCCGACTTTCTCGCCAACGCCGGGGGCGTCACGGTGAGCTACTACGAGTGGGCTCAGAACCTGCAGCAGTACCGTTGGACTCACGAGCAGGTGAACCGCGAGCTGCACGCCACGATCACGAAGGCGTATACGGGGGTGCGCGACCTCGCCAAGCAGCGGGGCGTCACCCTCCGAACGGCGGCCTATGCGATCGCGCTGCAGCGCGTCGCGGAGGCGGAGAGACTGAGGGGGAACTGAGACGCGACGGATAGTGTCATCCGTCGCTTCACCATCCGTCGCTTTATCATCCGTCGCCTTTTTGTCCGTCGATCTTCTATCCGCCGCCTCTCGAATACAGCGCCTGATACGGGTCCTGCCCCGGCAGCGTGAACACTCGGACCTGAATCGCGCGAATCGTCTCCCGCAGGTCCGCCCGTGAGTGCACGTAGATGTCTTCGAACAGATTCAGATTCATCCGGTAGAGCCGCTGAGCGATGACGACGGCGTTGTTGAGGGGCGCGCGCGCGAACCAGCGCCAGTCGTACGTCTCGAGCGCCTGCCCCACCGGCCCACTCAACTGGCCACGGGCCCATCCGAACACCGTGGCGCGTGTGCGCTCGAGGGCTGCCCCCGCGGGAGCTTCGGCGTACGCGGAGTCGAGCCGCCGGGCGAGCTCCGCGTACAACAGGTCCAGGGTGCGCTCGTCTCGCCAGCGTGCCGCCGCACGCCGCGCGTCGACCGTGTCTCGCCGGGAGCGAAAGAAGGCCTGCGCGCCCCGATACCCCACGAAGCTCGCGAAGCTTTCGTTGAAGGGCGTCTGACTCTTCAAGTACAGCGTATTGTGCGCCAGCTCGTGGATCACCGTGGCCACGAGCTCCATCGTATCGCGCTCCATCACCGTGGACAGCAACGGGTCGGAGAAATAGCCCAGAGTGGAAAAGGCTCCGGCGGGCCTCAGGTAGGTGTCGTATCCGTCGCGTTCCAGGTCGGCCGCGACGCGACGGGCCTGGGCGAAGTCGAAGAAGCCCTTGTACGGCACCATTCCGACGATCGGATACTGCCAGGTGTACTCGCGCAGCCGGTCTCGTCGCGCCGCCGAGAGCACCAGGAGCAGGGTGTCGCGGCCGACGTCGACGTAGGTGGTGTAGGTCTCCCCCACGAGCAGGCCGAGGGAGTCGGCCGCGTACGCGCGAGCGGCCAGCACCAATTGCAGCCGCTGGCGCAGGGCCGGCCTCGTCTTCGCGTCGGCGACGAGGCCGGCGATGGGGCGCCGCCTCCAGAGAATGCGCGCCTCCTCCACTCCGGCGCGCGCCAGGTAGCGCGCGTCGGCGCTGGCGATGAGCGTCAGCGCCAGGACCGCCGGTACGCCGATCAGCACCCAGGCGAGCAGCCGGCGGCCCACGCGCGCCCAGTTGGGCGGGCGCCGTTCAATTATGGCATCCATCGCACCCCCACGCGGTGCCTCGCACCGAGCGCGTCGTCGGCTCGGTACCCATAGTCCAGATGCAGGCGACCGAGCTCCACGCTGCCACCGACAGTGAACGGTGCAGCGGTCGTCGTCACCGAGTGACCCACGTACCCCACGCGGCCCAGCACGCCGACGCCGCGCTTCACGGCGCCGCCTTCCACGCCCAGGATGAGATACGCGCTGCCTGACGACGGCCATTGGCCCTCGAGCGTGGTCAGCAGCCGATACGTCCCCTGCGGGTCCACGTAGTTGAGGGTGAACCCCGCCCGGGTGCGGCGCGGCAGCTGTACGCCGCCCCCGAGATCGCCACCGATGTTCTGCACGCTGACGCCCATCGCCATCAAGTCGAAGACCGCGATTTCGAGCCCGGCGTCTCCCGCCCAGCCGTCGACCCGGGCTCCGTTAAGAGTCTCGCGCACGTACTTCAACGTCGTGCCC
The DNA here is from genome assembly GCA_035280265.1 of Gemmatimonadales bacterium. Lineage (GTDB taxonomy): Bacteria > Gemmatimonadota > Gemmatimonadetes > Gemmatimonadales > GWC2-71-9 > AG41. The sequence continues at coordinate 11,477 of DATEGE010000134.1, read as the reverse complement.
AGCGCCACCACGCCGCTGCGGAACACCAGCGCGGAGGCGCCCAGCAGGTCGGCCGATGTGTAGCCGCGGCCCAACGCCGCCGCTCCCGCCGCCCAGGTAAAGCGTCCGACCCGCAACGCCAGCGCCCCGGTGGACAGGCTCACTCCCAACGGGTACGACTCGTACGAGCTTTCGACGGCGAGGTGATGCACGGTAGCGAGCCCGGCCGGGTTCGCAAATATGGCGCCCGCGTCGCCGACAATCGCCCCTCCCGCACCACCCATTCCCGCGGCGCGAGCCGAGCCGGACGCGACGGCCAGACCACCCGCTGCCTGCGCGGGGAGCGAAGAAACCAGAAGGGCGTTGCAGAGAAACGTCACGAGCAGGCGTCGCGCGGAACCGGGGCGCGTCATCATGACGTTCCACCGCGCCGTCGAATCAATGAATGCGAATCACATTCAGCCGCGGAACGAGCGACGTCCGCAGCGCCGTCCCTGTGCCGGTCGAGAACAGCAGGGTGAACCCCGCCGGCCCCACCGGTTGCTGGCCCAGGTAGTAGCTGCCGGAACCGCTCCGCAACGTGCCGGCGAGGCTGAGCGCGCTGCCGTCGCCCGAGCCCGGTGCCAGCGGGTACGTGCTGGGAAAGTTGCTGCCGACCAGCGCGCAGGCATTGTGGATGGTCGGGTAGTCACTGCGGAATCGCCACTTCACATATTGCAGGGTGGACGGCGCGTTGAACCCCGGCAGATCCGACACGTAATTCGCCAGCGCCCACCGGCCCACCAGGCTGGCGAACGACGCGCCGGTGGCCTGCATCACGTTCGCCGCACCCGTGTGGATCGGATCCTGCAGGCGGCGGGTGAATGCGTCGTTGCTGGCCGTGAAGGTGTCCGCGGAGAATTGGTCCACCAGAAATCGCACGAACAGCCAGTACGCTCCCCGGTTCGCCAGTCCGCCGATCCCGGTGCTGTCGACCAGGAAGTAGCTCTCGGGATTGGCGAGGTATTGGGCGGAGTTGTGCACGTCGCCAAAAATGAAGTAGCAGAACGAGATCGTGTCTTGCGGCACGAACAGGCGTGCCCCCAGCTCCTCGGCGTAGTGAGACAATCCTTCATTGAGCCACAGGTCTTCCGGGATACCGTTGCCATGAGTCACGTGATGGCCCCAGCTGATCATGTGCTGGAACTCGTGGATGAATGTCACCGGGACGATGTGTTTGACGGCGTCCGTGCCGTGCGCGCAGCTCGTGGCTCCGGTGGGATCGGGGACGATCGAGTAGAAGATCTCGGCATTGTTCCCGCCCGGGAAGCCCAGAAGGAGGTCGCCGCCGTAGAACAGGCCGGCGATGTAGACGGGGCAGACGGTCTTCGGGGTGAGCGCATTGATCTTGGGGCTCATGAGCACCAAGACCAGACCGTTGCCGTCGACGTCCGACTCCCGCCCGAACGCCGCCGTATCCGCTGGATAGAGCAGCGTGTCGACGAGCGCCGCGAGGCCATTCAAGTCGGCCGTGGCCAGCGTGTCGGCGGCCGCGTTGTCGACGAAGACCGCGATGCGGCGCCCGATCACCTTCGCCGTCGCGGAAACGGTCGGGTGGGTCGCACACAGCGTGTCCCCGCACACGTGGAACGACCGGACGTCGCCGACCTGAGGCGGCGCGCGCGCGGCGGAGGGCGCCTGCAACGCTCGCCCCTGCGCCGGGAAACGCAAAGCGAGTTGCCGCTCCGCCTGGCGCAGCGAGAGGTCGAAGCGCTGCTGCAGGCCGGGCACCTCGGCAACCAGCGGTGCCGCCGCAGGCGGGGCCGCCGCCGCGACCGTGGCACCCCGCAACAGGAACGACGACGAGTCGTCCACCACGCCGCTCGCGGCCTGCGGGACAAGGAGGTACTCGATCGTCGCCGCGGTCATGTTGGCCGGGAACACGGCGCATCCCACGGTCTGAGTGGGGTCGATCGCCACATACGCCGCGATGGCCAGGGAGATTTGGCCGCCGCTCGTCGCCGTGCACGGCGCCAACGGCGGCTGCGTGCCCTCACCGCTCGAGCAGGCCGCCGCCCACGTCACGAGGAGTGGCCACAGCCCCACCCACCGGTGCTTCAGCATTAGGTGACCCCCTGACCCGCTTCAGTGATGTCCCGCATGCGAGCGACGGCCGCCCGGAGGCAGATCGGCCCTGCCACTAAGTGCGCACCAATCATCGCCACGATGAGGGCCTCGAGGGAGACCCCCCACTCCGGGAAGGCACGACGAGCCAGGTGCCCAAGAGCGAGCGCCGTTCCCCCCTGGGAAATCAGCCCCAAATAGCCGTCGCGCGCGAGGACCGGCGTCACGTCCGACGTGCGTCCCGCCCAGCCAAGCCCGGACCGCAAGCTCACCACGCGCAGCCCTGCCAGGAGGAGCATCCAGGGCCACAAATCCGCCAGCACGCCGAGCCGCAGACCGGCCCCAGCCAAGACGAAGAAGGCCGCAGTCGCGAGCGGCGCGGCCCGTTGCACTTCCGCCCGCAGCCGCCCGGCCGCGAGGGGGGCGATGTTCGTTACCGCGAACCCCGCAGCGAGCCCGATGAGCACGGGCTCGAGCTGCGCCAGACGGGCCGCGGCAGCCGCGACGAACACCGTCGCCACGAGCAGCGGCCACGGCTCGCGCACCACGGGCAGCCAGCGCGACACAGCGAATCCCGCGAACGCTCCCGCGGCCACAGATCCCGTCACGCCTGCCAGCGCCACTCCGGCCACTGCCAGGTTCAGCGCTCCGGGACTGGTGAGGGCGTTCCCGACCGCGAGCAGCAGCGCGAACAGGAGCCCAATCACGACGTCCTGGACGACCGCCACGTTGAGCAACGCACCGGGTCCGGGGGCTGGTCGCGCGTCGAGCTCCTCGAACAGCGCGATCGTCACGACCGGCGACGAGACCGCCGCCCACGCCCCCAACACCAGCGCCACGGCGACGCCGTCGCCCAGCGTGTGGTGCACGGTGAGCGGGAACCAGGGACTGACCGAGATCATCACGACGCTGACGACGACGAACGGAAATACCATCGCTCCAGTGGTGAGACGCGCCAGCGCGACGCGACTCCGCGCCAGCGTGGCCAGTTGCAGCTCCTCACCGGCCGCGAGGGCGATGAGCGCGACCGCCGCGTCCTCCACGAACGCGAGGGCGTCCAGCTCGTCACGTCGCACCAGTCCGAGCCACGGCGGCCCCGCGGCGAATCCGATCAGCAGGTAGCCCGTGATGCGCGGCAGCCGCGCATGCTGGGCGAGGTCGCCGGCGACGAACGCCGCGAGGAGGAGGAACCCCACGGCGAGCGTCGCGCGGCCCTCGAGTGGGCCCCGCGCGGTCCAGCGATGCAGCAGGGCCATCATCACGCCCAGGACGAACAGCGTGGCGATCGCGCGTGGTGGCCGCAGTGAACGCATGGGGCGCAAATATATCCCGCGCCGCGAGGCTTTTGACAATGTGTCACGGCGCCGATACATTCTCGTAGCCGTATGGCGTTCGTTCACCTCCACACCCACAGCGAGTACTCCCTCCTCGACGGCGCTAACCGGATCCCCGATTTGGTCGATCGGGTTCGGGCGCTGGGCATGGATTCCGTCGCCGTCACCGACCACGGCAACCTGCACGGCGCGTGGCAGTTCTATACCGAAGCGCGGGCGCGACGCATCCGGCCGATCCTGGGCTTCGAGGCGTATCTCGCGTTCGGCGACCGACGCAAGCGCGAGCGCCCCGCCGACGCCCCCGGCGCGTATTCGCATCTCGTGCTGCTCGCCAAAAACCGCACCGGCTACCGGCACCTGGTGAAGCTGAGCTCGATCGGCTTTCTCGAGGGTTACTACCGCCGGCCCCGGATCGACCGCGAGGTGCTCGAGCAATACCGCGAGGGGTTGATCGGCCTCGCCGCCTGCCTGTCAGGTGAGATCGCGCTGTACCTGCGCCAGGGGAATTACGAGGCGGCCAAGGGGAGCGCCCGGTATTTCGCCCGCGTGTTCGGCCCGGACGGCTTCTGGCTCGAGGTGCAGGATCACGGTCTCGCCGAGGAGAAGACCGTTCGCGCGGGGATGTTCCAGCTGGCGCAGGAGTTGGGTCTGCCGGTCGTGGCCACCAACGACGCGCACTATTTAAGGAAGGAGGACGCCGAAGCGCACGACGTCCTGCTCGCGATCGGCACGGGCAAGGATCTGGACGACCCCAACCGGTTTCGCTTCTTCGGCCAGGAAAGCTACGTCAAGGCGGAGCCCGAGATGCGGACGCTGTTTCCCGACCACCCCGAGGTCGTGGCGGAGAGCCAGCGTGTGGCGGATCTGTGCGAGTTCGACTTCGAGAAGCGCTACTTCCTGCCGCAATACCCACGTCCCGCGGAGTTCGCGTCCGACAACGACCTGCTGGTGCACCTAGCACGCGGGGGAGCGCGCGTCCGCTACGGCGACCCCCTCCCCTCCGCGGTCACCGAGCGCCTCGATTACGAGCTGCAGGTCATCTCGCACACCGGATACGCCGGCTACTTCCTGATCGTCTACGACATCGTGAAGGCGGCCAAGGATCGCGGCATTCCGGTCGGTCCGGGACGTGGCTCGGCCGCCGGCTCGCTCGTGGCGTACGCGCTCGGCATCACGGACATCGACCCGCTGCGCTTCGACTTGCTGTTCGAGCGGTTTCTGAACCCTGAGCGCGTCTCGATGCCCGACATCGACCTCGACTTCTGCTTCGAACGGCGCGGGGAGGTCATCCAGTACATCCGTGAGCGGTACGGGCGCGACTCCGTCGGGCAGATCATCACCTTCGGCACGCTCAAGGCGCGCGCCGCGTTTCGCGACGTGGCCCGCACGCTGCGCGTCGAGCCGGGCGAGGTGGACCGCTACACCAAGATGATCCCGGCCGGGCCGGGCGTCGCGGTGACGCTCGCCGACGCGCCGGAGCGGTCCCCGGAGCTGCGGCAGCTGGCGCGCCAGGACGACCGCGTGCGCAAGATCCTCGAGCTCGGCACGCGCATCGAGGGTCTGGCGCGCCACGCGTCGGTGCACGCCGCGGGCGTGGTGATCGCCCCCGGCCCGCTCACCGACTACGTGCCGGTGTGCCTCGCGCCGCAGGAGGCCGAGGCGATCATCACGCAGTACGACATGGTCGCGCTGGAACAGGCCGGAATGCTGAAGATCGACGTGCTGGGCCTCCGTACCCTGACCGTGATCCACGACGCGGCCGGAATGGTGCAGGCACGCCACGGCGTGACGCTGGACATGAACGCCCTCGACCTCGCCGATCCGGAGGTGTACCGGCTGCTCGGCTCGGGACGAACGGCGGGCGTGTTCCAGTTCGAGTCGCCACTCGCCACCGATTGTCTGCGGAGCATGAAGTGCGATCGCTTCGACGATCTCGTCGCGACCAACGCCCTGCTCCGCCCGGGCCCGCTCGATACTGGGATGCACCTCGTCTTCATCAACCGGAAGCTCGGTCGCGAGCCGGTACGGTACCCGCACCCCGCGTTGGTCGAGATCCTGCAGCCGACGTACGGCGTCATCACCTATCAGGAGCAGGTGATGCGGATCGCCAACGTGCTCGCCGGGTTCTCCCTCGCCGAAGCCGACGTGCTCCGCAAGGCCGTGGGGAAGAAGGACCGCGACCTGATTCAACGCGAGCTGGGGCGCTTCGTGGAGCGCGCCGTGGCGGAGGGGGGACACGATCGGCGGGTGATCGAGGACATCGCCGCACAGATCGAGACGTTCGGCCGCTACGGGTTCAACAAATCGCACGCGGTCGCCTACTCGCTGCTGTCGTACCGAACCGCGTGGCTCAAGGCGCATTACGCGCCCGAGTTCATGTCGGCGCTGCTGTCGTCGGAGATCGGTAACACCGATAACGTGGTGCGCTACATCAATGAAGCGCGCGAGCTCGGCCTCGAGGTGCTGCCGCCCGACGTGAACGAGTCGGGCTTTAAGTTCACCGTGGTCGGCGATACGCGTATCCGGTTCGGGCTGGGGGCGATCAAGAACGTCGGGGCGGGGGCGATCGACTCGATTCTCGCCGGACGCCGGGCGGGCGGGCCGTACCGCTCGCTCGTCGATCTGTGTGAGCGCATCGACCTGCGGCTGTGCAACAAGCGCGTGCTGGAGGCATTGATCGACGCGGGGGCGTGTGATTCCCTGGGCGGTCATCGCGCCCAGCTCGTGGCCGGCCTGGACAACGCTTTCGGGGAGGCCCAGGCCCGCCAACAGGAGCGAGAAGCGGGACAAGGCGCCCTGTTCGGCGAGGTGGGCCCGCTCACCACTCACCGCTCAACGCTTCCCGATGTCCCGCCCTGGTCGGAGCACGATCGCCTGGCACGCGAGAAGGCCGTGCTCGGCTTCTTCATTTCGGGACATCCCCTCGCGCGCTACCGCGCCGAAGTGGAGCTGTTCGGAACGCGCACCACCGCCACGCTGGGCCAGTGGAGTGAACAAAAGGTGCGGGTCGCGGCGGTCGTGACCGTCGTGAAACGACAGATCTCGAAGAAGAGCGGTGCGGAGTATGCCCGGCTCACGCTCGAAGACTTCCACGGCACCGCCGAGGCCCTGGTGTTCCCGGAGGCATGGGCCAAGTTGAACGACGTGATCCGGGCCGATCGCGCCCTGTTGCTGTCGGGCGGTCACAGCCCGCGAGATCGGGATGAAGAAGTGGCGCCCTTCATCGTGGAGGCGGCGCAGCCGCTCGACGAGCTGAAGGCGAGCGGCGCGATCGGGGTGGCGCTGCGCTGGTCACCGGTCGCTCCCCCGGCGCTCGACGCCACGCGCGCCATCGCGGCGCTGTGCGCCGCCCACCCCGGCCCTGCGCCCGTGCTGGTCGAATGGAACGAGCTCGATGGGAATGGGGAGGCGTACCCCGGGGTGGCGCCCGGAGGTGGTCCCCACCCCGCCCGCTTGCGTAGTCGGTCGCTACGCGTGGCGGTGGACGACGACCTGGTCGTAGCGCTGCGCGCGTTGCTCGGCTCCGACAACGTCCACCTCGTCAAAGCGGGCTGAGCGATGGCCACCCACACGCTGGACTTCGAGCGGCCGCTGCTCGAGCTGGAACGCCAGATCGAGGAGATGAAGCGGGTGGCGGGAGAGACCGCCGTCGACGTGGGCAAGGAGCTCGCGCCGCTCGAAAAACGTCTCGTGGAGCTGCGCGCCGAGATCTATCGGAACCTGACGCCGATGCAGCGCGTGCAAGTGGCGCGGCACCCCAAGCGGCCGTACACCCTCGATTACCTGGGCACGGTGTTCACCGACTTCGTCGAGCTGCACGGCGACCGCTTGTTCCGGGACGATCCCGCCATCGTGGGAGGCTGGGCACGGCTCGATGGCATGAGCGTGATGGTCATCGGCCATCAGAAGGGCCGCGACACGAAAGACAATCTGCGGCGCAATTTCGGCATGGCCCACCCCGAGGGCTACCGCAAGGCGCTCCGTCTGATGCATCTGGCGGCGCAGTTCCACGCGCCGGTGATCACGCTGGTGGACACTCCGGGGGCGTACCCGGGCCTCGGGGCCGAGGAGCGGGGGCAGGCCGAGGCGATCGCTCGCAACCTGGTGGAGATGGCGACGCTGCGCACGCCGATCCTCACCGCCGTGATTGGTGAGGGCGGGTCCGGTGGCGCGCTCGCCGTGGGGCTCGCCGACCGGGTGCTGATGCTCGAGAACTCCGTCTACTCGGTGATCTCCCCGGAGGGGTGCGCCGCCATCCTGTGGAAGGACGCTAGCCAGCGGGAGCGGGCCGCCGAGGCGCTGAAGATCACCGCGGAGGACCTGCTCGAGCTCGGGGTGATCGACGAGATCATCGCAGAGCCGCCCGGCGGCGCGCATGCCGACCCCGAGGCGACGGCTGCCGCGCTGGGCGACGCCCTGCGCCGGTACGTGCGCCAGCTGCGCAAGGTCAAGATCGAGAAGCTCCTCAAACGCCGCGAAGAGAAGTACCTTTCGATGGGTGCGCTGACCGAGAAGTGAGTTGACCGACGTAATCGAGGTGCGGTTCAAGGGGAACCGCAAAGAATATTTCAGCTGGTCATCCGCCGATGTCATCCCACTCGCCCTGCACGATCCCGTGATCGTCGAGGTCGAGCGGGGCGAGGATCTCGGCCGGGTGTCGGCGCTGGGGCCGGTCGCGGCGAAGAAGTGTGCCGGCGGCTGCAACGGCTGCGCCATTGCCGGGGGGGCCGCGGGGGCGGGAGACATGGGACCCTCGCTCCGCGACAAGAATTCGCAGTCGCTGCGCGAGGGCCCCGCGTCTCCCGCGCCTCCCACGCACCGCATCCTGCGCCGCGCCACGGACGCCGACACCGCGGTCGCCGAGCGGCTGCACGGCGAAGAGGCCGAGGTGCGGCAGCGGGTGATGGACCGCGTCCGGCACCATGCCCTCCCCATGAAGGTCTCCGACGCCGAGTGGCAGTGGGATCGCAAGAAGCTCACCGTCTACTTCACCGCCGAGCAGCGGGTGGACTTCCGGGCACTGGTGCGCGACCTCGCGAGCGCCTTCCACACGCGTATCGAGCTGCGCCAGATCGGGGCGCGGGACGAAGCCAAACGGCTCGACGGCGTGGGGCGCTGCGGCCGGCAGTTCTGCTGCTCCAGCTGGCTGCCGGAGCTGCGCCCGGTGAGCCTGTCGCTCGCCAAGGATCAGCATCTCTCGCTCAATCCGTCGCAAATCTCGGGTGGCTGCGGACGGCTGCTGTGCTGCCTCCGCTACGAGCACGACTTCTACGTGCAGACACGGAGGCGATTCCCCAAGGAAGGCAAGGTGCTGCGCACCGCGGTAGGCGCGGAACGTGTCCTCGCCGTCGACATCTTCCGCGAGACCGTTACCCTGCGCACCGATGAGGGCGAGACGCGGGTCGTCTCGCTGGAGAAGCTGAAGGCCGAGGTCGCTGATGCCTAAGTTCTACGTCACCACCGCCATCGATTACTCCAACGGCGAGCCGCACCTCGGGCACGCGCTCGAGAAGATCGGCGCCGATTGCATCGCGCGGTATCACAGGCTGCGGGGCGACGACGTGCATTTCCTGATGGGGATGGACGAGCACAGCCAGTCGGTGATCCAAACGGCCGCGCGCTCCGGCGCCACCCCGCAGCAGTGGGTGGACCGCATGGCCAGCACGTTCGCGGCGTATTGGCGCCGGTTACAGTGCAGCAACGACGACTGGATTCGCACCACCGAGCCGCGCCACGCCACCGCCGTGACGGCCCTGCTCGACCGCATTCAGCAGCGCCGCCCCGCTGATTTGTTCGAGGCGGAGTACGAGGGCCTGTACTGCACCGGGTGCGAGGAGTTCAAGACCGGCGCGCAGATCGTCAACGGCCATTGTATCGAGCACCCCACGCTCGAGCTCATCCCGACCAAGGAGCGCAACCACTTCTTCCGGCTGAGCGCTTACCGCGACGCGGTGCTCGAGCGCGTCCGCTCTGGAGCGTTCTCAGTCGAGCCCGAGATCCGCCGCAACGAGGTCGTGCGCTTGCTCGAGGATGGGTTGCAGGACATCTCGATCTCGCGGCAACGCCAGCCGTGGGGCATCCCCTTCCCAGGCGATCCGCAGCAGACCGTGTACGTCTGGTTCGATGCGCTCATCAACTATCTGTCGGCGAGCGGGTTCCCGGCTCCGGGGTTCGAGCGACTGTGGCCAGCCGATCTCCACGTAATCGGGAAGGGCATCACGCGGTTCCATTGTATCATCTGGCCCGCCATGCTGCTCGCGGCTGAGCTCCCCCTCCCCCGCGGGGTGTGGGCGCACGGCTACGTGCAATGGTCCGGTGCCAAGATGAGCAAGACCGCAGGCACGGCGGTCCGGCTCGACGAGGCGATCGATTATCACGGTGCCGACGCCCTCCGCTACTTCCTGCTGCGCGAGGTCGGCTTCGAGAGCGACGGCGACTTCACCTGGGAGCGGCTCGACGCGCGCTACTCCGCGGACCTCGCCGACACCTTGGGCAACCTCGTGAAGCGCTCGCTCGACATGATCCACCGCTATCGCGGGGGGACGGTGCCGCGAGCCAGCGCCGCCAGCGCCGCGCCGCTCGACCGGGCCGCGCGCGACGCCGTCCTCGAATACCGACGCGCCATGGACGGAAATCGCCTCGAGGAAGGTGCCGCGCGATGGATCAAGCTCGCCGCCCGCGCGAACGGCTATATCCAAGAGACCGCGCCGTGGGAGCTCGCCAAGGGGGGAGCGAACAAAGCGGCGGAGCTCGATCAGGTGCTCGCGGAACTCGCCACTACCGTGGCGCGGCTCGCGGTGCTGGGACAACCCTTCATTCCGGCTACCGCCGCCGCGATCTGGGGCCTGTTCGCCGACGCCCCTTCCCTCGAGTCGGTTCGCCTGGACCGGGTCCCGGAGCTCAACGTGGCTGGGCAACGCATCGCCAAGCCCCCCATTCTCTTCCCCAAGCCCAAGCCGGCGCACGCTTGATGCCCGCAGGAGCGTGACGCGGCTCACGTTCCCGCGTGTTGACGCTTCCCAATTGAAGCCGTACTTTAGACCTCCACCCGGGGACCGGACCCCACGCCCTGTCCGGATTCTCCTACGCGCAGTTGTTGCAGCACCGGCACGTCATCGTGCCGGGTCGGATTGTTTTAACGGGAGGTCGCAGCAGCGAGATGCCCAAGAAGGCAGAGCGACGCTGGACGGTCATGGTGGTACCCCATGGCTCGGGGACATCCCGGGCGCTGGAGGTATCGCAGACGTTCGTGAAGGCGCTGGTCGGCATCGGCAGCGTCGTCGCGCTGAGCTTCCTGGTGCTGGGCGTCGCCGCGATCTCCCGCGGCGTCAACATCTCGCATAACCGCGCGCTCGAAAACGAAAACCGCATTCTCGCCGACGAGATTCAGCGGATGCGCGAGCGGATGGTGGGCCTGCGCGACACGCTCAATCGGTTCGGCGAGCGCGAGCAGGAGTTGCGGCTACTGGCGGGGCTGACGCCGACCGATACCAGCGTGCAGCGGGCGGGGATCGGCGGGCCCGCGGGCGCCTGGTCGGAGCGCGACAGCCTCAAGGCGCTCGGCCCCGAGGGCCAGGAGGCCCTCGCCGCGCGGCTCGACGTCGACGCGCTGGCCCGCCGCGCCAACATCCTGGTGCGCTCGCTGAACGAGGCGTACGACTCCTTGTCGCGGCAGCGCGAGCGGCTGGCGGCGACGCCGTCCATTATGCCGACCAGGGGGTGGCTCACGAGCGCGTTCATGCGCGAGCGCGTGCACCCGATTCTCCACCTAGCGCGGCCGCACGAGGGGATCGACGTGAGCGCGCCGATGGGGGCCGAGATCGAGGCGCCCGCCGCCGGCATCGTCACCGACGTCAAGTGGGAAGAGGGCTACGGCAACATGATCACCCTGGACCATGGCTTCGGGCTGATGACGCGGTTCGCCCACTGCTCGAAGATCCTCGCGGTCCGGGGGCAGCGGGTGAAGCGCGGGCAGAAGATCGCGCTCGTCGGCTCGACCGGGCTGGCCACGGGGCCGCATTTGCATTACGAGGTCTGGGTGAATCACAAGCCGGTCGATCC
>DATEGE010000133.1:0-7040 GCA_035280265.1 Gemmatimonadales bacterium | reverse complement strand
TCGAGCAGCTGTTTCCGCACCCACTCCAGCCGGTTGATCATGCGCGCAACGCTGTCTTGCTCCGCGCGGATGGCGAGTGCGAGTCGCGTCTGCGCCTGCACCTCCGAGTCGGTTCCTACCGTGTTGGGGTCCTTCAGGACGACGAGGGGCTGCGCGAGCGTCACGGCGGCCGAGCTGTCCCCGACGGCGAGCCGCACGGTGTAGCTCCCGGGCGGCACGAGCGGCCCCCGGAGTGAGAGGTCCAGGTCCCACGTGACGAGCGGTCGCGTCCCGTCCGCACCCACGCGCACGAATGCCTTGCCCGGAGGGGGAGTGCGCAACCTGGGCACCGTGGGCGGCGTGTAGCGCAGATCCCACCACACGCGATTCAACCCTGGCTTCCGCTCTCCCGTGAGCGCGCGCACGGTATCGCCCTGCGCGCCCAGGATCACCAGCTTCGCGACGGGGCGATGCGCACTGTCGGGCGGAGTGGTGGTGTCGGCCAGAGCGGGCGAAAGGTAGTAGGTGAGGGCCGCGCCGGAGGGGATGGAGTCCACTTCGACGGCGCTGTTCGGGGCGCTCGCGACGCCCTGCCGGGCTCGGAACCGGTAGGCAGGGCGCGGCGCGAACAGTGCGGCCCCCGCCCCGCTCGTCACGCCACCCGTCGCGAGCTGCTCGAGCGGGGACACGTCGTCCAGGATCCAGGCCCCGCGGCCGTACGTGGACACGACCAGGTCGTGAAAGTGCGGCTGCACCGTCAGCCAGGAGATCGGCGCGTGCGGCAAGTTGGTTTGCAGCGGTAGCCAGTGTGCGCCGTCGTCGAATGTGACGTAGAGGGCGTTCTCCGTGCCCGCGTACAGCATGCCGCGCCGCACCGGGTCCTCGCGCACCACGTGCACGAACGACAGCGGCGAGTGAGGTAGCCCGTCTGAGGTGCGCTTCCAGCTCTTGCCGAAGTCGCTCGTCTTGAAGATGTACGGATCGAGATCGTCCAGCTCGTGGAGGTCCACCGCCAGGTAGGCGGTTCCGGCGTCGAAGTGCGACGGCTCGATGTTCGAGATCTTGCCCCAGGGGGGCAGCTTGGGAATGGAGCCCGTGACGTCCGCCCAGTTCGCGCCGCCGTCCCGCGTGAGGTGCACCAGCCCGTCGTTCGAGCCCGCCCAGATCACGCCCGCCTGCAGGGGAGACTCGGCGAGGGCGAAGAGTGTCGCGCCGTCGAACGTCATGAGGTTGTCGGTCGTGACGCCGCCCGAGGTCTGCTGGTGCGTCGTGTCGTTCCGCGTGAGGTCGGGGCTGATCACCTTCCAGCTCGACCCGCCGTCGTTGCTCACGTGCACTGCCTGACTCCCCACGTACACGCGCGTGTGATCGTGGGGCGAGATCGCGATCGGGAACGTCCAGTTCCAGCGGTACTTCATGTCCGCCGGCCGCCAGCCGTACCCCGCCTCCGGCCATACGCGCACGTTGCGCGCGTGGTCGGTGCGCAGGTCGTACACCTCGAGGCCCCCGTCGTAGCATCCCGACCAGACCGTCGAATTGGTCACCGTGTCGGGAAGGGCGAACCCGCTCTCGCACCCCCCGACATGGCCCCACTGTCCCTCCGTGATGCGCCCGCCGAGCCCGATGCTCGGCATCCGGTACGAGGTGCCGTCCTGGCGGTTGGCGTAGAGGTAGTAGGGCGCCCGAGTGTCGGTGTGCACGTGGTACAGCTGGGCGATGGGGAGCACCACCCGTTGAAACGTAGCACCACGATTCAGCGTGATGCTCACCCCGCCATCGTGCGCGACCATGAATCGGTCTGGATCCAGCGGGTCGATCCAGATGTCGTGGTTGTCACCGCCCCCGTGATAGTCCGACCGGGCCAGCGTGCGGCCCCCATCCCGCGACATGCTGAAGCGGACCGAGACGAAGTACAAACGCTCCTCGTCGTCCGGCGCCACCCCGAAGCGCACGTAATACGGCGCCCGCTCGGCCATGTTGTGATCCCGGCTCACCAGTCGCCAAGTGCTGCCGCGGTCGTCGCTGCGGTACAGCGTGGGGTCCTGGTCTTCGATCAAGGCGTACACGGTGTTCGGATTCGACGCCGCGACCGCGACGGCGATCTTGCCGAGCATGTGCGTCGCGGCCGGCAGGCCGTGGCCCGACAGACGCTTCCACGTGAGCCCGCCGTCGCGGGAGACCCAGAGACCACTGCCGGGTCCGCCGCTCTGCAGGTGCCACGTCTTGACCTCGAACTGCCACATCCCGGCGAAGACGGTGTTGGGGTCGCCCGGGTCCATCGCGAGGTCGGAACAGCCAGTGTTCGGATCCACGAACAGCACTCGCGCCCAGCTCCTGCCTCCGTCCGCGGTCCGGTACACGCCGCGGTCGGGTGCCGGCCCATAAGCCCGTCCCAGGGCGCACACCAGCACGACGTCGGGGTTTGCAGGGTGGATGACGATGCGGGCGATGCGCCCCGTCGCGTCGAGCCCCATGTGACGCCAGCTGCGGCCGCCGTCGGTCGACTGATACACGCCGTTGCCGAGGGCGGTCGTGGAACGAATGAAGAACGTCTCGCCGGTGCCGGCCCACAGCACGTGGTGCGCCGATGGAGCGAGCGCCAGCGCGCCGATCGCCTGCACCGGCTCGCTGTCGAACACGGCCCGCCAATGCACGCCGCCGTCCTCGGTCTTCCAGATCCCGCCCGACGCCGCACCCACGTAGGCCACCAAGCGATTGCCGGGCTCGCCCACCACGGCGACGGCACGGTTGCCCTCCGGGCCGACGAAGCGGAACCGCAGGCGCGCCCACAGCGTGCTGTCCACCTGCTGCCCACGGGCGGCGGGCGCGGCGGCGGCCAAAGCGAGCAGCGTGACGAGGAGAGCGGGGCGAACATGGATCATGTCCGGCAGAGCCTTGACGGGGAAGGACGCTAAGAATGGCGGCGGGTGACCCGACGCGCGAGGGGCTGCCGGGGCTGACTGGGACGCACCCGGCGACTACATTCGGCCCATGATCGCGTCCGAGCGTCTCGAGCCGAAAGCAACGCCCTCTGGCACGCTGCGCCACGACCTGCTGCCCATGCGGCTGTATCACGAGGCCAAGCGGCTGGGCGCGTGGGATCCGCGGAGCCTCGACTTGCGGCGTGACGCCTCGGATTGGGCGCGCTTCACCGTGGCGGAGCGCGATGTGTTGCTGCGCCTCACGGTGTTGTTCCAAGCCGCGGAAGAGAGTATGACACGCGACGCCTTGCCTCTCCTTTTTGCGGTGATGAAGGAGGATCGGCTCGAGGAGCAGCTTTTCATCACGACGTTTCTGGCGGAGGAGGCCAAGCACACCGAGTTCTTTCGGCGAGTTCTCGACGAGGTGTGTCACCAATCAGGCGATTTGCAGCGTTATCAGACTCCCAGCTTCCGGCGGCTGTTCGCCGAGCAGCTGCCCCTTGCGATGCAGCGCCTGCTCACCGATCCCTCTCCTGCCGCGCAGGCAGAAGCACTCGTCACCTACTCCCTCGTGGGTGAAGGCGTGCTGGGCGACGCCGGTTACCACCTGTTCACGACCGCCCTTGCGCCTGCGGACTTGATGCCGGGATTCCGCGACGGGCTCGCGCGCTCACAGGCCGACGAGGCACGCCACATGACGTACGGCCTGTACCGCCTCTCCCACTTGGTGGCCATGGACCCCGGGGTCTGGGGCGCGGTGAGCCGCCGCATGGATGATCTGCTGCCCCTCACGCTCGGTATCGTCAGCGAGTTTTTCGCCGCCTATGACCCGATGCCCTTTGGGCTGACGCTCGAGGAGACCATCAAGGATGCGTCCACACGCTTCGCCGATCGCTGGACCGCGCTGGAAGAGGCGCGGCAGCGCCGTCGCCCGGCCTCACGCGCTCAGGAAGCCAACGAGACGGTCCGGGCGGTCTTGGGCTGGGTCGGCGAACAGCTGCAACCGGTGCCAGTCAACGTGCAGCGGGATGGCGCCACGCCCGTCTACACCTTCCACATCGGTCCTGCGGGCGCTGCGGTGTTGCTGATCACGCAAGAGGTCTTGGGCCAGTACCCGTCCGCTGTCATCATCGAGGCGCTGCGCGCGAACCGCGTACCGGAGCGACTCCGCGTCGGCGGCCACGCGCTTCTCACCTGCCTCAGCGCTCGCGGCAAGATCATCGTCCAGCCGGCGGAGTGAAGGGGGCTAGGGCACGCTCGGCGCGCGGAGCGGCGAGGTACTGTCGGCCACGCCCGCGACCGTGGGTTGCCGCACCCATTGGCTGGGGAAGCGTGGCAAATACTTCACATGCCGGTTGATCACCGCCTGCACCCGGCGCCACCAGCACAAGATCGACCCGCGCGTCCGCCCGACGCTCACCACGGCGAACGGAATGGAGTCGCTCGTCACGGTGCGTAGGTCCGGCTCGCTCAGCGAGCACAAGTCCTCCGGCATCTTCAGTCCGAAGCTCGAGTCCGGTCCCGTCCACGGATGATTGTGCCACACGGCCAGGGTTCCTCGCCCGCAGGGCAAGGGCTGGACGTGGTCGACGCTCGAGCTCACGAGATCCGGCATCAGGAATTCCTGTACGATCGCGGTATCGCCTGAGACTCTTCCTTGGAGGCACAGCACGACTTCGCGATCCAACCCGGCGGCGAGGAGGCTCAGCCTTCGGTACAACGACGGATCGAGCACGAGCCGCTTGAGCGGCTGGGAAGCGAGGATCGCCGAGTCGGTCGGCGTCAGTGCCGCCTGCGCCGGCGCCCGTTCGGGGATGGCGAGGGCCCCGAGCAGCACGGTGATGGCGAGACGGCGCGGGCGCGGCATCGTCTTACGATAGTCTGGCCGCAGCTTCCGCGCCCTTGCTATTGCACTTTGCCACAGCGCCTCCAATACTTACGCCCTGTGCCCCCACGGCGGCGGTGTCTCGCGACTAGTCGTAACATAATGTCACCATTGTCGTTATGAAGTTGGCAAGGAGCGCAATGTGAGCTGGCTCAGTGCCGGCACGCGGGGATCGGCGATTCCCACTCCTCAGGCGCTGGTCCGGTCGGTATACGTCGGCCGCTTGTGCGTGGCGGCCGCGATGTATTTGGCCGCCAGCCTCAAGTTCGCCGTTGCAGCACCGCTGGACTTGCTCGTCACCTCGCTCGTGCTGCTCGCGACGGTCGTGTTCACCATTGCGTCGTACTGGTACACGCACATCCTACGGCGCTCGCCGGCGCTGACCTTCTACTACCTGCAAGCGTTGTTCGACGTCGCGCTGATCACCACGGTCATTCACATCACCGGCGGTCCCCAGAGCGACCTGACGCCGCTATACGTGCCGCTCATCGCAGTCACGGCGGTGCTCATGCCGCCGGCCAGTACGGCGCTGATCACGGCGCTGGTCGGGATCGTCTACTTCGCCGACGTGTTCTTCGGCCACCGGACGCCGATGACGGCGCAGGTCGCGCTGCAGCTACTCGTGTTCTGTGCGGTGGCGGCGGTGACGGCGTACTTCGCGAGCCGGGTGTCGGTGATGGGGGCGGAGCGCGAGGCGCTGGCGGGAGAGCTGCGGCAGGCCCGGCTCGAGGCGGCGGACGTGCTGCGCAACATCCCGACTGGGATCGTCACCGTCGACCAAGAAGGTCATCTCCTCTTCTGTAATCCGGCGGCCGAGCAGATCCTCGGCTTCAAGGAGCGACAGTGGCGGGGGCGACCGATCATGCCGGAATTCGCCCGCATCGCGCCGGAGTTCTGGGCGGCGATCACCGCCACGGCGCGCCGCGGCGTCCGCGCGATGCGCGTGGAGGCGACGGTGCGGCGGGCGGATCGCACCTTCCCCATCGGATTGACGACCACGACGCTGGAGGTCGAGCCGGCGGGCGAGCCGCGGGTGACCGCGATCTTCACCGATATCTCCGACTCAAAGCGGCTCGAGGAGCTGCACCTGCGGGCGGAGCGGCTCGAGGCGGTGGCGGAGCTGTCGTCGAGCTTGGCCCACGAGATCAAGAATCCCCTCGCCTCGATCCGCTCGTCAGTGGAGCAGCTCGGCCGGTCGAAGCGCGCCAACCCCGATGAGAAGTTTCTGACCTCGCTCGTGGTGCGCGAGAGCGACCGGTTGGCACGCCTGCTGTCGGAGTTTCTCGATTTCTCGCGCGTGCGCGCCACGGAATGCCGCCCGCTCGACCTGCGCGTGGTTGCGGCCGCCGCGATCCGGCTCGTGCGGGAGCATCCGGATTGCCCCGAGGACGCGATCATCGACCTCGCCGGCGATCCGACGCCGATGGAAGGGGATGAGGACCTGCTCCACCGCGTGGTGTCGAACCTGGTCCTCAACGCCGTGCAGGCCACCGGCAAAGGCGCGCGGGTCGAGGTGCGGACCGGGCGGACCGAAGCTCGCGCGCTGCCGGGTGGCGCCGGGATCGAGAACCCGGTGACGCTGGTCGTGCGCGACAACGGCCCCGGCATTCCCGAGAGCCTGCGGGCGCGGCTGTTCGAGCCGTTCGTCACCGGGCGCGTGGGGGGAACCGGGCTGGGCCTCGCCATCGTGCAGCGGGCCGTGGACGCGCACCGCGGGCTGGTGCTGGTGGACACGACACAGGGGGAGGGGACGACGTTCACGGTGTACTTCCCCGCCGCCCGCCGGAAAGAGGAAGCCGCATGAGCCAACAGCCTTCGATTCTGGTCGTCGACGACGAAATGGGGATCCTCGACTCGCTCCGGATCCTCTTGAAGAATGAAGGGTTCGACGTCGCCACCGCGCAGGGAGGTAAAGCCGGGCTTGAGGCGCTCAAGGCGACCCCGCCCGACATCGTGCTCACCGACATCAAGATGCCGGGCGTCTCGGGCACCGAGATTCTGGCGGCGGTGCGAGAGCAGGACCCGGAGACCCCGGTGATCCTGATGACCGCCCAGGCGTCGCTGCAGAGCGCGATCCAAGCGGTCAATCAAGGGGCGTTCTACTACATCCAGAAGCCGTTCTCGAACGACGACCTGGTGGCGATCTGCCGACGGGCCGTGGAGCAACGGCTCCTCAAGGCCGAGAACAAGCAGCTCAAGCAGGAGATCCGCCGCCGCGAACGCTCCGGCTTGGTGAAGCCCCTCGGCAAGTCGCG
>DATEGE010000132.1:0-3401 GCA_035280265.1 Gemmatimonadales bacterium | reverse complement strand
TGTTGGGCGCCACTTGTTCTGCACGTCTCTCAGACATCCGTCGTGGACGTGTTCGAGGTGCCGCGCCATAGTGTCGTCCCGTCGACTTCGCGTTGCATGAGGATGCGGCGCCGACCGTCGAGTGCTGCCGCCCACCTCGTGAACACGCCGACGCTTTCGATCACCTGGTCGCAGTGGTCGCAGATCCAGGCGACAGCGAAGAGACGCCGGCTGTGATCGTGAGCGCAGCGGCGGCAGGAGCAACAGCAGCTCAGCTCGTAGACCTGGAGTAGGGCGTAGCGCCAGCAGCCGACGCACATCTCGAGCGCCCATGGCTGCGGTTCGGAATTGGATGAGGGTGCTGTGTGCCTCACTGCTCGACGACCTCGACCACGGCCATCCTGGCGGCGGATTCGTCGACGATGGACTTGTCCTTGGCGAAGGTGGCGACGAGAGCCTGGAGGGCTAGATTGTTGACCTCGCGAGGAAGGCCGCGTGAGGCCTGGTGGATGACGACCAGGGCGTCGTCGCTGAAGAGGGTGTCGGAGCGGCCGGCGAGGGCCAGGTGGTGTTTGACGTAGGCGGTGGTCTCGGCGAGATCCATGCCTTCGAGGTGGACGCGGAGTGTGACGCGTTGGTCTACGGCCGCGTACGACCCTTGGCGCAGGCGGCGGCGGAGGGTGGGCTGGCCGACGAGCAGGAAGGCGGCGGGGGAGCGGCTGTCCATGCTGGTGCCGTCGTTGCCGAGCATGCGCAGGTCCTCGAGCTGGTCGGCCTGGAGGAGGTGACTCTCCTCGACCACGACGAGCACCCGGCGCCCGCGTTCGGCCTCAGCGGTGGCGAGGGCCTCGGCGGCCTGAGGGACCAGGCTGGCACGGTAGAAACGCGGGGTGCCGCCGAGCGCACTGACAATGAGGCCGAGGAGGCCGCGACCGCCGATGGTCGGGTTGGGGCAGTAGATGACCTGGTGTCGGGAGGGGTCGAGGGTGGCGGTAGTGGCGCGCACGGCAACCGATTTACCGGCGCCGACCTCGCCTGTGAGGATGCCAAAGCCGCGCTCATCGATGAGCCAGGTGAGCCTGGCCACCGCCTCCTGGTGGGGGCTGGACCGAAACAACGCTGAGGGCGGGATGTCGCGCCCAAAGGGGACGCGGCCGAAGCCGTAGTAAGCGCAGAGACGGTCGACGCTCATTCTGGTTCCTCCTCGTGGCTGGCGTTTTCATCAGGGTCGGGCGAGGCGAACTTGCGGTAGGCGATGCGGCCCAGGCGCTCGCGCTGCTCGGCGGCGAGGCGGTCGCGGACCAAGGCCAGGTAGTCGATGCCCGAGGCCTTAGGCGGTGGCGCGGCGACAGGCTTGACGGTGGGGTGGGTGTGGCGGCCGATGCGCTCGGGCATGGCCTGACCCATGGGCCGGTTCTGGTAGCGGACCTCGATCTGGCTGAGATCGAAGGGGTCGAAGAGCAGCTCGACACGGACGCCGACCAGGGCCGGGTCGACCTCGTAGCGGTTGCCGAACAGGCTGATGCGAGCGGTCTTGGAGACCAGCCGGCGCTCCGACCACAGGAAGGCCTCGTGAAGCTCGGCAGACGAGGGCCGGCGCAGGGGCGTCGCCGTCAGCCGCCGTTCCAGCGGCGTCTGCTTGGTCTCGCCGTGCAGGCTGCGGTGGTAGACGCCGTCCAGCCAGGCAGCGAAGAGCTCGTTGAGCTCGCTCAGGTCTTTGGCTCCGCCGCGCGCTGCGAGCTCGACCAAGAACTGACTGCGGACGGTGGCGAAGAACCTCTCGACCTTTCCCCGCGAGGCAGGGTAGCCGGCGCGCGAGTGGATGATGCGGATGCCGAGCGTGGCCAGGGTGCGGTGGAAGGCGGCCGACATGAAGGCGCTGCCGCGGTCTACGAAGACCGCACGCGGGACTCCGGCGGACTCCAGGCCCCGGCGGAAGGCAGCCTCCAGGCGGACGGTGTCCTCGGCGTGGCCCCAGCGCCAGCCCACCACCGCCCGGCTGAAGTCGTCGATGAAGGCGAACAGGACGGCGGTGGCGCCGTCGGCCACCGGCCCGTGCAGGCCGTCGCCGGTCCAGAGCTCGCCAAACTCGGAGGCCTCGAAGCGGCCGTAGGCGTGGGCCACCGTGCCGTCAGGGCGCAGGTTGAGGCCGGCGCCTGCGAACTGGCGCTGGAGAGTGCGGCTGGAGACCTTGCCCGCGCCCGCCTCCTCAAGGATGCGCGCCACCATTGCGGCGGTCCGGTCGGGCGCCTCGCGTTTGAGGGTGAACGCCGCCTCCAGGATCTCCGCCGGCGTCCGGTTGGGCTGCAGCTTCTCACCCGGCAGCAGCGCGTCATAACCGCCGGCGCGCCAGTAACGCAGCCAGCGCCGCAGCGTCGCCGGCGAGACCCGCACCCGGCGACCATCATCGCGGACGTGTTCGAGCTCGGCCAGGGCGCGCGTCATCACACCTCGCCGCCGAGGCCTCAACTCCGGGTCCGCCAGCTCCCGGATGAGGGAGTAGCGGAACAAGGCCTCCGCCTGCCGTCTGTCTTCCATGGCCACCTCCCAGCGCGAAATCGGCGCCGCAGCGGCGCCAGCTGCTGGCGTCCGAGGGTGTTCGACTCAGGGCGGGCGCGGAAAGAGGCAGCTCGTGTTGCAGAGCAGGTGGCCGGCGCTCGCTCCGGCAACCAGCTGCCAGCGCGGCTCGCTGTCAGCGGTCCCGAAGTGGCGCGCCGCCGCCTGCGCGGTCAGCCCGATTGCCTCCAGGGCGTCCAGCGCGGGTGACTCGCGTGCGGCCACAGGAGGCTGTTCGGGATCCCACTCGTGGGCCAGTCTGGTGAACAAGACCCGAACCTCCTCGGCACGCACAGCGAAGCGCCGCAGCCAGCCCCGCAGGGTGTCCATGTGGACGCCCGCTTGTTGCGCCACCTCGCCGCGCCTACACCCGCCCAGGTGCCTTGCCTCCAGAGCCTCCCCGATCGTGGTCACCGTGTCCGCCCGGCGGAGCAGGGCGATCTTCGGCAACAGCACATGCGTCTTCTGAGAACCAGGTGTATTCGCGCACGTCCGGCAGATGGAGCGACGAGGTCGAATTCCGACCGGCCGCCCGTGATCTCGCAACCATCGCGCTCGGGCATATCCCCACGGCCGCAGCCCCGAGCCGCACCGAGGACACTTGATCCTCCCCGCTCGCAAGTCGGCTTCCACCGCCTCGGCGTCGGGGTCTACCATCCGCACAACGGTGTTCCTCACCGTGCGGAGGGCCCCCTCGAGTACCCGGCCAGGAACGACGAGGGGGCCTACTCCTTCTTTCCGACGACACCCCAAATGGTGGCGTCCAGGCTCCTTAGCGTTCCCGCCCAGCGGTAGCTCAGACGGACATGTTCACGACCAGCGTCCGAATACCGCGGCTAGACGTGCATGATCAGTGGCGTTCAACA
>DATEGE010000131.1:0-15570 GCA_035280265.1 Gemmatimonadales bacterium | reverse complement strand
GCGCCGAACCCGGTGGCGAGGATGATCTCGTCGAACCGGCCCGCGCTGCCGTCGCTGAAGCGCGCGCCATCCGCCGTCAGCTCGGCCACGCCGGGGCGCACCTCGACTAACCCTCGAGCAATGGCGTCCACGAGATGGAACCCGATGACCGGGATCGCGTCCAGCGGGCCGTACGACGGACGGGGGAGCAGCGGCTTGCCGCGGCGCAGCTCGGTCAAGACCCGCACCAGCGCGACAGCTGCTTCCTGCACCCGGCGGGGGAGCTTGCGCACCCAATACGAGACGTATTGGATCGGTACCCCGGCGAGCGTGAGCGGCACGACGTTCGCGCCGGAGCGAACCGCGACCGTGACCTTGCCTCCGGCGCGCGCGATCTCGCTGCCGATCTCGGCTCCCGAATTCCCCACGCCAACGACCAGCACCCGACGGCCGGCGTAGCCGTCCGGGCGCCGGTAGGCGACGCTGTGCGCGATGCGGCCCGCAAACCGTTCCTGCCCTGGAAACCGCGGCGTCCTGGGGTTGGCCACGATCCCCGTCGCCATAACGACGGCTCGCGCCGTCAGCGCGCCGTCCGAGGTCGCGAGCGTCCAGTGGCCGTCAGTGCGCGCCATCCGCTCCACCGCGCAGCGCGTGGCGATCGGCAGCTCGAACGTCCGGGCGTACTCACTCAGGTACGTCCAGAACTGGCCGCGCGACACGAACAACGGAGCGGATCGGGGGAACGGCATGTCGGGGAGACTCGACATGTGCTTCCCCGTGTGCAACGTGAGACTGTCGTACAGGTTCGCCCACGTGTATCCGATGGTGTCGCCGCGCTCCAGCACGCGGTGGCCGATGCCGGACGCCCGCAGTTGTTGAGCGGTCGCGAGCCCCGCTGGCCCCGCGCCGACCACCACGACGTCAACGAAATCAGACACGGACGCTTTCGACCGGCGCCGCGAGCAGGTCCCGGGCGTCCTGCCGCACGCCTTCGGCCACCCGGTCGGCGAGGGCCATGATCGTGAGGTAGGGGTTGATCTCGAGGGAGTCGGGGAACAGGCTCGCGTCCGCCACGCGCAGCCAGGGGATGCCGTGCACCCGGCCCCACGCATCGGTGACCGAGTCCGCGGCGCTGCGCCCCATCCCGCACCCGCCCAGGAGATGCGCCGCCGACACCGAGACCGTACCGGGCAGGAAATGCCGCGCGACGATGCGTTGGTCGATCCGTTCGGATTCGTCCGCTTCGAGAAGCATCGGGTCGGCCGTGGGTACGTGCATGCGGCGGGCGCCGGCAGCGAAAAAGATGCGGGCGGCGGCGCGCGTTCCCCGCACCAGCGCGTCGATCGTCGCGGGCGTGAACCGGTAGTGGACCACCGGGCGCCCGCCCCGATCGACCGTGACGCGATTGCCCGGCACGGCGCGATCGCAGGCGAGGTTGAGGATCATCTGGAGGCGGGGGAAGGCCCGCATGACAGCGCTGTGCGACTCGCCGAACCCCACCAGGCTCTTCGCCGTGACGAAGGGAAAGTACATACACGTCTCGAGCACGAACCCTTCTTCCGTCGCCCGATCCACGAAGTAGCTCTTGGGATGACCCACGTCGTTGGTGATTGCGTGGGGATGCTCGGCGACGAGGATGAGGGCGGGATGGCAGGTGAACCTCTCACCCAGGCGCGGCAGTCGTGCCGACAGCGACGAGCGCACCAGCAGCGCCGTGCCGCCAACCGCGCCTCCGGCGCTGACGATCAGGCGAGCCCCCACCCGGTATTCGCCCGGAGCCCATTCCGATGGCGCGCCCTTCGCGCCGGCCGGCCGCTCGACGACGCGGACGAGCAACGTGCGGTCGGACGCGATCGCCCGCACCTCCGCCCGGGTCACCACCTCCACGCCCGCACGCTCGGCGCGCGGCAGCTGCACCCGGTTCGTGCCCTGCTTCGCCTGGTTGGGGCAGCCCAGATTGCAGAGGCTCGATCCCCGGCAACCCTTCACATTCACCGGGAACTGCTCGACCCGGTAGCCGGCCTTGCGTCCCCCCTCGACGAACAAGCGGTTGTTGTCGTTGATGAAGGGCGGCTCGAGCAGATGCACGTTGTTCTCCTCGGCATACTTCGCGGCGCGTCGAGCCAGGTCGGCATGGGTGAGGCCCGGCACGTCCCAGCGGCGGATCACGCGTTCGGGCGCCGTCAGGGACGTCCCCGTGTACACCACCGTCGAGCCCCCGTACGCGGCCGCGAACGCGAGCGTCATCGTCCCGTCGCTCGTGAGGAACCCACCGCCGTCCTGATACAGCGCCTCCGCCATCTCGAGCTCCCGGCCGGTGAAGTCCGCGTCGGCGAAGCGCGGCCCTTGCTCGAGCAGCAGCACCGAGACGCCGTCGCGCACCAGCGGCGCCAGCTCCTGGGCCACTGTCCCGCCGCCCGCTCCCGAGCCCACGATGACGATGTCGTAGTCGCGGCGGTTCATCGCCGGCGCTCCCAGCCGCGTGGGTCGGCCCGATATCCGATCGCGGCGGCGGCGGCGGCGCGCCCGTAGTAGCCCATGAGCACGAGCGTGCGCACGCCCCACAGCCCGCGGCGCAGCAACAGAACAGGAGCCCGCTGCATGAGCTCGAGCACCCGGGTGCGGCGTGCGACGTCGAGGCTGGAAAGGCGGTGACCGTAGCGGAGCACGGGGAGCCACTCGAGCAGTTGCAGTAACACCCTCAGCTGGCGCTGGAGTCGCGCTGGGCGGGCCGCCACGGCTCGGGCGACGACGCCTTCCAGCTCGTCCCACTCAGCCGCCGCGAGGCCTGCGACCTCCGGAACGACCGTGGTGGCGATTGCGTGGAACACGAGTTGCGCGCGTCGTGGCAAACGCGCTGAAGCGCTCATGAGCGGAGAACCTAGCCCGCCCGCTCCCGTTCCAACAGTGCTCGTTTGCGAGCGGGACCCCGGCCGCCGATCATCACGGCTCCGAGCGCCCAGCATTATTTTCAGTACGTCGCGCACGAGACTCAGAACGACGGGCCGGCGCGTCGCTGACGTTTCACGAACGGAGAGGAGCGGCTCATGCCGCGTCAAAACATCTCGAGCGGGGCGCCGTGGGAGCCGGTGGTCGGCTACTCGCGCGCGGTGCGCGTCGGCGCGGTGGTCCACGTGGCGGGCACGACCGCCACCGGGCCCGACGGCGGGATCGTGGGGATCGGCGATGCTTATGTGCAGGCCGTCCAGGCGCTTCGGAACATCGAGCGAGCACTCGCCCAGGCGGGCGCGTCGCTCACGGACGTCGTGCGGACGCGCATGTACGTGACCAACATCGCCGATTGGGAGCGCGTCGGCCGCGCGCATGGCGAGGTGTTCCACGACATCCGGCCCGCCAGTACCCTCGTGGCCGTGAGCCGTCTGGTCGCTCCCGAGATGCTCGTCGAGATCGAAGCGGAGGCGATAGTCGAGCGCGGCATGTAGATTGATGACGGAGGTGAAGTCCTTTGGCTGTCACTGAGACCAGCAAGCGTGCCACCGTCGCTTGTCCTTTCTGCGCGCAGCTGAATCGAGTGGATCTCGCGCGTATCGCCGACCGTCCCCGCTGCGGGCATTGTCGGCGCCCGATCCTGCTCGACCGGCCGATCGCCGTGACCGACGAGACGATCGAGCGCGTGGTCGCGGGGACCGACGTGCCGGTGCTCGTGGATTGCTACGCCGATTGGTGCGGCCCGTGCAAGATCATGGCCCCCGTGCTCGACGACTTCGCGCGCGAGCGGCAGGGAGACGTGCTGGTCGCGAAGCTCGATACCGACCGGAACCAGACGACGGCGCGACGCCTCGACATCCGCGCCATTCCCACGCTCTTGGTGTTCCGACACGGTCAGGAGGTGGGCCGACAGGCTGGAGCGATGACGCGCCAGCAGCTCGACGCACTCGTCGCCTCCTCCAGCGGCCGCTCGTGACCGACCCGGACCTTCCTTCCCCGTACGAGCCGGCGGAGGAGCCCGAGATCACGTCCCTCCGGGGCGTCTCCTACCACTCCCGGGCGGTGGCCTTGGCATTGGCCGTCTTCGGAGGCGTGTTCGGGCTGCATCGCTTCTATGCGGGTCGCGTGCAGAGCGGCATCTGCATGTGCGCCACCCTCGGGGGGATGGGAATCTGGTACCTATACGACGTCATCGTAGTCGCGGTGGGTGAGTTTCGTGACAGCGACGGGCTGCGCTTGACGCGGTGGGAGGTCTCCGACCCCAGCGCACTGGGGGAGCGAGGGGCGGCGAGAGAGGGCCGGGTGGGCGGGGGCGGATCGGCCCGTCGTGTCGCGGACATCGAAGACCGCATGCTGGCGCTCGAAACGCAGGTCACCGAGCTGGCGGAACGGCTCGACTTCACCGAGCGGATGTTGGCGAAGGTACGGGAACGGGGGCCGTTGCCGAAAGGCTAGAACCTCGCGCAGTAGAGCGTCTCACCAATCCCATCTCGAGGAATTCATGAAGATTGGGGTCCCCAAGGAGACCGCGCTCAACGAGCGTCGCGTCGCTCTCACGCCGGAAATCGCCGGGCGGCTCGTGAAGTCCGGCTTGACGCTCCTCGTGCAGCGCGGCGCGGGCGAGGGGGCGTGGTTCGGCGATGACGCCTACCGCTCCGCCGGGGCAACGCTCGTCGGGACCGCGGCGGAGATCTTTGGGCAAAGCGACATCGTGCTCAAGGTGCAGCCGCCCTCGAGCGGGGAAGTGCGGTTGTGCCGCGAGGGCACGGCGCTGGTGGCCGTCTTCCAGCCCGCCGTGGAGCGCGACACGGTGGCACAGCTCGCCACCCGCAACGTGACGGCGTTCAGCCTCGCCCTGCTCCCTCGCATCACGCGGGCCCAGGGGATGGACGTGCTGTCCTCCCAGGCGACGGTCGCGGGGTACAAGTCCGTCCTTCTCGCCGCAGCTCGAAGCGGGCGGCTGTTCCCCATGCTCGTGACCGCGGCCGGGACCCTGTCACCGGCCCGGGTGCTAGTGCTGGGCGCGGGCGTGGCTGGACTCCAGGCGATCGCGACCGCCCGCCGGCTGGGCGCGATTGTCTCCGCGTTCGATGTGCGCCCCGCCGTGAAGGAGCAGGTGGAGAGTTTGGGCGCGAAGTTCCTGGAGCTCGAGATCGGCGAGCAGGCCGAGGCGGCGGGAGGCTATGCGAAGCAGCTCTCGGACGAGACTCACCAGCGCGAGCTGGCGTTCATCGCCCAGCACGTGAAGGAGGCCGACGTCGTGATCACGACGGCGGCGATCCCCGGCAAGCGGGCCCCGATCCTGATCACGGCCGACGCCGCCACCGCCATGAAGCCCGGCTCAGTGATCGTCGACCTGGCCATCGAGACCGGCGGCAACTGCGAGCTGACCGAGGCCGGGGCCGAAGTCGCGCGCAACGGTGTGATCATCCTCGGTCCGCTCAACTTGCCCAGCACCTTGCCGGTCCACGCGAGCCAGATGTACGCGAGGAACGTCGCAAGTTTCCTGTCGCAACTCGTACGTGACGGCCAGCTCGTGCTCGATTTCTCGGACGAAATCACTCGCGACACCTGCGTCACCCATGCCGGGGAGGTACGGAAGTCATGACCGACTACTGGTCGATGCTGTTCGTGTTCGTCCTCGCCACGTTCATCGGGCTGGGGGTGATTCGCCGCGTCTCGCGGCTGCTCTACACGCCGCTCATGTCGCTCACCAACGCGATCTCGGCGATCGCGGTCGTGGGTTCGATCGTGGTCACGGGTGCGGACTACCCGAGGACGATCCGCATCCTCGGGGGAATCGCCCTGTTCGCCTCCCTGACGAACATCGTCAGCGGATTTCTGATCACCGACCGCATGCTCAAGATGTTCAAGAAGCAATGATGCACGGCATCGCGCAGCTCGCCGCGATCGTCGCGACGGCGCTGTTCATCTTCGCGCTCTATTGGATGAACACGCCGGAGACGGCGCGCCGCGGCGTGGTGGCCGGCGTGGTGGGCATGCTGGTGGCGGTGCTCGCCACCTGGATCCAGCCCGAGATCGTCCACCACGGCTGGATCGTGATCGCGATTCTCGCGGGCTTCATCGTTGGCGTCCCGCTGTCACGCGTGCCGCTCACGGCGGTGCCGCAACGCACCGCCCTGTCGCACGCGTTCGGCGGGCTGGCCGCCGGGCTGGTGGGGACGGCGGAGTACTTCCTAGCGCTGGGCGAGCACCCCGCCGAGCTCACCGCGTTCCGCATGAGCGCCCTCGTCGCGGAGGTGATCCTCGGGTTCTTGACGTTCACCGGCAGCCTCATGGCCACCGGCAAGCTGCAAGAGGTGAAGTGGATCCCCCAGCGGCCCGTCACGTACCCCGGGCAGAACGTCGTGAACATCGGGGTGCTGGTCACCGCCGCGGCATTGGGAGTGCTCGTCGCGACCCATCCGGCCGACGCGTGGTCGGCCCGGGCCTTCCTCGCGATCGTCGGCCTCTCCCTGCTGTTCGGCGTCCTGCTCATCATTCCGATCGGTGGCGCCGACATGCCGACCGTCATCTCCATCCTGAACTCCTATGCGGGGCTCTCGGCGGTGGCGATGGGCTTCGTGCTCGACAACAAGCTGCTCGTCACCGCGGGCGCGCTCGACGGGTCGAGCGGCCTGATCCTTTCGATCATCATGTGCCGGGCGATGAATCGCTCGTTCGTCAACGTGCTGTTCGGCGCGTTCGGGACGGTGAAAGCGGTGCAGGCGGGCGGCGACCAGAAGGCCTGGAAGCAGGAGACCATCGAGGGCGCGGCGCAGCTGCTCGAGCAGGCGAACCTGGTGGTGATCATTCCGGGATACGGCATGGCCGTGGCCCAGGCGCAGCACAAGGTGCGCGAGCTGTACGACCAGCTGACCAAGCGTGGCGTGACGGTCAAGTTCGCCATCCACCCCGTCGCGGGCCGCATGCCGGGGCACATGAACGTGCTGCTCGCCGAGGCGAATATTCCGTATACGGCGCTGGTCGAGATGGAGGAGATCAATCCCGAAATGCCGCAGTGCGACGTGGCGCTCGTGATCGGGGCCAACGACGTGGTGAATCCGGCGGCTCGCTATGCGAAGAGCAGTCCGATCTATGGCATGCCCATCATCGATGCCGACAAGGCGCGCACGGTGCTCGCCATCAAGCGCAGCAAGAACCCCGGGTTCGCGGGGATCGACAACGAGCTGTACGGGCAGGACAACACCTGGATGGTGTTCGGCGACGCCAAGGCGGTTGTAGGCGACCTAGTGAGGCAGCTCGCGGGCGGCAGCGGCTTGCACTAGGGCTTCGCTGTAGGCCCGGCCCATGCGCTCCATCGAGAACGCCTCCACCGCCCGCCGCCGGGCGGCCGCACCCCGCGCCGCCGCTCGCTCGGGATGCGCGAGCACGTCGCGGACCGCGTGTGCGAACGCCGCCTGATCGTCTGGTGGCGCCAGGATCCCGCCGTCTCCCACGACCTCGGGAAGCGCGCCGGCCGCGACCGTGACGAGTGGCCGGCCGCACGCCATCGCTTCCGCCACGGTCAGCCCGAACGTCTCGACGTCGCAGCTATGAACGAAGCAGGTCGCGGCGTTGTACGCCGCGGCGAGCTGCTTGGCGTCCAGGACGTCGAGCAGGCGCACTGCCATTCCCAGCCGCGCGGCCTGCGCGCGGATTGCGCCCGCGAGCGAGCCGCTCCCGCGGATCATGAGGAGCGGGCCATCGGGTCCGAGGCGGGCGAGCGTATCGAGCATCCACTCGTATCGCTTTTCCCACTCGAGCGCACCCACGGCGAGCAGGAACGGCCGGTCCCCCAGCCCGTGCTGAGCGCGAAACGAGCGCCCCGCCTCGGTATCCGGCCGGAATACGTCGACGTTCACACCCTCGTAGATCGCGCAATGCGGGGGCCGCCCCATGAACGGAGCCGCCTGCAGGACGGCGCGCTCGCCCGAGTGGGTGCGGAAGATCGTGAGTCGGACTCGCCGATACGCCAGACGCATGATGGGATCGCGGGGCGGCAGCGCCCGGTTGACGTTGTAAGAGTACACCAGCCTGAAGCGCCCCCGGAGCGAGGCCAGGGCCCCGAGGCGGACGTCGCGCGGCGTCTCAGCCACCAGCAGGTCGCTTTGGAACGTCTCCAACGCCCGGCCCAAAATCCGCGCTTCGGCGAAGCCGGTGTCGTGGATCGGCAGCTCTTGCACCGGGAGCCCGGTGGTCGCGAATCCCGCCGTCACGGGGGGGACGGTCGACAGCAGGCGCACGGCGTGGCCGTTCGCCGCGAGGCCGAGTGCGATGTGCGAAAAACTGACGCCGGACCCACGCCACTCGCGCGCCGACGTCATCAGGGCGACGCGGAGCGGTCGCGCGGGCGGCATCCTACTCCTGGATGATCGTGATCTTGAAGCCGTCGGGGTCGGACAGCGCGAACGCCCAGTCGCCCCACGGCGTCTCGGACGGCTCGCGGTCGAGGATCCACCCCGCCGCCTTCACCCGGGCGGCGACGGCGGTGATGTCCTGGATCGTCGCCGCCCACAGTCGCATGCCCTCGCCCTTCGTGCGGTCGCGACCCTTGGCGAAATCGTCCTGGTTGAGCATGATGTCGCACGCGCCGGCTTTCATCTGAATGCCGCGGACTCTGTCCCCCTCCGACCAGCGCTCGCCCGCCGTGAAGCCCAGGACGTCGCGGTACCAGGCGATGCTCTTCTCCAAGTCGCTGACGGTGAATGACGCGGCGATCGAGCGCAGCCGCAGCGACTCGGGCTGCTGCCGTTGGGGGCGGGGGGCGCGCGGGGCCTTCTTCTTCGTAGCCATCGTCCGTTTCGTTCCTCTCTGCTCGCGCAGCGGGCGCCCCAAGCGTAGCGTCCCCTCGTCGCTTCCGCCAGATTTCCGCATTCATCCTTCAGCGGAGTCGACACGATGCCCACGAGTCAGGCGAGCGCGGTCTGGGAAGGCAAGCTCAAGGACGGGAAGGGGAGCTTCAAAGCCGGGAGTGGTGCGTTTAGCGGACCGTTTTCGTTCGCAACGCGGTTCGAAGGGAAGAAGGGCACCAACCCCGAGGAGCTCATCGCGGCGGCTCATGCCGCCTGCTTCAGCATGGCGCTCTCCGCCGGGCTCGAAAAAGCGGGCAAGCCAGTCACTCGCGTCGACACCTCCGCCGCCTGCACGCTCGAGCTGGTGGGTGGAACACCCACCATCACCAAGATGGAGCTCAAAGTGCGCGGCCAAGTAGCGGGTCTCGATCAGGCCGCTTTCCAGAAGGCCGCCGAAGAAGCGAAGCGCGGATGCCCGGTCTCGAGAGCCCTCGCCGGAATCCCGCAGATCACGCTGGACGCAAAACTCGAGTAACAGAAGCGGGGAGAACGGACGGCGAGCGTGTGGATTGTGTACATGCTGCGGTGCGGGGACGGCTCCCTGTACACCGGCATCACTAACGATCTCTCCCGCCGTCTAGACCGCCACCGCGCCGGCACGGCCAGTGCTTACACCCGCGCGCGGCGCCCGGTGCGCCTCGTGTATCAGGAGCGCCGGCCCGACCGGTCGGCGGCGCTCAGGCGCGAGGCCGCGCTCCGTCGCCTGTCGCGGTCCGCGAAGCTGGCGCTGGTGCGCGGCTGGGCAGAAAGGGGGGCGCGAGGAGGCGGATGATGCCCGATCGGCGCGATCTCCCCCTCCTAGCCGCAGCCTTCCTGCTCGCGGCGGTGTGCGTCGGGCTCGGCGTATGGCAGCTCGACCGACTGCGACAGCGCCGCGCGCGGAACGCGGTTGTACTAGCCGCCCGCGCCCGACCCCCGCTGTCGCTTCGTGGCATCGTGCCGCTCGATTCGGCGCGCGAGCGCCGGGTGCACGCCCGCGGTCGCTACGACTATGCGCACGAACGGCTGTGGCGGCCGCGCAGCTACGAAGGCATCCCCGGCGTGGACCTCGTCACCCCACTCAGGCTCCCGGATGGCAGCGCGGTCTTGGTGGACCGCGGGTGGGCCCTTTCCCCGGATGCTTATCATGTGGACGAGGGCGCCTATCGGGAGGGGGAGGCTGACGGTGACACTGCGGACGCGGTGGGTCTGGGGTTGCCGGCGCCCCGGGGCCGCGGGGATGTCGACCCGCGGGTTCTGCAGGACTCAGTCCCTTACCCATTGCTGCCATTCATCCTGCAGCAGTTTCCGTCCGACCGTCCGACAATCCGCCAGGGTCTCAGGCGCTGGCCTGCTCCCGAAGTGTCCGACGGGCCCCACCTATCCTATGCGGTGCAATGGTTTAGCTTTGCGACGATCCTCGTGGTGGGATCGCTGGCGTTGGTCCGGAAACGGTCATCCGCGAGCTCCAAACCACCCAGACTCGCGGGTTCGGGGTACCATTAACGCCCGATTTTAGCGATATTTAGGCACGTTCCCCGCGGTGTGCCCTGCCGCTCTCTCGCACTCTGCGGGCTTTTCTTGTGCCGACCCCGAACAGGAGCCAAACGAGATGCCTGCAGCTCTGCCCCTCAAGGAGCCCGTGAAGGTAGGTCAACTGCTCCGACGCCGGTTGCGGGAGTTGAAGCGCACTCCGCGTGAGCTGGCAGAGGCGATCAACGTCTCGGAAGACTACATGGCCGATCTGGTGGCGGGACGGCGGCGCCCCCCGGCGCCGGGGCGAAGCGATCTGTACGCGCCCATGACCAAGTTCCTGCGGCTGCACCGCAACGACTTGCCGACTTGTGCCCGCGCCGAGCGCGCCGCGGATGAGACCGGAACCCGCCGCCCGCACCCCGAGGTGAGCCGGCAGGTGTTGGAGCTGTGCGCGCCGGAGCGGCAGCGGTCGCTGCAGCGACGCCTCGGGCGGCCGGACGGCGCCGAACTCGAGAACGTGATCGTCAGCCGGCTCCTGCAGGTGGCCCAGGGCTTCGTCAACCGCAAGCTCGAGGACGAAGTGGGGCTGCGGATGGC
Organism: Gemmatimonadales bacterium; assembly: GCA_035280265.1. GTDB lineage: Bacteria > Gemmatimonadota > Gemmatimonadetes > Gemmatimonadales > GWC2-71-9 > AG41. Next base: position 4,735 of record DATEGE010000131.1, on the reverse strand, counting down.
CGCCACGCGCGACGGGTGCACGTACCTCGAGGCCCGGATGCGGCTGCTCGAGTTTCTCGACGCCGATGGGACGTCGCTGACGCCGCGTGACTGCGAGGAGTTTCTGCGGCCGCGCATCACCACGTGGGACATCGATCTCGAGACCCGCGCGATGCGGATCGTCCTCAAGTAAGACAAAGCAGCGAGGAAGCAAAACGGCGCCGCCCTACGGGCGGCGCCGCTGCTTTGGTCGCTGCGCGGTCGCTTACAGCTTCACGACATTCTGCGCCGCGGGGCCCTTCTGACCCTGCACGACGTCGAACTCCACCCGCTCGCCTTCCGCGAGCGACTTGAAGCCCTTCGCCTGGATCGCGGTGTGGTGCACGAAGCAATCCTTCTCACCGTTCTCGGGTGTGATGAACCCGAAGCCCTTCGCATCGTTGAACCACTTCACGACCCCGGTAATGCGTGCCATCTGATGTGACTCCTGACTTAATGGTGTTCGCGACGTCGTGCGGACTTCACCTTGCGGCGTGCCGCGGCCTTATCCTTCCGTCGCCGTAGAGCGCCGGGGCTCTCGTAAAAGCGTTTCCGCTTCATGTCCTGAAACAGTCCGGCTTTGGTGATCTGTCGCCGAAACTTTTTCAGCACGTACTCGAGGCGGTCGCCATCACTGACGGTCACTTCCATCCGTATCTCCGTGTGAGAGCCCACCTAGCCCCAGAAACGAAACGACCCGGGCGGTAGCCCAGGTCCTATTTACAGTCTCTGGTTCGTTATCGCTCGGGGGAGATGATCGCCAGGTGTCCCGGATTTGTCAACACCTCGCTTGACGGTCGTTTCCGGGCCCCGCACGTTTAGCCCCCGTTCCCAGCACGCCGTCGCACCTCACCCCGGAGTTTCCGTGATCCGCAGGCTATTGACCGCGACGCTCCTCGCCGCCGCCGCGCCATTCGTGTGCCTCGTCGCCCAGGGGGCGGCCGGGGCGGGGGCGGACACGACCAAGAAGAAGACCGACGAGCTGCCCCTCAAGACCACGCGCCGGATCGATTTCACCATCTCTGAAGGCACCTGGATCTCGCTGGACGTGTCGCCCGATGGGCGCACGATCGTCTTCGAGCTGCTGGGCGATCTCTACGCGCTCCCGATCACGGGCGGCGAGGCGAAGCGCCTCACGTCGGGGCCCGCGTACGACACCCAGCCTCGCTACTCCCCGGACGGGACCAAGCTCGTGTTTCTGTCCGATCGCAACGGCTCGGAAAACATCTGGATCTGCGACGCCGATGGCACCAACGCCCGTGCGCTTACGAAAGGGGACCGGAACCTGTACGCCTCCCCTGCCTGGACGCCCGACGGCGATTACATCGTCGCCTCTAAGACGGGGATGCCCATTGGCTCGGTATACGAGATCTGGTTGTATCACAAGGACGGCGGCGCGGGCGTGAGTCTCACCAAGGACGATAAAGGACCGGCGCCCGGTCCTCTCGGGCGGGGCACGCTGAACAACGCCCTCGGCGCCGCCTTCGGGCCCGACGCCCGCTACCTGTGGTACGCGCGCCATCGCGGGGGCTTCGGCTACAACCTGAACTTCCCGCTGTGGGAGCTGGCGATCTACGACCGCCAGACCGGTAAGGTGTTTCCCCAGACCGACCTGTACGGCAGCGCCATGCGGCCAGTCCTGTCGCGCGACGGCAAGTGGCTGGTGTACGCCAGCCGCCACGACGCGGAGACCGGGCTGCGGCTCCGGAACCTCGCTTCCGGTGACGAGAAATGGCTCGTGTACCCAGTGCAGCGCGATGATCAGGAGTCACGCTTCACGCGTGACTTGATGCCGGGCTCCGCCTTCACCCCGGACTCCAGGGCGCTCGTCGTCTCCTACGGCGGCAAGATCTGGCGGGTGGAGATTCCCTCCGGGCAGGCCACGGCGATCCCGTTCACCGCCCGCGTCGAGCAGGAGCTTGGGCCGCTGGTGCGGTTCGAAACCCGGGTGGACACGGGGGACATTCTGGTGAAGCAGATCCGCGACGCGGTGCCGTCGCCCGATGGGCGCCGCATCGCGTTCAGCGCGCTCGACAAACTCTACGTGATGGATCTACCGCAGGGTACGCCTCGTCGCCTCACCACCGAGGCGGTTCACGAGCAGGTGCCGGCTTGGTCGCCGGACGGTCAATGGATCTCCTATGTCACCTGGTCTGACCAGGGCGGCTATGTCGACAAAGTGCGAGCTGGCGGGGGGCCCCCCCAACGTCTCACGGCCGACCCCGCGTTTTACGACCATCCCGTGTGGTCGCCCGATGGCCAGCGCATCGTCGTGATCAAGGGCCCGCGCGGGCCGCGCGTCAGTGAGCAGAGGGGGCCGGGGTACGAGCTCGTTTGGTTGCCTGCCGCGGGCGGCGTCACGACGCGCATCAGCCCGATCGCTGGCGGCGGGCGGCCGCATTTCAGCCGCGACGCGAGCCGGGTCTATTTGTACGAGGCGAACGAGGGGCTCGTCTCGATGCGCTACGACGGCACCGACCGGCGCGGGCACATCAAGGTCACCGGGTTCACGCCGAACGTCCCCGAGGCGCAGCCGCTCCCCGCCGACGAGATCCTCATCGCCCCGGACTCGGGCCGGGTGCTTGCGACCGCGAGCAACTATGTGTACCTGGTGACGCTCCCGCTCGTCGGGGCGACGCCCCCCGCCATCAACGTGGTTGACACGACGGCCACGCCGTTTCCGGTGCATCGGCTTACGCGTATCGGCGGGGATTTCATCGGTTGGGCGCCGGACGCCAAGATCGTCTATTGGTCGATCGGGCGGAGCTTCTTTCGCTACGACCCGGCTCTCGCCGACTCGCTCGCGAAGCTCAAGAGCCGCGCCGATTCGATCCGCGCCGACTCGCTCAAGCAGGCGACCAAGGACAAACCCGACTCGGCCGCCAAGGCGCGGGTGGACTCGCTCGCCAAGCTTCCTGCGTACGAGGCCGTGCGGGTGGACGTGACCATTCGCGTGGCGCGTGATATTCCGCGCGGCTCGGTCGTACTGCGCGGGGCGCGGATCATCTCGATGAAAGGCGACGAGGTGATCGAGAAAGGCGACGTGGCGGTGACCGATAACCGCCTAGCCTGCGTCGCGGCCACCTGCCAGGCTCCCGCGAGCGCGCGCGTCATCGACGTCTCCGGGAAGACCATCATTCCGGGGCTGATCGACATCCACGCCCACCCCTGGCCGACGTGGGGGATTCACGAGACGGAGGTATGGAAGTATCTCGCCAACCTGGCGTGGGGCGTCACCACCACGCGCGACCCCCAGACATCCACGACCGATGTGCTCACGTACGCCGATCAGGTCGAGGCGGGCGAGCTGCTCGGTCCCCGCATCTATCACACCGGCCCGGGCGTGTTCGGAGCCTACTTCGAGGAGAACTGGACCAGCCTCGACGACGTCCGCAACACGCTGAAGCGCTATAGCGAGTTCTACCATACCAACACGATCAAGCAGTACATGGCGGGGAACCGCAAGCAGCGCCAGTGGGTGATCATGGCGGCGCGGGAGCTGGGGCTGATGCCGACGATCGAGGGCGGCCTGGACTTCAAGATGAACCAGACCGTGCAGCTCGACGGCTACCCCGGATCCGAGCACAGCTTTCCAATCATGCCGTTGTACACCGATGCCGTGCAGCTCGCGGCCCAGTCGGGCATCACCTATACACCCACGCTGCTGGTCTCGTACGGTGGCCCGTTCAGCGAGAACTACTTCTACGAGCACTACGACATCCACGACAACCCCAAGGTGCGCCGCTTCCTGCCGCACGAAGAGATCGACCAGCGGGCCGAGCGGCGGGCGTGGTTTCGGGACAATCAGTACGTGTTCCCGCGCATCGCCGCATCGGCGGCGGCCATTCTCCGCGCGGGCGGCAACGTCGGCATGGGCTGCCACGGGCAGCTGGACGGCCTGGGATGCCATTGGGAGCTGTGGGCCATGGCGGGCGGCGGGATGACGCCGCGCGAAGTGCTGCGGGTAGGCACGATCGACGGCGCCTACGGCATCGGGATGCAGCGCGACCTCGGCTCGCTCGAGCCCGGCAAGCTCGCGGACTTGATCGTGCTGGACGCGAATCCGCTCGACGACGTACACAACAGCGAGAAGATCCGCTACGTCATGAAGAACGGCCGGCTGTACGAGGGGGAGACGCTGAACGAGGTGTGGCCGCGTCAAAGACCGTTACCACCGATGTGGTGGTCGGAGCAAGAACCAAGAAGCGTCAAGTAGAGGCGTCACGAAGAGACGTCGCGAAGAGTCGTCACGGAGAGACTCTTCTCGTGACGCATCTTCGTGACGTTCTCTCGCGACGTCGTTGACTTAGTCGGGCGACTCCACTAGCTTACGCCCACGTAGTTCAAGAACCGCGAGCTGGCATCCTTCCGTAGGACCGTCCCGCTCAGGAGCGGGCCTCATATCTGTAGGCTCAATCCCTAGGTTCGAAACAAAAAAAGCGTCGCGAAGAAGCGTCGCGAACTGACGTCGCGAGACGGCGTCGCGGAACACCGGACCACGGTTCCCCGTGACGATTTCCCGTGACGAATCTCCGTGACGACTTTTCGAGACGCCTATTTAAGGAGTAGTATGTCTTTCAATTCTCTCGGCCTCGCGCCCGAGCTGATTCGGGCTGTTGCCGACGAGGGCTATGAGCAGCCCACCCCGATCCAACAGGAGGCGATTCCCCTCGCTCTTGCGGGGCGGGATCTCATCGGATCGGCGCAGACCGGCACC
>DATEGE010000130.1:0-5039 GCA_035280265.1 Gemmatimonadales bacterium | reverse complement strand
GCCGACCACTCTTTGTAGGCCTTCTGGATATCCGCGACGCGTACGTTGAGGAACGCGCTGGTGCGGTCAGGGTCGGGAGGCGTTGTCAGGGTGACGGTGGGCTTGTCGTCGGTGGGGCCGCCACCGACATTCAGGATCAGCCACGTGTTCGCGACTTTCATGATGACCGGGTCACGCTCGACTAATACGTGGCCGTCGAATATGGAGCGATAGAACTCACGAGACCGATCCTGGTCAGATACCACAAGAAAGTGCGTGACGACGAAGCCGTCTTTGGGTGCCGGAAAATCATCAGGGTTCATTTCCCACCTCCAGGGTCTGCGCGCCTGTGCCCAAGTCGCCGCGTCCGAGCGCAACCAGCACCCGACCGGCAGGAAAGGCGCTGGTCAGACCGACTGCCTCAGCATACTGGCGGTGCCCAGTGTAGTTTTCGAACCCGTTCCGGCGCTGAGGCGAGCCATCGATACCGATATGAAACTCGTCCGCTGGATCGAGGCCACGAGCGTGGAGACTGATCGGTGAGGTATAACGCCGACGGCGTTGCCAGAGCGCGCGCCGAGTGGGCGCAGTGGTGCCGGACCACAACCGGGGACGCGAGACGCGCCGAGGCGGCGCTCGACCAGGTGGTGCGCTACCTGCAGGCCGGCCTGCCGGCCGACGTCGTCGCAGCCCTGGTGAGCCTGCGGGCGCGAACCGCTGATTACGCCAGGGCATACCCGGTCGTCGAGGCCGAGTCCCGTTACTCCGAGCGGGTCCGCGGCGACGTCGGCGTACTGCTGGCGATGGGCCAGATCTCCGCCGATGCGGCCGCCGCAATCGATGCCGAGTACAGATCGCGTCTGGATGCGCTCGCCACATGGAGCGAGCCGCTGGTCCCGGTCGCGGCGGCTCCGGCCGCATCCACCGCTGCGGCTCCGACAGCCGCGCCAGCCGGCTCGCCCCAGCCATCTGGACGGATCGCGCCCAAGCCGGAAGCTCCCGTCCGGCCGCCCATATCCCTGGGTGACATCTTCGCAGAGCACTCGGTCCTGATCCTCGCCTCCGTGGGCGCCTTTCTCCTCGTGGTTGCGACCGTTCTTTTCGAGCTCTACGGGACGGTAGGTCTCGGCGGCGTCGTTCGCCTGGCGGCGGTGGCAGTGCTCGACGTCATCTTCGTTGCCGCCGGCTACGTCGCCTACAGCCGGCCGAACTTACGCGCGGTCGGCCAGATCTACATCGCCCTCGCCGCCGTCCTCCTGCCTCTCGTCGGCGTCGCGGCATGGACCTTTCTCGAGCTCGGCGCTCGCGGCATCACGGTTGACCAGGCTGTGGCCGTGACCGGCGCGGCCTGCGCCTTCGTCTACGGCGGACTTGCGATGCGACTCGACCTGCGCGCGTACGGCGACGTGGCGGGTGTCGCGATCCTCGCTTCGATGTTCGGGATCTCGGGTTGGGTGGGCGGCGATCAGTGGATGGCCGTGGGGCTGGCCTTCACGCCGCTCGTCTTTGCGGCCTGGGAGAGGTCCGCGCGCAATCGCACGTTCGCCGACTTCCAATGGTTAGCACATTTGTCGGCGGCGATCGCATTGATTGCAGCGCTTCGCTTCGGCGCGAACGACTGGTTGTGGACGTCGACCCTCGCCGCTATGGCCTTCTCGTACCTGGCGTGGCAGGCACTCGCGCCGCATCCGACCCGAGCGTGGACCGGCGAGGCCCTATTGGTGCTGGCGGCGGCGGCGTCCAACGGCCCCCTCGGCGTGACCTCCAACCACTTCCTCATCCCGATGCTAATCGGGCTGCCGCTTCTACTCCTGACCAGGCGGCCCGCGCGCCTGGGCACTGTCGGCCGCCTATACCGCGCGCATCCGGCTCACCTCCATGTTGCTGTGCTCGCGGGCGTTGCGCTCGCGATCGCGGAGCAGAGCCCGGGCGAGAGGTGGCCGCTGGCGATCGCATTCTGGACGGCCTTCGCCCTTTACACGGCAGACTTCGCGCTCGCTTCGTCGGAGGTGACCGGGTACGCACTCCGCGCCGCGCTGCCGCTCGCCCTCGCTGCGACGGCTGGGGCGGCCAGATTCCATGCCTGGAGCTCGGTGCTGATCGCGGCCTCGGGTGCGGTCTACTTGATTCCTTTCGTCGCCGGTCCGCGCCTCCAATCTCTGAGGCGGTACGCGTCGCTCTTCTTCTACGGCGCCTTCGTGATCTCGCTGGCCCCACTGACGGCGGCGAGCATCGGACCGGGGCACTGGGAGATCTCCGTCTCCCTGCTCGTCTCGACGGTCGTGTTCGGCACAGCGAGCGAGCTAGGCGCAGTGCGAGCCTCCGCCATTGCCGCCCGCGGCATGTTCTCGGTCGCGTGGTTCGTCGCCGTCGATGCCCTGAACGCACAGGGCTGGCGGGGTCCGTTCGATGCCGTTCTACCTCTCATCTATACCGGACTCGCCCAGCTGCGAGCCGTGCGCGGCCACGCCGTCGCGACGAGCGGCCGGCGATGGTTCGTCCACACCGCCGCGGCAGTGGCGCTGGGTTTGTGCTTCACGGGACCTGACGATCAGCTCTGGTGGCGCCTGGCCGCCGCGCTCGGTCTGCTCGCCGTCGCGTACTGGTGGCAGACACTGACCCTCGCGAGCAAGGAAACGCCGCCGCTCGCCTGGATCGCCGCAGCCATGGCCGCGATCTCGCTCGTGGTTGCAGCCGTGCCTTGGGAGTGGCAGGGCGCGGCGGTGGTGGCGGCCGTGCTCATCCTCTCCGCCGGGTGGACGGTGCTGCGCCGGACCTGGATGCGGCCGAACCTCGATGAGAGCGGGTTAGGCGTTCTGCTGGTCGCCGCCGTCGTCGGCGCTGGGCTGGCTCTCCGGCAGGAGCTACCGCAGTGGCAGCAGTCCGCAGCAGCGCTGCTGGGCGCGGCATTCCTTCTTATCTGGTCGCTAATCCCGACCGCGACACGCATAGGGGATCTGCGCCTATACCTGAGGTCCGCGGCCGCCGCATTTGCCTCGGTGACGGTCCTGCTCGCTGCAGGCGTCCTGCGCTTCGACGCAGCCTGGGCCGGCCTGGTAGTAGTTGTCCTCGCGGCACTGCACGCCGAGTGGACCGTGCGCACACGCTCGGAGGTCGAGCGCTGGTACGGCATTGGCGCGGTTCTGGTCCTGGCGCTGGTCCTGTACCTGTGGCCGTTCGCGCAGGCCCTGCCCGCACTGATGGCGGTCGAGTTCATCGTCCTCGCCGCGATAACTGCCTCCGCGGCCGTGCGGCGGCAGCAGTGGTATCTCGCCTATCCCTCGACATTGCTGCTTGTACCGGCGCTCCACCTGATGCTTGTCGCGTTCGGCCGGTCCGGTGGCGAGTTCGAAGAAGTCGCGATGGCGGCCCTCGCCTGGGCTGCCGGCGCCGCCGGTCTCGTGATCCGGACCAGGACGGGGTCGCGCTGGGCGCTCGCCACGGAAGCCGGCGCGGCGTCGATTGCGCTGGTCACTCTGGTTTATATGACGGACGGCGGCTACCTCGATCCCTTTGCGATCGCGGTGCTCGCCTACGCCCCGCAGGTCTACACCGCGGCGATGCAGGAGCGAGGGCGGTGGGGCATCCCCGCAGCGGCCGCCCTGGCGCTGGTGGGCGCGATGACGCTGCTCTACGCCCACGATGCCGACACCATCTACTACGCGGCCGCGCTCGGCGTGGTCGGTCTTGTTACCTGGCTCGCCGGCTGGTTCACGTCCAGGCCACTCGGTCGCGCGCCGATCGTCGATATGCACCGCTACCTCGGCCTCGGCCTTCTTGGCGCTGCGAGCCTCGCCGGGTTCTTCTTCCCTGACAAGACTGGCGCGCACAGCCTGGGCGCCGTGCTCGCGACCGTCGGGCTTCTCGTCACGGGCGGCGTGCTGAGGCTCGACGCCACGACGTTCGGCTTCCGGCCGAACGTCTACATCGCCCTCGTCGCGGCCGCGACCGCCGGCTACTTCGTCGCCCGCGAGGTGTCGCTGACCTCGTGGCAGCTGGTGCCTCCGGGCGTTGGACTCGTTACCGCCGGCCTCCGCCTCCGCGGCGACACGGCGTTCCCGGTAGCGAGATGGATCAGGCGTAGCATCGTGATCGTCGGCATCAGCCTTGCGATGGGATGGGCCGCCGTGTTCACGACGTCAGGCGACCTGTACTGGCTGGTGGTGCTGCTCGTCGAGGGCGTGATCACCGTCGGTGTAGGAATCGTCTTCCGTAGCCAGGTGGGGCTTGCCGGAGGCGGCGCGGCGATCGCGCTCGTCTCGGCGCGCGCGCTTCTAAGCGTCGCGCAGGCAGGCTACCTGTTCATCGCCTTCGCGGCGGTCGCGCTCGTGCTCATCGTCGTCGCGACCGTTCTCGCGCTCGGCCGCGACCGGTACGCCTCGACAACACACGGCGTGCTGGAGCAGATTGCGCTCTGGGATTGATCGCTCGCTTGCACTCGACTTAGCTCCGTGTGAGTCTCCGGCTGACCCCTGCTGGCCGACGCGCCAGGAAAGCGTCTCGGACCTCGGAGCCTTTCGCGACACTTGGCTTGAACCCGACCTCTCGCAGGAGCCGCATCCATCGCGCCCGCGGAAAGAGTCCCTGCAGATGATGATCGTGCGCGACGCGAGCCTGGCCGCTGGGGCCCCGCAACATGATGGCGAAGTCCACTACGTACGTCGTGTCGGTCGGATCGGGATCGAAGATCCACTGCAGGAATCGCACGCTCCCTCGTTCGGAGTCGCTTCCACCCTGGTCGGTGCCCTCCTCGAAGGTCTCCCGGACAAAGTCGGGGACGAACAGCGCCACGCCGCCAGGGCGGCAGTGCTCGTATGCGGTCCGCATCACGGCCTGAAGATCCGCCTCGGTGGTCATGTGGCAGATGGCGTCATGCGTGTAGACGGTGTCGAAGGTCTGGCCGAGCCTCATGGAGCGGATGTCGCCCCTGACGTGCACGCATTCCGGGTTGACTCTTCGACTCACTGTGAGCATCCGCGGCGACCTGTCCACCAGCGTCATCGCAAAACGCTTCTTGAGATAGAGAGCGCTGTTGCCGCCCCCTGATCCCAGTTCCAGCA
>DATEGE010000129.1:0-6221 GCA_035280265.1 Gemmatimonadales bacterium | reverse complement strand
GGGGCTGCCCTCGCGGCAGCCAGCAGGGTAAACCCGGCAAGGAGGCGGTAAGGGATCCGCATTGAACCGAGCCCCGGTGTTGCGAGGATCATTTCACTGCAGCCGCTGCGGCGGGTCTCCCCGCGAGAACAACAGTGAGGTGCGCCGGCCGCCGCAGGTCGCCTGCACGATGTTGATCTGGTCTGCATACAGCTCGAGCAATAACCGGGCGTGAACGCGCAACCCGCTCAAGCCGTCGGCACTTGGCGCGCGAAGGCAAAGCCACAGAATGGCGCCCGTGCGTCGCAGGCCACACCAGCCGAGAGCGAGCGGTCGTCCCGTGCGGTCAGTGAGCGCGAACGTCGACCGGAGGTAGGTGAAGGCCGTCGCATCTGTGACGTCGCGTCCGACTGCAGCCCGGAGGTCGTCGGCGAACACCCGCACCGATACCTCGATCGTCCGGTCGCTGTCGCGGTAGGCAAGCTGGGTGAGGGTGGTGTGCAACGGGTGCGCCATGAGCGCGGCGAGGGCGAGCGCCAGTAGGCTCATGCTACCAGGGACTCCGTTCCACGGCCCACCGTGCGGCAACGAGCGCCACGACCGCCGACACCGCCACGGTGCGCAGTCGCAGCGCGCCCGCAGGGCGGGCTGCCGCGGCGAGCGCGATCAGCTGGTCGAGCAGCACGAGTACGAGCGCAGCGGCGGCCAATACGACTAGTTGGCCCAGCTCGATCCCGACGTTGAACCCGAACAGCGGGAGCGCCACCTGATCGACAAACAGGCTCCGCAGGTAGTTCGCGAACCCGGCGCCGTGCACCAACCCAAACACGCCCGCGAACACCGGCCGATAGCGCCCACCCCAGAGCGCGCGGGGCCGGTCACGCACGGCGAGGTTCTCGATGCACGTGGCGACAATGGTCACCGGGATCAAGAATTCGATCAGTTGCGTGGGCAGCACGAGGGCGCCGGTCACCGCCAGGCCGAGCGTCACAGAGTGCCCGACCGTGAACGCCGAGACTACCCACAGGCTGTCCCGCCAGTCGCGCGGGCGGTAGATCGCCGCGAGCGCGAACAGGAACAGGATGTGATCCATCGCCGCGAGGTCGGTGATGTGGCGGAATCCGAGCGTGACGTAGGTCGCGAGGTCGCTCATCGCGCCTCGCCGCTTGGGCGGAAGTACGGGTTGACACCGCGAGCGCGCTCCATGTACATGCGGCCGGCGGCGCTGTCCCCCAACGCCTGCGCGATCACGCCGGCGTGGTAGAGGAGCTGCGGGTCGGCCGTCCCCTGCGCGAGCGCCTGCACCATCGCGGCCCGCGCTTCGCGGTCACGGTGCTGTTTGTGCAGCGCCCAGGCCCGCAGGTCGTAACCGTAGACGTCGCGCCGCGTCTTGAGCTCCTCGTCGACCTTCGCCAGCACGTCGGGGACGCACCGGTCGTGGTCTAAGAGAAACAGGCTCCAGGCGCGGTGCCACTGAGCGGGCTGGCCTAACACGGCGACTTCCATCGCGCGCGCGTACTCGGCGGCGCGGGTTGTGTCCCCGAGGTGTGCGTACGCATCGCTGATCAGTCCGAAGGTGGCGGGGTCGGGCACGGCGGCTATCGCGTCTTCACCGTGGGCGATCGCCTGACGCCAGCGGCCGCGCGCCGCCTCGAGTCGGGCGAGCCCGGCGAGCAATCGGTAGTCGCCGGGGAACACGCTGAGTCCTGTCTGGAACGCGTAGTCGGCCTCGGCCAGGCGACCATTCCGGAGCGCCAGGTCACCGACGCGCAGCTCGAACCAGGCGAGCTGCTCAGGCGGCAGATCCCGTCGCGCGCGCGCATCGGCCAAGGCCTGCTCGAGCAGGCGCTGGGCCAGTTCGGTCCGGCCGGTGATCTCTGCCCACCGGGCAAGCCGGGGCGCGATTGAGAGCTCGTGCCGTGCCGGCCAGAGGGAGTCGAACAGGGCGCGCGCTGCAGCGTAATCCCCTAGCTCCAGATCGATCTCCGCGAGCAGCGCCTGGTGCCCTGGCACCCGGGGGTCACGCGCGTTGAGGGCGCGAGCGGCCGCGCGCGCTTCCGTGAAGCGATGTTCCGCGAGCAGCGCCGAAGCAAGCACCACATAGGTGTTGTCGTTGTGGGCAACGCGCAGCGCGAGCGAGCGCCGCGCGAGGGACTCGGCGCGCCGGTAGTCTGTGAAGTCGCCCGTTTCCCGCGCCCGCTGGAGATAGAGCGCCGCGAGCCGCGAGCGGTCCGCCGCGCCGATCGGGTCCGCGGCCAGTCGCCGAGCGTAGAATGCCATGTCGGCATCGCGGCGGGCGGCGATCGCCATCTGCGCCCGGACGGCCGCACGGAGCCGCTCTCCTTCGGCTGCGCGCCCGCCGCGCACGGCCGCGGCTGCGCCGGCCGCGGCCGTGAGGAGTAGGACCGCCACCCGCACGCGGGTCAATGCGGCGCAGCGAGGTAGGGGAACGTGCTCAGGAACGGGATGTCGTTGGCGGGCACGTTGTCGTTCTCGAGGCCGGGGCTCGTGTTGTTTGGGTCAAGCAGCGGGCCGAAAATCGCGTCGAGCCCCGCGGCCACAACATCGTCGGTCAGCTTGCGGCCGCCCCAGCCATTGGCGAGCGCCCAGCTGAGCCAGCCCGCCGTGGCCGGATCCCTGTCGGTCTGCACGATCAGCTCGTCCGGCAGGAGGACCGCCGCGAGCGTGTTCTGTACCGTGGCATTGCGCCCGGCCACGTTCGCCACGAAGGCCTTGAGCTCACCGCTGATGAGCGCCACGTCCTGTGCTGGCCCGACGCTGCCGTGCACGGGGTGAGAGCGCTTGGCGAGGAACACCTCGCTCACCAGCGGGTTCCCCAGGCGCTGCAGCTGATTGTAGGTCCGTACCGTGACCGGACCGACGTTCTCGTTTTCGTGGCAGCCGGCCGCCACCAGCGCGAGACCGAGCACGGCCCGCTTCAAGAGATTACCGGGGTTCATCGTCCGCTCCTTGTCGTCAGGAATAGAAATGCATGTCCTCGCTATCTCAGCGGCTGATCGTGCCCCACACACCGATCTTGGCGTTCCCGCCAGCCGTGAGATCGGCCGTGGGGAGCTCGACGACGATGGACAGCACGTTGAATCCCGCCACGTAATCGATGCCCGGGTTGCGGAACGCACTCGCGGTCGGGGCATCCGGTAGCTGGGCGAGCGGGCCCGTCACCGGCTTACGGTCTGGAATGATGCGGAAGAACTGCTCGAGGTCGATGAAGAACGGATCGTCGCGCCACCCGGCAAACACCTGCATGCCGCTGGGACTTCCCAGGACCGTGTTGATCTTGCCAGTCACGGTGGGCGTGACGTTCGCGACGGTATTTCCCATCGCCCCAGGCACCGGGGGTGCCAACGGTCCGCGTACGTCGACGGTCTGGTTGCCGCCCGACCCGGTGAAGCTGATTTGGATGACCTTGTCCTCCACACCGTCGGTGTTGTTGTCGATCTTGAACTGGTAGAGCAGGTTCGGATCGAAGTAGGTGGTGCTGGTCTGCGCCGGCGTGATGAACGCCCAGCTGTTCAGGACCAGGACCGTGCGACCCGGCGCCGAACTGGGGAACACGTACACGTCGGTCATGTCCGACGCCGGGTTGAGCTCGACGTCTGGGGTGTCCTGGTGGTCCGAGGCGCGCGCGAGCTTGATCAAGCCTACGGCGCCGAGGCACGCGACCGCTGCCACGAGGAAGGAGAACCGCTTCATAGCCGCCTCCGGCCTGAAAGGGAGAGAGCACGCTTTCGTGTCAGTCCCTCTACGCCGCGGGCGCGGCACCGGATTGCCTTAGTCGCCGCGCGCGACCTTGCCGATGAGGAAGGGCTGTTGCGTAGGCTGGGGTGAGCCGCCGGCGGGCTCCTCGGTGACCGCTGTGACCTCGAACGTCAGTCCGGCCGGCACATCGAGCGCAGTGGTGAGGCGGCCGTTCGCGCCGGTGTTGAAGACGCCGAGTGACACTGGCTTCCCCTGCGCAATCGCCCAGAGCTGGTAGGTGCGGCCCGCCGGCGCCGGTGCTAGGTCGAAGACCGCCATGACGACGCGGTGCCGGGACGGGCTCCAGTACAGCCGCGCCGACGGCGGCTTGCCGGTGGCAGCGAGGGCCGCGGTGCCGACGTCGGGGGAGAGGAGCGTCGCGACCAGGGAGTCGCGCGCCGCGATGCTGTCCTGCGCGGCGGCGAGAGCGCGGCGCGCCTGGTCCCGCGCAGCGCGCTCGCGGAGATAGCCGTAGCCGGCGCCCAACGCGAGCACCAGGCACGCGGCAGCCGCGAGCCAGGGGACAACGGAGGAGCGGGGGGAGCGAGCGACGATCGGGCGCACCTGTCGCGCGTCGCGCAGGATGCGCTCGCGCAGCGCGGGCGGGGGCGTCGCGTCAGCGGCGGCGTACGCCAATAGGCCCGTGACCTCGCGGAGCGCGTGGACTTCGGCCCGGCAGGTCGCACACTCCGTAAGGTGCGTCTCGAAGCCGGTGCGCTCATCCGGCGTGAGGGCGCCGAGTGTGTACGGCGCTGCGAGCTCCAACCATTGGTGGTCGGTCATGTGGCTCCCGCGGCGAGCAACTGGGCCAGCGAGCCGCGCAGCTTCACCATCCCGGCCCGCATGCGTGTCTTGACCGTCCCCAACGGCTCCTGCAACGCGGCGGCGATCTCGGTCTGCGTGAGACCTCCGAAGTATGCCAGCTCGATCACGCGGCGCTGGGCCTCCGGCAAGTCGGCGAGCGAGCGCGCGACGAGGCGGCGCACGTCTGCCCGCTCCACTCCCCGGTCCGGCGCATCGGGCGCGGCGCCGAGCGTGGCGAGGCTGGCGGGGTCCGTCTGCACCACGCGCTCGAGTGCCCGGAGCCGACGGCCTCGCGCCCGCACGAGGTCCAGGGCGCGGGTTCGCGTAATCGTGGCGAGCCAGGCCCCCACGCTGCCTCGGCTAGGGTCGAACTGCGCAGCGGTCCGCCATGCCTGCCCGAACGCATCGGCCACGACCTCCTCGGCGTCCGCTCGCTCCCCCACGATTGCCAGCGCCAGGGCGTAGGTTGCCCGCCCGTGCCGATCGTACAACTCGCCCAGGGCCCGCTCGTCAGCGTTCATAATCCGCGCGACGAGGGCCCAGTCGGGCGCAGGGGGTCCCCCCTGCCAGTTCGCCATCAGGTTCCGAGGTTTGAGCAGCGTGCCCACCGCACGGCCTCGAACTTGACCCCAAGTCAGCCGTTCCGCAACGGATTTGCTGCGCCACCACCCGTTGTGTTACGCGCGGGTCGCGGGATCGGATTGAAACGCATCGGCGACCTGCTCCGTGAGCGGCGTGACGCGCCCTCCGATGTCCGTAAGCAATCCGACCTCTCCCGCACAGCGTAAGACCCGCGAATCGGCACGCGACCGACGCTCGGGGAGGAGAAGCGGTGGCAATGGATCAGCGGTTGTGCGACTTCTATGACTGGACGAGTCACCGGACCTGCCCCGAGCCCGCGACGTGGGTGACACACCAGTGCGCGCTCGGTGCGGCGGGCCCAGCGAGTTACTACTGCGACGCGCACCACCCGCCGCGGGCGCGTCCTCTGACCGTCCCTGCGCCGCCCCCTCGCGCTGTACGTCCCGACGCTCTCCGGACGCGCAAGAAGCGGTGAGGGCGGCCTCGTCCTTTCCAGCTCCGTCTGCCACGAGTTTCGCCGCCACCTCCAGGTCGTTTGAGCGGCGGCAGCAGGAGGGCATTCACAGTGACCGTCACGGTGCTCGCACTCATCGCCAAGGCGTTTCAGGAGACGCGCCGGCTTCTGAAGCCGGGCGCGCCCTTGGTCTGCGTCTACGCCCACAAGACGACGGCAGGCTGGGCCACTCTCATCAATGCGATGCGGACCGCCGCGTTCTCAGTCGTCGAAGCGTGGCCCGTGGAGATGGAGCGAAAAGCCCGACAGAACGCTTTGGACACAGCAGCGCTGGGCGCGCCATCCACCCACGCGCCGCGGCGTAGCCAGCGACGTTCGCGGTCGTCCCAATCACCGCTTGCCTCCCGGCTTGACACTCCTGTTTCGGAGCAGTGCCACGACGCTCTTCGCCGCTGTAGTCAGGGCGCGGCTCGACGTGATTCGGATTCGCTGAGTGGCGGTTGTCGCGTGGGGGTCGAAATGTACCATGCGCCGCCAAGCGACCACTCGGACTGTCAGCGCGTCGGGGCTGGACGTGCCACGAGCGCCAACGTGGCACGGCCGACGGTCAGATCCTCACGGCCTTCGCGTACGCCAGCTGCAC
>DATEGE010000128.1:0-3935 GCA_035280265.1 Gemmatimonadales bacterium | reverse complement strand
AGGTGGTCGCCGTGGCGCGCTATGATAAGAAGAAGGCCTTGATCCGCGAGCGCGCGGCGCAGGCCGCGGCAGCGCTCCGCGACGCCACGGACCTCATCGTCGCGGGTCGAGCGCGCGGCTACCATGTCGAGAAGGTGGGCCCGTTCACGCGTGTGCATCCCGCGGCTGAATTCGCCGGCAATCTGGTCCTGCTGGGAGCAGCCTTCGGGCTGCGGCCTGGGGAACGCAGCGGTGTGGTGGTAGGAGAAACGGGCTGCTTCTTGGTGCAGAGTCTGGCGCGCCAGCCCGCCGATTCAGCGGCGTGGTTGAAGCAGCGGGCCCAACAGCGCGAGGACCTCATGCGCCGGGCGCTCAGAGACCGGGCGCAGCAATACTTGGCAGCGCTGCGCGCCCAGGCCAAGGTGGTGGACCGCCGAGAGGAGTTGTTCCGGCCGACGGCGGCCGCCGGAAGCTAATCGCTCAGGCGCTTCGGGTCGCCGCCGCTCGAGGACAAGGGGCTGGAGGTCGGCGGCTGCACCCCGCGCGAGGAGGCCGGCTGGTCGTCTCCCGTCGTTTCCTTGAGACTGCGCTTGAACTCCTTGATCCCCTGCCCGATCGACGATCCGATTTCCGGAATCCGCTTGGCGCCGAACACCAGTACGAGCACGAGCAGCAGAATCAGAATGTGACTGAACGACAGATCCCCGAACATAGCGCCTCGCTTCAGAAGATCGACCGGGCGACGTAATACGCGATCACCACTCCAATCAGCGCGAGCAGCGACACGTCCAGCCCGATCGGACCGAGCGTGATCGACACCACCAGGAGATCCATGTGGACCGGTCCCAGCGTCGGGGTGACGGCCCAGGTGAAGATCTCCTTTGCCGGCCCTTGCGGCAGGAAGCGCCGCAGCAGCGAGTGGACGAAGCCGCCCAACACGAAGCCGCTCGCCAGCACCCCGAGGTAAAATAGCGGCCTGCGCGGGCCTTGCGCCACGGCCTAGCTGCGCCGCTCCACGGCGTACGCGATGCTGTCGCGCAACGCGTCGCGCGCAGCCGACGGGGGGAGGACGTCCAGTTCGGCTTCGGCCTGCTGGGCGAACTCCAGGGCGCGGCGCCGGGCGTAATCCAGCCCACCGGCCGCGGCGACGCTCTTGATAACGTCCGTCACCAGGGCGTCGCCGGGCTCGGCGGTCGTCATTAGCAGCTGCACGCGACGCCGGTCCTCAGGACGCATCGCGCCGAGCGCGGCGATGAGGGGCAGGGTGACCTTGTGCTCCCGCAGGTCGAGCCCGGAGGGCTTCCCGGTCACCGCTTCCGCGGCGGTATAGTCGAGCAGGTCGTCGGCGATTTGGAACGCCATGCCGAGGTGCATGCCGAACCGCGCGAGCGCGTCGCGGTACGGTGACGGCGCGTGGAGCGCGCCGACCTCGCACGCTCCCGACAAGAGGGACGCGGTCTTGGCGTGGATCAGCTCATCGTACTGTGCTTCGCGGTAGGCCAGCGTGTCGTGCGCCTCGAGCTGGCGCATTTCGCCGATCGTCATCTCGTTCGTGACCCGAGCGAACACGCGCAGCGGCCCGATGTCATCGAGTCGCACTAGCTCGATGATCGCCCGCGAGTACAGGTAGTCGCCCATGATGACGGCGACCTGGTGCGAGAACAGGGCATTGATCGTCGGCAGGCCGCGCCGCAACACCGAGTGGTCGACGGAATCGTCGTGGACGAGGGTGGCGAGGTGAATCAGCTCGACCACGGCGGCGAGGGTGACGGCCCGCGGGTCGTCCGCGCCGGTGGCCTGGTGCGAGAGCAACAGCAGCGTGGGGCGGAACAACTTGCCCTTCATGTGCAGCAGGTGCTCGTTCACTTCCGCGACCACGGGAAAATCGGCGGCGATGATGCGCCGCAGCTCGTCGCCCACGCGGCCGAGGGCTTCCGCCACCGGTCGTTGCAAGTCCGCTAACGCGACGGGAACGACCTGCTGGCTCACGTCACTTCGCCTTCGCGAGCGCCTTGGCGCGCTCGCCCACGTCCCGGAAGCGGATGTCCACCGCGAACACCCTGCCGTATAGCTCCCGCGCTTCCACCCGCTTGCCCTGCTCCTCGAGGGCGCGGGCCAGCCAATAGAGGATGCCGAGCCGATCCTGGTCGCCTGACGCCGGCAGCTCGAGCGCCCGCCGCAGGATCGACTCCGCCACCACATGCGCCCCCTTCTCGATGAAGCACACTCCGAGCGCTTCCGAGCTGCGGAGCTTTCCCTCGGGGGCCCGCAGCGCCTTCTGCAACTCCGCAATCGCCTCGTCCAGAAGGCCCATCTCCTTGAACGCTACGCCGAGATCGTAGTGCGACTGGAAGTCGCCCTCGTCGATATTCTCGTCGATCCCCTGCTTGAAGCGCGCCAGCATCTCCTGGAAGTCCCGTTCCTCGTCGCCCGTGGGCTCCTCGTCCGCCACCTTCATACGGGTGTCGCGCTCGGGGAGATCCCCGGAGAGGATCATCGCACCCAGGTCGACGAAGTCCCCTTCTTCCACGACCTCGTCGCGCACCCGCATCTTGGCGTCGCGTGCCGGCGTCTTCTCCTCGCGCGCCGGCGTCTTGCTCTTCGGCTTCGCGGGCGGCGCCACCGGCGCGACGGGCGCGAGCATCGAGAGCGCCGCCATGGCGCGCTCGTTCCCCGGGTCGTGCTCGGCCACGCGCTGGTAGACGGCCCGCGCCTTCTCCGGAAGATCACTGCGCAGCAGTGTGTCCGCGAGCTCTAGGTAGGCCTCGATCAACCGTACCTTGTCGCCCGATTTGAAGGCGAACTCGACCTGCTTCTGGCGGTGCCGCACACTGTTGGGATCGAGCCGTAGAATCTCGTCCACCAGGTCCTGCGCCTGAACCAAGTTTCCCCGGTTCTCGAACCCCGTCGTCGCCAGGTCGAGTTCCTCGATTCCCCGCTCGCGCTCACCGGCCTCGATCAACGCCTCGCCGAGGGCTTGATGGGCGTCGGGGTCGTCGGGATCGTCTGCGACGCGCGCCTCCAGCTCGTCGATCGTCGGCGGCGCCACCGGCTGCTCGATGTTCGCGAACACCAGCGAACCCGCATCCTCCGCCGGCCGCACGGTCCCGTCCAACCCCAGATCGATCGCCGCCGAGCGGCGCCGGCCCGGCGGGCGCGCCGTGTCGCTCTCCATCGCGAGTGGCGCGTCATCGACCTCGTGGCTCTCATCGGTGGTGCCCGTGTCGAAGTCTGGCTCGAGCTCGAGTGGCGGAACCTCGACGACCGCTTTGCGCGCGGATGGCGAAGCCGGCGCAGCCGGGCGCTTGGGGACCACCGGCTTCACCTTGGGCGATGGTGTCGTCGCCATGCCCCCTCGCGGGGTCCCGACGCCGGGACGGCGGGGGGTGAACGGGGTGCGCGCCGGTCCCGCCTTTGCGGGCGCCGCCGGCGGCGGCGACGGGGGAGCGGGCGGCGCGATCTCGAGCTCGGTGTCGGTCAAGGGCTCGAGATCGAGCTCGGCGTCCATGGACCCAGCGTCGTCCGGGATCGTGGGCTCGAGCTCCGCCAAAGGTGCGATGTCGTCACCGGCCGTGACCTCGTCGCGCAGCGAGGGCACTTCACCCGCCTCCAGCCGGACATCGCCGAACTCCGTGCTGGTAGTCTCGAATCCCTCGAGGGTGCCGCCGGCGTTCGTGGGTTCGATCCCCTCGACCAAGCTCGTGGATTCAATCTCGAGCGACGTGTCCGGCTCCGCCGTGACCGGCTCGATCAGGCTCTCGGCGACGGGTTCGGGTTCGGGCGCAGGCGCGGGAGGCCGCACCGGCTTGGGCGGCGGCGCCACACGCGAGCCCGCTCCCTTTGGCGCCGGTGGCGCATCCACGTCCAGGAACACGAGGCTCGAGCTCTTCCGCTTGCCTGACTTGGACAGGTCGTCGCGCGGTGCCGTCGGCGACGCGACTGCGGCTCCCCCCCCT
>DATEGE010000127.1:0-18884 GCA_035280265.1 Gemmatimonadales bacterium | reverse complement strand
GATCACCCGCCGGGTGAGCCGCTCGAGCTGCACGTCGTCATAGGAGGGCACCGCCCAGCGCGCGAGCGCACGTACGGCGTCGCCGCCGAGCGGGCCGAGCGTCACGGCGGCGCCGGCCAGCTCGCGGCCGATGCGGGAGCGGAGCTCGTCGAGCTCGGCGCGCCGCGGATGCGGAGAGACTGTGAACAGGAGCAAGACGGCGGCCTTGGCGAGGTCACGCGCCACGCCCCCAAGGGCGACCAGCGACTCCCGGTCGAGCCAATGCGCATCGTCCAGCACGACCACGATCGGCTGCTCGTCGGCGACCGCTCGCAGCAGCTCCGTGAGTGCACGCCCCGGGGCGCCTAGCGGCGCCGTCCCTCGCAGCTGGGCGATAGTCTCGGGCGACGCCGCGGCGCTCCCGGGCGCCTCGAGCAGCCCGCCGCGGGCGATGCCCAGCACGCCGCTCCACGGGTCGGTTTGATCCGCCGCGACGGCACGCACGGCCGCGACGACCGCGCCGTCGAGCCGGGCGCGGTCTGCGAGATCCTCGGCGAGCCGCGTCTTCCCTGTGCCCCCGTCGCCCTGGACGATCGCGACGCCGAGCTTGCCAGCTCGGGACCCGACCCATGTCGCTACGAGCTGCTCGAGCTCCCTGCTACGACCCACGAGTGGAGCGCGGCGCGATTCGCCAGTGGCCGGCGCCGGAACGCTCTTGGGAAGGTGCCAGGACCGCCCGCCGCGAACGCGGTCCGCCAAGGCTTTGGTGTCGGCGTCCGGCTCGGCGCCCAAGTCCCGTTTGAGTCGCTCCGCGAAGGCCGCGTACTGCTCCAGCGCCCGTCCCCCATCGCCCTCGAGGGCGAGGGCGCGCAACCATGCGCGCATCGCGACATCTGACTGTGGGTCGAGTTGCTGGGCGCGGAGCGCCGCATCGGAGGCAGCGCTGGGATCACCACGATCGAGAGCCTGTGCCGACAACCGCGCCAGCACCTCGACCGACCGCCGCTGCCAATGCGTCCGCTCGGCGGACATCCACAGATCGAATTCCGATGCGCCTTTGATGCTGAACCCTTCCAGGAACAAACCTGTGATGAGGCGAGCGGCAGCTGCATAGTCGCGGCTCACGACCAGCGCCTCGAGCTGCTCGACATCGAGCGCGACGACTCGGTCCGTCAACCGGATGTTCCCGTAGTCGACCTCGAAGCTCTCCCGCGCGTAGGTCCGCAGTGTGCTCACGGCCGTGTTGAGCGAGCGCAGGGCTTTCTCCTGAGGCTGGTCGCCCCACAGGAGTCCGCACAGGTGGTCGCGGGCGCGGGTGCGCTTGGGCGAGCGGGCGAGGTACACGAGCAGGGCGAGATTCTTGTGCCATTGTAGGTTGGCGGGGGCGCTGCCATCATCTAGTAGCACCACCGGCGGGCCGAGCGTCTGACAGAGGATCATGGGACGGCGCGGCCGGAGCACTGTAGCGCCGTCACGCGCGCCGCGGCAGTGGCGGCGCGGGCGTGATAGCGGGGGTCGCCGTGACCCCACGTGTCCACAACCCGCAGATACAGCGCACAGGCGCGTCGATCGCTCGTGGCGTCGTGCAGCTGGGCGAGCCGCCACCGGGCGAGCGTGCCGAATCCCCAGTCGATGTCGCCGACTTGCGGCGGGCCGCTGGGCCGACCGACCACATCGTTGTTCTCGTACCAGTGCAGCTCGCGCTCCTCGCCGTCCGTGTCGTCGCCGCGCCCGGACCAGTCGGCCCGGAACAGATGCAACACGGTGCGGAAGAACGGATCGACCACCTCCGGGTCGCCAAGGCTGTCAGCCTGGAGGGGCGTGAGCGAGTCCGTCACCTGAAGTGCTGCCGCCGGCCGGCCCGCGCGCGCCAGCGCGTCCGCTTCGAGTAGTCTCGCGAGCGGTCGCCGGCCGGGCTCACCGTGGAGCAACCGCTTGTACGTCTCGGAATCGGGGAGGGCGCCCCAGCGCCGGCCGAGCAGGATCAGCATCCAGGCCGCCCGGCGTCGGGTGGCGGCGGTACTCACGCGGGAGCCCGCGTGTGCGACCAGGCCGTGAGCGATCTCCGTCCACTGGGCCGGCGCATCGCGCTCCGGCGGATCGAGCAGCAACAACGCGCCGTCCAGCTCGGCGGGAAGCACCGTCAGCTCGGGACGTCCCAGTCCCCGCAGGGCACGTGCGGCGGCTCGGGCCGAGTCGACCAGCCCCAAGGAGAGAAAGCCGGAGAGCTCGGCCACCAGTCCGGATCGGACGAGCGCGGGAGCGTCTTCGCGTGTCGCGAAGCGCTGCCCGAACTGAACGGCGCCCCCGGGCGCGTCGAAGGTCATCAAGTACCTCGGGCCCGCCGCGAGGTCCGGGTACTGGCTCACATCGACCTGCCCGAGCGCGACGTCCAACGCGCGCCCACAGGCGACGCTGCCTTCAAAGCGGCAGACCAGGGCGACTGAGAGCAGCGCTCGCACTTGCTGGGAGAACGGATCGCGGGGTGGACCGGACTGTTCCAGCCGCTGGAATGCGGCCCGGGCGCCGGCCTCGTTGCCGTATGCAGTCAGAGCCCACGCCAGATGCTCCGACGCCGGCAGAAAATCCGGTCGGACGCGTACGACGGTCTCGAACGCTTCGATTGCGTCGCGCAAGGGGCGCCCGATCAAAGGTCCACGATGATAGGTCTCGTCAGCGAGCCTAAACAGGGCAGGCAGAAAGCGGGGCCGTTGCTGCACCACCTGCTTGAGGGTCGCGAGCGATTGCACGAGGGGTTGCTCGGACGCTCGGATCAGCTCCTGATAGTGAGACGGAAAGACATCGATGTGCCTCCGGTAGCGGTCCGCGCGCGCTCGATCGAACGGACGGCCTAGCCACCTGTCCACCTCGGCGTGGCGCCAAGGACACAGCCAGCAGGTCGAGTCAATCGCCTCGGCCGCATCGTAGGCCTCGTCGGCCTCGCCCCAGCGCGCTTGCGCCACGAGCTGCTCCGCCACTCGCAATTGCGCGAGCGCTGCGGCGTTCCGCGGGAGGGCCTTGATCGGCAGATAGGGATCGAGCGCGTTCTCGCGATTCCAAATCTCGTGAACGATCCCGTAGGCCAGGGTATCCGCCACCATATCGAGACGGACCGTGTCGCCATGGGCGACGATAGCGGGGTCGGGAGCGGGGGCACCTCCTCGTGTGGTCACGTCGACTTCCGCCCGGATCGAGTCCCCGCGCGTGCACACCGAACCCTGTACCAACACGGTGGACCGCTTCATGAGCCACGGGGGCCGTGCCGGACCGGTCGCGGAGAAGTCCACGTATCCCTGGAGATCGCGTACCAGGCGCCGTGCTACCCGATCGCCCACGTGTCCCGCGGCCGTGCAGAGATCCTCGAACGGCGTCACGACGAGCTGCACGCCGCCAGCCCGATAGAACGGCCATCGCTCAGTTGCGGCCCGGTTGGCGACGACCGCACCTGCGACCAATCCGGCCATCGTGAGACCGAGAGCGCGCAACTGATACTGCACAACGCGGGTATGCCATAGCTTCAACCTGAAGGTCACGGCGTGGGGCCAACGATCCTCCGCTTGCCACGCGAGCGCGCGTCGCAGGATCCGCTGCACAAGCCACGGCACCCGGCGCCAGACTCGTGCCTTTGTGTGCTGCGCGTCGAGCCAGTGGCGTCCTGTGTAGGCTTCGTAGATGACGAGGGCGGCGGCGTACAGATCGGTTACGGGAGACGCCTCGGCGCCGGCGAGCTGTTCCGGTGCCATGTACTCCCGGGTCCCCCAGTGCACCCCAGGCTCGGTGCGCGATTCGTGCGACTCCTCACCCTGCGCCGGAACCCGCTTCGCGATCCCAAAATCCGCGAGCACGGCGGTCTGGCCGTCCCAAAACACGTTGGTCGGCTTCACGTCTCGATGCACGACGCCGAGTGAGTGCGCGTGGCCGAGGGCGTCGAGTAGGCCGCGGCCTAGGTTCAAGACTTGCTTGCGCGGCAGGGGGCCCGTGCGCAGCAGGTCGGCGACGGCCTCGCCTTCGAGGTACTCCATCGCGTAGTAGGGGAGCCCTCGGACCTCGTCCGCTTCGTAGACGGTCACGATGTTCCGGTGCTTGAAGCGGGCGAGCATCCGTGCTTCTTCGACAAACCGCAGCTGCGTCGCCGCCGTGTGCATCTCGGGCCGGATCACCTTCACCGCGACGAGGCGGTCGAGCCTGGTGTCGCGCGCGAGGACGACCATGCCCATGCCCCCGCTCCCCAGCTCTAGTTGGACCTGGTAGCCCTTCTCTGCCAGAGCGGCGCGCACCCGCTCGAAGAAGGAGGACATGGAGTTAGCAGTGTGAAAAGTTCCCGGCGGGGGCTGGGAATGTCAAACCTCCCGCGCCCCGGTGTTGCTTCGACGCATCATGCGCGCGCGGGGAAAGCCAGGCGCAGTGCTGGCTCTCGGAGCGAGAGCCGGCGATAATGATGCGCGAGGAATCCAGACTATGACCGTCGACGACGTCAGCGCGCAGCTCGCGCGCGAGCGGGCTTTGCGGCAGGCCGACAAGATGGAGACGATCGGCCGGCTGACGGGCGCCATCGCGCAACAATTCAATGAGCTCCTGACGGCGATCCTGGCGCGCACCGCCATGCTGACCAAGTCACTGCCCGCGAACGCCGACCTCGACGAGCTGAGGCTCACGGCGCAGCGTGGCACCGAGCTGGCGCAGCGGCTGCTCGGCTTCAGCCGCCACCGCTCCCTCGACCTGCAGCCGCTCATCCTCACGGAGTTCGTGCGCGACGCGCTCGATGCGCTGCGCCGCGGACTCCCCGCCAACATCGAGGTGCAGTTCGCGGCCGACGAGGACGCCGGCGTGGTCGAAGCCGACCCAGCGGCGGTGAAGCAGGTCCTGCTGCACCTGGTCACCAACGCTCGCGATGCGATGCCCAAGGGCGGCACCGTGCACGTCGAGGTGCGGCGCGCGCGGCTCGGCCAGGCGGATCGCCCCCTGCACGCGTGGGTCGAGCCCGGCTCCTACGTGAGCATCGCGCTGAGCGACACCGGCACCGGCATGGATCCGCAGACGCTCGCCCGCGTGTTCGAGCCGTTCTTCACCACCAAACCCGTGGGAGTGGGCACGGGCCTCGGCATGTCCATGGCCTACGGGCTCGTGAAGCAGCACCGCGGCTATCTCCACCTCTATAGTGAGGTCGGGCAGGGAACCACGGCAAAAGTGTACTTGCCTGCCCTGCGCGATCCCGCCGTCTCGGATCTCGGGCGTCCCAGCGATGAGGGGCTCATCGGCGGGACGGAAACCATTCTGCTCGTGGAAGACGATCAAACGATGCGCGTAGCCGCGCAGCAGCTCCTCTCCAAGGTCGGCTACCACGTGGTGACGGCGGTCGATGGCCAGCACGGGCTGGACGCGTTTCATGGCCATCGGGGCGAGCTGCATCTCGTGATCACCGACGTCGTGATGCCGAAGCTCAGCGGCTTCGAGCTGTACGAGTCGATCCGCGGCGAAGCGCGCGCGGTGCCGGTGCTCTTCATGAGCGGCTTTCCCGCCCCCAACTTCCGCAAGACGGTAGGGAAAGATCCGCACGTGGCCTTCGTCACGAAACCCTGGACCGCGAGCGAGCTGCTCGCCGAGGTGCGGGCGCTGCTCAGTCCGCCGTAGGCGTCCAGTCCACCAGCGGGACCGGATACCGCTGGACCGCCGCGAGCTGGCGCCGCTGCGCTGCGGAGATCCACGAGAGGATCCCGACCATCGCCAGGGGGAACGCCACGAACAGCAGGGGCAGCAGGCTCACCTCGTGGACGAGGAACGCGCTCGCCGGGCGGCGAGGATTGACGTAGGCGGTCACCAGCGCGCCCGGCTGGAAGCGATCGCGCAGCTTCGTCGCCCACTGCCAGCTCGCCGACATGTTCAAGGGAAGGACCTGGTCGGATTGGTACCGAACGTCGTCTAAGAAGTACTGGTAGCGCACCACGGGCGCATACGACGTCCCTTTACTGCCACGCACCGCCTTGATGTCGGTCGATAGAACCCGCGCCTCTACGGGCTGCCACGTGGCGACGCGATACACTTCCGAGCCGAACAGCCCCAGCCCGATGGCGACGAAGATCGCGAGCAATGACCCGACGCACCCCCAGTTTGTGGCGACGGGGTGGCCGCTCACGCTGCCGGAGACGGGCGGGGGCGGGGGCGGGGGCGGGGCGGCAGGCGCGCTCCGCGTTGGAGGACCGCCCCACCCACAGAAAGTCCGCACCGCGGAGGCGCACGCCGCGAGGGTAGCCTCGTCGCCGGTGCTGTACGGGGTCCACGGCACGCGGCCGCCCGGCTTTGTCGGGAAGACGATCCGGTAGAACGGGCTCGTCTGGCGAGCGCCGCCCACTGAGCGCTCGAGCGCGATGTCCTGCAGGTCGCTGAGCGGGTATTCGTCGGACGTCCGGTGGGCGAGCCGCTGCACGACCACGCGCACGCTCCCCGCCGCGCGATCGAACACGAAGCGGCGGTCGGCGGACAGCAGCAGCGACGCGATCCCCACCACCATGAACACCCGCTCCCAGCACGACGGTCTTGAGCGCACCCTCGTGCACCACCAGCTGAGTCGGTGTCTGCAGCACGACTTTCATGTGATCGCGCGCCTACAGTAGGAGACCGCCCGCAATCGGTCAATCGTCCCGTGACACGTGTCACGCGCCGTCCGGCCGTTTGGGAGGGTGGCATGGCGGTCGACGCGCGCCATAGGTTGGTACCACTTCAGCGGTAGGTGGACCATGCGGATGTCGCTCCCCCGGTCCACGTGCTGCGCCCTCACGTCGATCGTCGTTTTCTGGCTCGCCGCGTGCGAAGCTCCGCGCGACGTGGTCATGAACCCGCCGCTCCCCGATTCGGGGATTGCCGGCCTGTTGGAGGCGTCGGTCGCGACCACACTCGGCGCCCCGTTCGCCTCGCTCACCGCCGATGAGCTGGCCCGGTTTGCCGCAGGACGGGAGGAGTTCGAGGCGGTAGAGACGGTCGCGGACGGACTCGGCCCCGTCTTCAATGAAGCCTCGTGCGCGACGTGTCACGCCATGCCGGTGGGGGGCACGACCGGCCGAAAGGAGACGCGCTTCGGGACGACGACGAACGGCATGTTCGATCCGATGACGGCTCTCGGTGGCTCTCTGATCCAGGACCACTCGATCGGCGCTCCGTTTTCGCCTGAGGTGGTCCCGGCAACGGCGACGATCACCGCGCAGCGCATCACGACCCCGCTATTCGGCCTCGGATTGGTGGACGCGGTTCCTGACCAGGAGCTGCTGGCCCTGGCACGGCTCGAGGCCACCGTGTCGCCACGCACGGCCGGAACGCCCAATCTCGTCACCGAGATCCTGACGGGTCGCACGCGCGTGGGCCGGTTCGGGTGGAAGGCGCAGGTGCCGACGCTGTTCCAGTTCTCAGGCGACGCGTACTTGAACGAGATGGGCATCACGAACCCCGAGTTTCCGGACGAGAACTGCCCGCAGGGCGACTGCCAGGTGCTCGCCCAAAACCCGGCTCCCGGTCTGAACGACGACGGGACGGGAGTGCGGCAGTTCACCGACTTCATGACGATGCTGGCCCCACCACCTAGGGGCGCGGTTACGCCCCAGGTGGCCGCCGGAGGCGCCGTCTTCGTCGCGATCGGCTGCGCCAACTGCCACACGCCGGTACTCGCGACCGGCCCGAGCCCCATTGCGGCGCTGTCGCGCAAGGCGCTCCGGCCGTTCTCGGACTTCCTGCTGCACGACATGGGCAGCCTGGGCGACGGCATCGTCCAGGGCGTGTCCACCGGCCGGCAGATGCGCACCGCACCCTTGTGGGGAATCGCGTCGCGCCTCGCGCTTTTGCACGACGGCCGCGCGACGACGATCGATGCCGCGATCCGCGCCCACGACGGGCAGGGCCGGTACGCGCGTGATCGGTTCGCTGGGTTGAGCCCTCAGGCGCGGGCAGCACTACTGGCGTACGTGAATTCTCTCTAATAACCGGCACGTAAGTCATTGCGTGGTCACTGCTACCGCGCCTCGTGTGATTCAGCGCACAGAATCACGCCCCGCGCTCGGATAGCATGTCCGCCCCGCTTCCGGTGCGCCCCCGTGGAGCCGGACCACTCCAAGGAGGTTCACTACAATGAACGCCAGGTTCTCACGGACGGCCTTGGCGCTTGCCGCGATCACAGTGTTCCTCGCGGGCAACGCGCTGGGTCAGGGTGCGCCGAGCCATCACGGTTTCTGGTTCAGCGCCGGTCTTGGCTACGGTTCGCTCGGTTGCCAGAACTGTGGCTCTCGTACCGGCGGCGGCAGCGGCTACATCTCCCTCGGCGGCTCGCTGGGTCAAAAGGTCCTGCTGGGTGTGTCCAGCAACGCTTGGATGAAGTCCGAGAACGGCTCGACCCTCACGGTCAGCGCCTTCACGGCGGCGATTCGCTTCTATCCGTCGGCGACCAACGGCTTCTTCCTACTCGGCGGTTTGGGCCTGGGCACGGTGAGCGCCAACGTCTCAGGTGTCGGCAGCGGCAGCGAATCGGGCGCGGCTGCAGTGCTCGGGCTGGGCTACGACCTCCGAATCGGCCCCAAGGTCAGCCTCACCCCGTACTGGAACGGGTACGCGATGAGCTCCTCGAATACCAACGCGAACGTCGGCCAGATCGGGTTGGCCATCACCGTGCGGTGATGACGTCGGCGTGACCGAGCTTCATTGGCGAGCCGGGGACCTCCCCGGCTCGCGTCATTTCCGCGCTAGATTCCGTGCATGTCGCTCGCCGAGCGCGTCGTCGCTGGAATCGATGCCAACCGCACCGTCAAGGATGAGCTCACCGCGGCCCTGAAGCGCCAGGGGCGGCGGCGTCGCATCTCGGTCACCGACCTCGTCAACCCGCGCCAGGCGTTCTATCAGCGCGCCCGGCCCGACATCCAACCCGATCCCGAGCGCAAGCAGGCGATGCTCGCCGGCACCGGCTTTCACGAGGTGTTCGGCCGGGCGGTTTCGACTGAGGAGTTCGTGGAGCAGTTCGTCGAGTTCCAGGGCGTGGTGGGAAAGATCGACATCTACGAAGATGTGCCCGTCGAGCTCAAGACCACGGCGTCACTCCCCGCCGGCGTGGCGGCGGCCCGCTCGAGCTACATCGACCAGCTCGGCATGTACTGCACCATGACCGGCCGCGCCGCGGGCCGCCTGTTCGTCTACAAGCGCGCCCTGTACGGCCGCCCCGGCGCGCTCCGGGCGTTCGACGTCCGGTTCCGGGATCTGCGCGCGATCGAGCATGAGATGGTGCGGCGCCGCGATCTATTCCGCGCGGCGCTCGCGAGCAACGATCCGAGCGGGTTGCCGCGCTGCGAGTGGTTCGACTTGAGCTGCGACTTCAAGACCGTGTGCGGCTGCGGCACGGCACCGCCGCTTACGCGCGTCGTTCCCGCCACCGCGGTGCGGATCGCCGAGAACGGCGAGCTGGTCGGCGCCATGACGGCGCTCCTCACCGATGCCCCCAAGCGCGGCCCGCTGTTCCGCCTGAACGACCTGGTGTTCCCCCGCCGGGCCGTGATCGAGCGCCAGGCGGTGACCGAGCCGAAGCTCGACGAGGAAGAGCCGGCACCGGACCTGGACTCGACGCTCGCCGGCATGGAGCGGCTCGGCTTCGGGGACGCGCTGAAGGATGCGATCTGGTACGGCGTCCCCGGCGTCTTCGCCCGGATTCCGGTCTCGCTCCGCGGTCTCAAGGGCCGGGTGGGCACGTTTCGCGGCGTGCCCACGATCTTTCGGTCGAACCGGCGGACGAAGCTGGTCGATCGCTCACAGCTCGTGGAAGAGTTCCCGTACTACTTCGACCGCATCGCGTTCGAGTGCGGGCTCAGCGGGCACGACACCGGGCGGGTGGTCATCTACTACGAGGCCGTGAAGGACGACAAGTTCATGGTGTACGACGTGTTCTTCCGGAACCTGGGCGCGATCATGGACGAGGCGGACCGGCGCCTGTCGCTGCTCGAGGCCGGGGCGACGCCGGACCAGCTGCCCCCCTGCGAGCCCTCGTGGATGCCGAATTACTGTCCCCATGCGGCGCGCTGCGCGTGCAAGGTTGCCGCCCCGGTGTGAGTGTGGACTGGGGCGAGCGACACTTGCCGGGCGTTCACCGCGCCCCGCATCATTCCCGACGCCACCCATGACGTATGCCACGCTGCTCGGGTCCGCCCTCTGGGCGCTGCTCGCCAACAAGATGCGCAGTCTGCTCACCGTCCTGGGCATCACGATCGGCATCGCGGCGGTGATTTGTGTCGTAGCCATCGGGAAGGCAGGGCAGGCACAGGTGGAGCGGCAGCTCAACAACCTCGGCGACAACTTCGTATGGATCGAGGCGGGGGGGCGCGCCGTCAATGGCGTGCGCACCGGCACCCACGGTACCAAGACCCTCGTGCTCGCCGACGCCGTCGCCATGAAGAACCAAATACCCCTCATCAAGAGTGTGTCCCCCAACGTCGACGGTTCGATCCAGATCATCTATGCCAATCAGAACTGGTACACCGGCTATCGCGGCGTGTCGCCGGAGTACTTCGACATCAAGCGCTGGTTCGTCGACCAGGGCGCGTTCTTCACGCAGGACGACGTGGACCGGTCGGCCGACGTGTGCGTGATCGGCCGCACCGTGCGTGATCAGCTGTTCGGGACGGACGACCCCATCGGGAAGATCATCCGCATCCGTGGGATCCCGTGCAAGGTGGTGGCGACGCTGCAGCCGAAGGGGCTGTCCGTCTCGGGGCAGGACCAGGACGACACCGTCATCCTGCCCTACACGACCGCCATGAAGAAGATCAAGGGCAACGCCTGGCTCGACGACGTGCTGTGCTCAGCGGTCTCGCCCGACGTGATCAAGCTCGCGGGCCAGCAGGCCGCCGCGCTGCTGCGCGACCGCCACCACCTCCGGCCCGATGAGGAAGACGACTTCAACATCCGGAACCCCGAGGACATCATCAAAGCGCAGCTCGAGGCGAGCCACACCCTCAGCATTCTGCTCGTGGCGATCGCCTCCATCTCGCTCGTGGTGGGCGGCATCGGCGTCATGAACGTGATGCTCGTCTCGGTGACCGAACGGACCCGGGAGATCGGGTTGCGGGTCGCCGTGGGGGCGCGTCGGCGCGTGATCCAGCTGCAGTTCCTCGGCGAGTCGGTGATGCTCAGCCTCGTGGGAGGGGCGGCCGGCGTGCTGCTCGGCGTCGGGGCGTCGGTTTTCGTGGGGCGCACGCTGCAATGGCCGATGCAGATGTCGCTTCAGGGCGTGGTGATTGCGGCCGCCTTTTCGATCGCCGTGGGCGTGTTCTTCGGCTACTATCCGGCCCGCAAGGCGTCGCAGCTCGACCCGGTGGACGCGCTGCGCTACGAATGACCACCCTCGACATCGGGACGGCACTACGGAGGCTCACGAGCCGCCGGCGCGGCTGGCTTGCGGTCGCGGGGCTGGTCGTGTTGGTCGTGTTCGCGGCGGTGGTCGGCGTTCACCGCGGTGACCCAGTGCAGTATCTGACGGCGAAGGTGGAGCGGGGCGAGATTCGCGACGAGGTCGATGCTACGGGTACGGTCAACGCCGTGATCACCGTGCAGGTCGGCTCTCAGGTGTCCGGCACCATCGCCCAGCTCAACGCGGACTTTAACTCGCGAGTGCACCGCGGCGACATCATCGCGCTCATCGATCCGTCAGTGCTCGAGGGCGCGCTGTTGCAGGCGCGGGCCGATCTCGAAAGCGCGAAGGCGAGCGTCGCAGTGGCCGAGGCGGACTCGGCGAAGGCCATGGCCATGCTGGCGCAGGCGAAGGCGGACTACGATCGCGCTCGCGCGATGGCGAAGAGCGCCGTCATCACGCAGCAGGAGATCGATCTCGCGACCGCCACCTACGAGTCGGCGAAGGCCTCCGCCGATGCGGCCACCGCCGGTGTGGTCCAAGCACGGTCCCAGGTGAGCCAGAAAGCGGCGCTCGCCGTGGCGCGCACCAATCTCAACCACACCGTGATCCGCTCGCCGATCGATGGTATCGTAGTCGCCCGCAACGTGGACGTGGGTCAGACGGTCGCGGCGTCGCTCCAGGCGCCTACCATCTTCACGATCGCGCAGGATCTCACCAAAATGGTCGTGTACGCGAAGGTGGACGAGTCCGATGTCGGTCGCATCCGATCGGGGCAGGCCGTCACCTTCAAAGTCGATGCGTTTCCCAAGGACCTGTTCCACGGCGTCGTGAGCCAGATTCGCATGAATCCGACCACGGTACAGAACGTGGTGACCTACGATGCGGTGATCGACTTCGCGAACCCGAAGCTGCAGCTGTTTCCCGGCATGACGGCGTACGTCACGATCCCCGTCGCCACCGTTCTGGACGCGGTCAAGCTGCCGAACGCCGCCTTGCGCTTCCGTCCGCCGCTCGCGCCCGAAGCCGTTCGGGCGCTCTATGCGCGCTACGGCCTCGAGAAGGGGGGACCCATGCCCGGTCCCCCCGGTCCGCACACGGCGATCGCATCGGAGCCGCATTCGCGCCCGGTGGGCGCCGCGGACTCCGCCGTCGCGGCGCCAGCCGAGCCCGCGGTCGTCTGGAAGCTCGTGGGCGGGAGCCTCGTCCCGGTCAAGATCACCCTCGGCATCACTGACCACGCGTACACGGCCGTGACGGCCGTGCTCACCGGCGACCTGAAGCCGGGCGACGACTTGGTCACGACCGCGGTGACCGCGCGGACCGTCGCTCCCGGCACCCAAGGCTTCCGACGTTAGGCCGTGACCGATCGCTTCAAGGGGCTATCGCGGCGCGATCACGAGGCGATCATCGAGCTCCTGAAGTCGTTGTGACGTCAGACGCAGGCCTGCGCGCGATTCGACCAGAGCAGCTGCACCACGTAGGAGCCGAGCTTCTTGTTCCGCCACGCGCAGACGTCGCCGATTTCGCCCTGGGCGTCGTCGTACCACCCCTGGCCGGGAATCGGATCGGTGATCGCCTCGGCGAGCTCATGAGAGCACACGGAGGTCAGGGCGTCGAGGACACCGACACCACCGAGACAGCCGGGACAGTTGGGGTACGGGAGGATGGCGTAGAACAGCTGAGCGGCGGATCGGTCGTGGTAACCGCAGAACACCTGACAGGAGCGGTCGTTCCCCGCCACCACGGTGACTCCAGGCGGCAAACAGACGACGTACAGGGTGCTCGCCGTGGGGGCCGGGAGCGCCTGCTTCGCTACCTGTTGCTCCAACATCTGTTGGATCGCGCCGTCGGTCACGCTCGGGCCGAGCGGTGGCTCGGTGATCGTGGCGGTGCCGATGTAACTACCCCGACCGATCTTGTAGTTGGGTGTGTCGTACTCGGCCAGCTGGTCCAGGTAGGAGCTCGCGACGATGAATTGCAGGAAGCCATTGAGGCTCTGCATCGTGGCTTGTTGCCCTGCATCCTTCCACGGCGCGCCCCAGAAGACGCTGAACGCCTGGACAGCGGTCAGCAGCGGGCCTCCGCGGTACGTGAGCTGCGCAGTAGGAGGCGCGGCGACTCCGGTGGCGGCAGCGACTCCGCCGGGCCGGTGCAGCGGCACGATGCGGATCGGACGGCTTTGAGGCTTCATGGGTGCTTCGTACCCCTCCCGGCTGGCGTCGGGTCACACCGTTTCACGGCGCCGCCACCGAGAAGACGGGATGAAGCTCCCACAGCCCGCCGGGCTGCTGGTTACAATCTCCGTGCCCTCCGTGCGTCAGGTGCCAGGCGTCGTAGAACGCCGCTCCCACGATGCGCAGTCGCACGGGCGGCCGAACGTAGCCGCGGCCACTGACCGCTGAGGAAAGCAACGCTCGCGCGAGCTGAGCGCGGGCGCGCGCGAATACCGCGCCATACCGCACCGGCGGGATCTCGGCGATGATGCACCCGACCAATGGAGCGGCAGCGGTCGACGTCAGCTCGACGTGCCAATCGGAATCGGCCTCCAGCCGAAACACCCTGACCCACCCCACGACGGCGTACGTCCTCCGCTCTTTGGCGGTGCGGGGGGCGCACCAATCGTCCGCCGGCAGGAGCGGGGTCGTCCAGGTCTGTACGATGGTGTCCAGTTCGACGGCGACGGGTGGGAGGGCGGCGAGGGTGGTGTCGGTCTTCTCCAACCAGCGGTAATGGTACTCACCGCCGCACAACGGATGTGGTTGCTGCGCCGGCGCGAGTGCGGCGCACCAGGCGCTCGGCAACAGCAGGCAGATCAGGGGGCGGTGGCGTGCACACATGTGACGGGTCGAAAGGTACGCTAGCGGGCGGCGCGTGCCGCCCGCACGGTGTTACAGTGGATCTCCACCGTATCGTCGGTTCGCAGCGCGTAGCCGCCGGCGAGACAGACGGCGACGGCGATCCCCTCGCTCCTCGCCCGCTCGAACACCAGCTCGTCGCGCCGGCGCAGCCCCTCGAGCGTGAGCCCCAGGCCGCCGAGCTGGTCGAAGCGATAGGGATCAGCTCCGGCCAGATAGAACAGCAGCTCCGGTTGATGCTGCGTCAGTAGCTCCGAGAGGTGTCGCTCGAGGAGGCCGAGATATGCGGCATCCCCCGTCCCGTCCTCTAAACCGATATCCAAATCGCTCGGCGGCTTCCAGGCGGGGTAGTTCCGCTTCTGGTGCATCGAGAAGGTGAACACGTCGGGGTCGCCCTGGAAAATGGCGGCCGTGCCGTTGCCGTGATGCACATCGAGATCGACGACGGCCGCGCGTTGCACCATGGTGTCGCGTTGCAACACACGAATCGCGATCGCGACGTCGTTGATGAGACAGAACCCCTCGCCGTGATCGGGGAAGGCATGGTGAAACCCGCCGCCA
This sequence comes from Gemmatimonadales bacterium, assembly GCA_035280265.1. Lineage (GTDB taxonomy): Bacteria > Gemmatimonadota > Gemmatimonadetes > Gemmatimonadales > GWC2-71-9 > AG41. The sequence goes on along the minus strand of DATEGE010000127.1, from coordinate 4,118 downwards.
AGATGTACCGCGATGCCGTGGTTCCCCGTGTCGAGCGCCAGTTGCGCTGCGAGCGTCGAGCCGCCCGCCGTGAGCCACGCGGCCTCACGCAACGCCCGTGAGAAGGGGACCTCGAGCACCAGCAGCTCCTCGCCGCTGAGCGTCCCTGTCTTGATCTTCCGGATGTATTCGGTGGTGTGAACCAGCGCGACCTGCTCGTCGGATGCGGGCGCCGGCACGATGAGATCAGCCGGGGTGACGCTGCCCTCGGCGAGCAGCCGCTCCCGTATCAGCCGGTACTTCCGAGTGGGAAACGGGTGCGGCCCGATATCGACCTCGTAGGCCGCGTGCCAGACGATGGGGACGGGCATCGTCCCGAAGCTACGCCCTTAAAGGGCGCCCGTTAGCGCCGAGCCCGGGCTCTCAGCCCGGGGGACCGCGATCCCCCCTACTTACCTCCGACCGCCCTGTACAGCTGCGCATACGCCGTCGCCGCATCGATCCGCCCTTGCGCCAAGCGATCCTGCGCATCGAGCTGCGTCCGCTCGGCGTCGAGCACCTGGAGAAAGTCGGTGATCCCCTCGCTGAACCGCAGCCGGGCAAGGTCGGCGGCGCGCTCACTCGCGGTGCTCGCCTCCTGCAGCCGCTCCAGCCGCTCGCGAGCCGCCCGATAGCGAGTGATGCTCGTCTCTACCTCTTCCATCGCAGCCAGCACCACGCGATTGTATTGCGCCCGAGCCGCGTCTTCGCGCGCCTGAGCGGCATCGACCTCGGCCTTCACGCGTCCCAGGTTGAGCCCCGGCCACGTCAGCGTCGGGCCCACCACGTAACGCAGCGTGCTCCGGTTACCCACCGTGTTGAAGTCGGGCGCGGCGTAGCCCACGCTGCCACCGATAGTGAGTCGCGGGAGGTAGCTCGCCTGCGCCGCGCCGACGAGCGCGCCTTGCGCGGCTGCCAGCCGCTCGGCCGCGGCCACGTCCGGCCGGGACCGCACCACGACCGCCGGCTGCTCGATCGTCGTAATGTCGGGCAGTGCCGGAAGCTGACCCGCTCCTGACTGCTCCAGCTCGTGCGCCACCGCGGTCGGCGAGCGGCCGACGAGCGTACCGATGCGGTACTGCGCGGCGGCCACCTGCGCCTCGCGGGCCGGAATCGACGCCAGCGTAGAGCTCAACTGGGCCTGGGCGCGCTCGGTGTCGAACGCGCTGCCACGGCCCGCCTCGAGCCGCTGCCGCGTGAGGTCGAACGTGCGGCGCTGGTTCTCGGCGTTGCGCCGGGCGACCTCGAGCTGCTCCTGCGCTCCCCGGAGCTCGAAGTACGCCTGGGCGACCTCCGCCGTGAGCGAGACCTGCACGTCACGCAGCTCTTCCTGCGCCGCGCCCACGAACGCACCCTGCGCCTGCACGTTCTGACGGATGCGCCCGAAGACGTCGAGGTCCCACGTCGCGGTGACGCCGGCGTCCCAGATGTTCTGATCCGGGAAGACGCTCCCCCCGAACCCGGGGAAGGTTGCGCTCGACAACCGCTGCCGGGAGTAGCTGCCGGACACCAGCGTCGACGGCGTCAGCTCGAGCGCCGCGCGCACTCGGTCGGACCGAGCCGCGCTCACCCGGGCACGAGCGGCCTTCACGTCGAGGTTGGCGCTCTGCACCGCGCCCATCAGGCGGGAGAGCGCCGTGTCCCCCAGTTGATCCCAATAGTCCGACGATATGACGGCGCGATCCGGGCGCTCCGCACGCTCCGCCGGGCCACCCGCGGGTGTCCTGGTCGCCACGTAGGACGTCGATGCCGCGGGCGAGGTGTGACTGCTGTCGCCCATTTCGCGGAACGATGCTGGCACATCGACCGCGGGTGATCGATAGCCTGGGGCCGACGCGCACGCTTGCACTGCGACGAGCCCCGCGAGAATGACGATCGGCCTACGCATGAGCGGCCTCCCCTACCAAGCCAGGTTGGAGCACGAGACCTTCGGTTTCCGTCTCCGCGTCCGTGCTGGGACGGTGCTCGGCTGCGATGAGTGAGTAGAACACCGGGACCACGAACAGCGTGAACAGCGTCCCCACCGTCATTCCCGCCACCAGCACCGTACCGATGCTGTTGCGGGCCGCCGATCCCGGACCGGTGGCAAACACGAGCGGCAGGTGTCCGAACACCGTGGCCGCCGACGTCATCAGCACGGGCCGCAGCCGGGTGAGCGACGCCTCCCGCAGCGCGGCCAGCTTCGCCACGCCTTGGAGCTGCAGCTGGTTCGCGAACTGCACGATGAGGATGCCGTTCTTCGCGATCAGTCCTACCAGCGTGATCAACCCCACCTGCGAGTAGATGTTGATCGTGGTGAGATTGAGGTAGCTGAACACCAGCGCTCCCGAAATCGCGAGCGGCACTGAGCCCACCAGCACGATCAGCGGGTCGCGGAAGCTCCGGAACTGCGCCGCGAGGACCAGATAGATGAGGATCACGGCGAACCCGAGCGTCACGGTGAGCGCCGCCCCTTCGAGCCGGATCTGCCGGGATTCACCCGCGTAGTCGATCCCGACCCCGGGGCCCGTCGCCGCCGCCGCGGCGTTCTCCAGCACCCGCAGCCCTTCCTCTTTAGTGACGCCGGGCTTCACGCCGCCGAAGATGCGCACGGCATTGCGCTGCTGGAACCGATTCAGCGTGCGCGGCGCGGTGCTCGACTCGATGTGCGTGAACGTCGACACCGGCACGAGCCGCCCGCTGGGCGTCTTGATCTTGAGATCGAGCAGTGGTCCGACCGTAGTGCGGCGGTCATCGCCGATCTGCGGGATGACCTTGTAGCTGCGGTCGTAATAATTGAAGCGGTTGACGTAGGCGCCGCCCAGCAACGTGCCGAGCTCGCGGCCCACGCTGGCGAGGTCGAGCCCCAGGTCGGCGACCTGGTCGCGATCGATCACGACCCGTGCCTCGGGCAGGTCGATCTTCAAGTCGGTGTCGACGTACAGGAACTTGCCGCTCTGCCAGCCGGCGCCCAGCACGGCGCCCACCGTCGGCAGCATCTGCTCGGGCGGTTGGTCGCTGGCCAGAATCAGCTCGACGTCGTACTGTCCGGGCGACGGCAACGGTGGATCGAGCCGGGGGAACACCTGCAGTCCCGGGATCTGCGACACCGCGTAGTAGACCTGGCCGTACATCTGCTCGGTGGTGCGCTTCCGTTCCTTCCAATTCTTCGCGACCATCCCACCGAACCCGCCCCAGTTCGCCGTCAGCGACCACATGAACTTCGCCTCCGGGAACGAGGTGACCGCTTTGACCACCTGGAGCGAAGCCTTGTTGGTCGCCTCGAGCGAGGCGTCGGGCGAGGCCGCCATGAACAAGCTGATGTGGCTCTGGTCCTCAATCGGAGCGAGCTCGCGCCGCGAGTTCTGGTACAACGGCCACGCTGCGAGCATCACCAACACCGCCGCCACGACGATCGCCGCGCGCATCTCCAGGGCGCCATCGAGCAGCAGCGCGTAGCGCCGCCGCACCGCTTCGAACGCCCGGTGCACCAGCTTCGTCAGCCGGCCCTCACGGCCCGCTTCGTGGACGAAGCGGGAGCTCATCACGGGCGATAGCGTCACCGCGACGAAGCCCGATACCACCACGGCTGCAGCGAGGGTGATCGCGAACTCGAGGAACAGCGAGCCGGTGAGCCCACCCTGGAACCCGATCGGCGTATACACGGCTGCGAGTGTGATCGTCATCGCGATGATGGGACCGACCAGCTCGCGGGCGCCGATGATGGCCGCCTGGATTCGTGTCTTGCCCTCACGCACGTGTCGTTCGACGTTCTCGACCACGACGATCGCATCGTCCACCACCAATCCCACCGACAGCACGATCGCGAGGATGGTGAGGAGGTTCAGGCTGAAGCCGAAGGCGTACATGACGATCGCGGCGCCGACCAGCGAGACCGGCATCGCGACCAGCGGTACGAATGCCGTCCGCACCGATCCCATAAAGAGGAACACGACCAACCCCACGATCGCGATGGTCTCGATCAAGGTCTTCGTGATCTCCTGCAGCGCGTCGGTCATGAACACCGTCGCGTCGTACGCCATCTGCATGTCGATATCGCTGGGGAGCGTGGTCCGGATCCGCGCCATTTCGGCGTGCAGCCGCTTGGACACTTCGATCTC
>DATEGE010000126.1:0-4380 GCA_035280265.1 Gemmatimonadales bacterium | reverse complement strand
CCACCACCTGGAGCTCCATCTGGCGGCCGAGCGCCGGGCTGTACCACCGGTGGTGCTGGCGCTTCACGCGGCCGGCTCGCGCAGCAGGAACGGCAGCGCCTCGCGGAAGCGACGGCCCCACGCGGACTCGTGATGCACCCCGCCACGGTCCTCCACCCACCGCAGGTCGCGACGGGGGTCGTAGCCCTTCGCGACGAGCACGTCGTGCAGCCGACGCACCAGTTCGACCGTGCGGTCGCCTTCCCGCATCCCGACGTCCAGGTATAGCCGGCCCGGCACGTGAGGCGCACGCGCCACGAGGTCGAGGACGGCCCCGTCGGCGAACCAGAGGGAAGGGCTGAGCGCCGCGGCGAACCCGAAGACCTCCGAGTATCGGAAGAACGCGTACAGGCTGATCAACCCGCCCATCGAGGAACCGGCGATCCCGGTGTGACGACGATCGGTCAAGGCGGGGAATTGCGAGTCAATGAGCGGCTTCACGGTCCGGGCCACGAAGTCCAAATACCGATCGCCGGCGCCCCCCGCCTCAGGGAACGGGTTGCATTCCGCAATCCGCGCGGCACCCATGTTCGCGATCCCGACGACGATCGCGTCGACGCCGCGCCGGCTTGCCCACCACAAAGCGTCGTCCACGCCCCACGCTCCGGCGAAGCTCGTGGCCGGGTCGAAGAGGTTTTGACCGTCGTGCATGTAGATCACCGGGTAGCGAACGCCTCCTCGGGCCGGGGGTGCCGGGAGGGCCGGGACGTACACGAACAGGTCGCGCCGGTTGTCGAGCTGCGGGCTGTGGACGGCGGGGAGGACGACCAAGCGGCCCTTCCGGGCGTACCAGCGCTGCAGGAACCGCCGGAGACCGCGCATGGCATCGACAATCTACGGACCTCCCTCCGCGCTTGTCACCCGCCCCTCCGGCGCGCAGTTTCAGCCCATGCACGCAAAAGTGGGTCTCGTCGCGGGTCGGGAGTGGTCGTTCCCACCGAAGTTCATCGAGGTGGTGAATGGTCGCGATCGCGGCGTCGTCGCCGAGTACGCCAAGCTCGGTGCCGAGCGCATGGACGGGTCGAGCCCGTACGCCGTTATCATCGACCGCATCTCCCATGAAGTGCCGTTTTACCGGACGTACTTGAAGCACGCCGTGCTCCAGGGAGTGACGGTTGTGAACAACCCGTTCATGTGGAGCGCCGACGACAAGTTCTTTGGTGCGACGCTGGCGACCAGGCTCGGCGTCTCGAGCCCCAAGACGGTCGTGCTGCCCAACAAGGAGTACATTCCCGCGATCAGCCACGAAGAGAGCCTGCGGAACCTGGTGTTCCCACTCGACTGGGACGCGGTGCTGCGGCACGTCGGGCTGCCATGCATTCTGAAGGACGCACACGGCGGCGGTTGGAAGGACGTCTTCGTCTGCCGGACGCGTGAAGAGTTGCTGCACCATTACGATCACTCGAGCCTCCGGACCATGATCGTCCAGGAGTTCATCGAGTGGGAGCAGTTCGTTCGCTGTCTCTGCATCGGGCAGCGCGACGTCTTGCCGATCCGGTACGATCCCGCCGCGCGCCAGTACCACGTGGATCCTGGGTACCTGGAGCCCGCCCTGCGCGACCGCATCGTCCGAGACTCGCTCACGCTGGTGCGGGCGTTGGGGTACGACATGAACTCGATCGAATGGGCGGTCCGCGGTGGGGCGCCCTTCGCCATCGATTTCATGAACCCGGCGCCGGACTTCGACATCAACTCGCTGACCCCGGAGTATTTCGATTGGGCGGTGCAGCACATGGCCGACCTGGCGATCCGGTTGGCCGCGCGCCCCCGGGCGGTGAAGCGGTCATTTCACTGGCAGGCCTTGTTCAAGGGACGGGCCGCCGCCAGGTCGCGATGACGTCGGTCGTGCAGCGAGCGGTGGACCACTACCACGAGCTCCTGAACGACGAGCTCGCCGGGGAGTCGCAGCAAGCGCTCGATGCAGAGCTGCGGCGCCGGGGTCTGTTCTTCGGGGAGCGCCCGCTCTGTACCGTACTCCGGCCGCGGTTTCTCGCGCCGCAGCACTACCGGTTTTTGCGTAGCGCAGGCGCCGTGCTGCTGCGCGCATTCGATCGGGCCTACCGCGCGGCGCTGGCGAGCGACGTCGTCCGGCGCCAGTTCGGTCTTGCCGAGTGGGAGGAAGCCCTGCTGCAGCCGGACCCGGGCTTCCCCGAGCCGAGCCCGACGTCCCGGATCGACGCCTTCTATGTCCCGGAGCGCAGCAGCTTGCGGGTCACGGAATACAACGGGGAAACGCCCGCAGGGACGGCTTACAACGACGCGCTGTCGGAGGCGTTCCTCGCGCTCCCCGTGATGCGGCGGTTCCTGCGTCGCTTCGATGTCCGCCCGCTCCCGGCTCGGCACGGGGTGCTCAACGCGTTGGTGGACGCCTACCACCGGTGGGGCGGTGGTCCGGAGGGTGCGGCGCCACGCGTGGGGATCCTCGACTGGCGCGAGGTGCCGACGTACAGCGAGTTCGTCTTGTTCGCGGAGTACTTTCGGGCCCACGGTCTGGACGCCGTGATCGCCGATCCGCGTGACGCGGAGCTGTGCAACGGCAGCCTCGTGCTGGGCGGCGTCCCAGTCGACCTGATCTACAAGCGCGTGCTGCTCGGCGAGCTGGTGGCGCGCGGCGGCCGGGACCATCCGGTAATCCGCGCCGTGCAGTCCCGCGCGGTCTGCATGGTGAACCCATTCCGGTGCAAGATCCTCCACAAGAAGGCGAGTCTCGCCGTGCTGAGTGACGAGCGGAACGCCGAGCTGTTTTCGGCCGTCCAGCGCCGGGCGATCGATGCGTTCGTTCCCTGGACCCGCACCGTGGCCGAGCGGACCACGCGCCATCGCGGCCGGAGAGTGGATCTCGTGCCGTTCATCCTCGCCCAGCGCGAGCGACTCGTGCTCAAGCCCAACGATGAGTATGGGGGCAAGGGGATCGTCCTTGGTTGGGAGGTGGATGATGCGGCGTGGGAGCGAGCGGTGCGCGCCGCGCTGGGCGAGCCCTACGTGGTGCAAGAGCGGGTCCCGATCCCGAGCGAGCGATTTCCGAGCCTAGACGGCGGGCGCGTCACCTACGTCGACCGTATCCTGGATACCAATCCGTTCGCGTGCTACGGGACGCATGTGGAGGGCTGTCTGTCGCGGCTCTCGACCGCGTCACTCGTCAACGTCACGGCCGGCGGGGGATCGCAGGTGCCCACCATGCTGGTGGAGGCGCGATGAAGCCACCGTCGCTCACGCTCGGCATCGAGGAGGAGTACCAGATCGTCGATCCCACGACGCGCGAGTTGAAGTCGTACATCACGGAGCTCCTCGCCGGCGATCACCTCGTCCTGGCGCAAGTGAAGCCCGAGCTGCACCAATCGATTGTGGAGGTCGGCACCACGGTATGCCGCACGCCGGCCGAGGTGCGGGCCGAGCTCGTCCGCCTCCGGCGTGACATCATCCAACTCACCGCCAAGGACGGCCTGCGGATTGCCGCCGCGGGCACGCACCCGTTCTCGTCCTGGACCGAGCAGGAGATCACGCCGCTCGAACGCTACCTCGGCGTGCGTGAGGACATGGCCGACCTGGCGCAGCAGCTGCTCATCTTCGGGACCCACGTGCACGTCGGCATCGAAGACCGAGAGTTTCTGATCGATGCGCTGAACGTGGCGCGCTACGTCCTCCCACACATTCTCTGTCTGTCCACGAGCTCGCCCTTCTGGATGGGGCGTAATACGGGGCTCAAGTCCTATCGCAGCGTCGTATTCCGCGGCTTCCCGCGCACGGGCGTGCCTCGAGCGCTCCGCTCGTGGAGTGAGTACACGGAGTTGATCGACATGCTGACGCGCACCGGGTCGGTCCCTGACGGCTCCAAGATTTGGTGGGATGTGCGGCCGAACTGGAGCTACCCAACGCTCGAGTTCCGCGTATGTGACGTCTGCACGCGAGTGGATGAGGCGGTTTGCGTCGCGGCGATCCTGCAGGCGGTCGTGGCCAAGCTGTGGAAGCTGCGGCGCGAAAACATGACCCTCCGCGTGTATCCCGCGGACTTCATCGAAGAGAACAAATGGCGCGCCGTCCGCTACGGCTTGGATGGGCGGCTCATCGACTTCGGCAAGGGGGTCGAGTTGCCGGCCCGCGATCTCGTGCGTGAGCTGCTCGAGTGGTTCATTGGCGACGTGGTGGACGACCTCGGGAGCCGCAAGGAGGTCGAGTACGCCTACCGGATTCTCGATGAGGGTTCGAGCGCCGACCGCCAACTCGCCACCTATCAACGCACCGGCGACATCAAGGCGGTGGTAGACCAGTTGATCGCCGAGACGGCGGACGGCTTGTAGCCGCGGGGGCGCGTCATTACCGTTGCGACATGACCTACCGGCC
>DATEGE010000125.1:0-17353 GCA_035280265.1 Gemmatimonadales bacterium | reverse complement strand
CGCCCCCTCCCCCTCCTCCACCACCGTACGGCGACGTGGAGCTGCCACATGCCGCGGCCAGGACGACCCCCGTCGCCCCGAGTGCCCGGGTGATCAGGTTGAAACGCATACGGCCTCCAGTATTGCGGTCGTGAGACGGCGACCGATTGGGTGACGTCGCATACTACCCCTCGAGACGTCGTGGAGGGAGAAGCCGGATGTGTCAGAGAATGGTGATGAGGCTGGAAGCTAGTGGTGCTCGCGCTCCAGAGTATCGGCGGCGAGGCGCGGCGAGATCATCGGATAGCGAGCCCCGAACCAGCCCATGGAGAGCAGGAACAATCCTCCGAAGAGCAGCGTCGTACCGATTTCCGGAACGCCAATCGCGGGTCCCGCTCCACCGTTGATCGACGGCACGATCTCGAGATACCGCTCCAGCCAGATTCCCGTCAGACTCAGCAGCGCGAATGTCGTCAGCAGCGCGGGATTCCGCTTTGGCTTCACGCCAAGTAGGCCGATGAACGGCACTACGAACACCAACAGGAACACGGCGACGCCGATCGGCTTCCACGGACCGATGAGCCGATAGAAGATGAAGAACGTCTCCTCCGGCAGGTTGCCATACCAGATGACCAGAAACTGCGCCCACATGAGGTAGGCCCAGAATACCGTGAATCCGAAGCACAGTTTCCCGAGGTCGTGTAGCTGTTTGTGCGAGATGAGCTGCTCGAGTCCCATACGCCGGCGGACGGCGACGCCGAGCACGGCGAGTCCCATCAGCGCGGCGAGGAAGCTTCCCATGAAGTAAAAAGCGCCGAACAGGTTGCTCACCCACTTGTGGGCGAGCGACATGATGAGGTCGAAGGCCAGGAGGCTGTACCCGAACGCAAACGCGACGATCAGGATGGCGGCGGCACGCGAGATGCCATCCCGACCCTCCAGCCGCTCCACCGGGCGGCCCTCGGCGAGCTCTCGAACGTCGGGAGCGAGATCGCGTCTCACGAAGCGCCACGAGAGCCAAGCTAACAGTGCGTAGATCGCGAAGTCGCGCGGGAAGAAGAACGTGGACGTCAGCCACACGCCGAGGTCGGGCCTGGGCACGTGCCACCAGGTGAAGATGTACGGCCGGCCGATCACGATCCCGACGTACAGCACGAGCGCAACCACCAGAAATGCTACCGCCGCCTCGGCCAGCCGGATCAGCAACCCGGACCAGTGCCCCTTGGCGAGCTTCTGGGTGGCCGCGAACACGACCAGGCCCTGCGCCAGTGCGGTCCAGTCCATGAAGTTGACGTGCCAGGATTGCCACGCGCGGGCCCGATCGCCGCTCGTGAGGGCCAGGAAGAACGCGGCGCCACCGATGATGGCGAGCAGCGCGCCGAGCAGCGTGAAGGTGCGAGCCGGGAAGGCTCGTGCCTTCTGAACCAGCTCCGAGCGCAGGCCAGCCGATGCGACGCTCACCGCCGTCCTCCCCCGCCCTTCGCTTCCGCCTGCAGCGTGCGCACGTAGTTCACCAGGTCCCACCGGTCGGTGCCGCGCACCTTGTCGCCATAGACCGGCATCAGGCCGCGGCCCATCACCTGGCCGCTCACGATGACCGCGTAGATGTACCCATCGGTGCGGCGGGTAATGGTGTCGTTCACCAACGAGCGGACGCCGAAGAACGGCCCTCCCGCCGCCGACGAAATCGGTCCGTCGCCGCGGCCCATCTGGCCGTGGCACACGAGACAATACGTCTCGTAGACGAACCGGCCGCGATTGATGGACTCCGATGTGCGGGTGCGCAGATTCGCGAGCCGGTCGGCGCTCTGGATGCTCATGACCGGCTCAGCCCCCGTCACCGGCACCGTGCCAGGCACCGGGGAAATCGGGCGGGCATAGGGTTTGATGCTGCGTTGGTGGCGCATGGTGGAGAACCAGCCGATCCGATGGACGACGTCGTCGGGATTGCAGGCGAGGGCGGCAAAGGCGACGAGGGCGGCAAGGGCGCCGGGGGGGGCAATGCGCCATCTACGCACGGCGCACCTCCTCGGCCCCGGCGCTGCGCAGCAACGATTCGACCTGCCCCGCCCGAGCTGGCTCGGAGGGGACGAAGATGCCGAACTTGTCGTTGGTGAACCGCGGATCGTAGGCGACGGTGCCCAGGCGGCGCGCGGCGAATAGCGCGTTGAACGCGATGCCGAGAATGGTCGATAGGGCACCGAACAGAATCGTCATCTCGAACATGATGACGACGTATGGCGGGATGGAGCCGATCGGCTTCCCGCCGAGCACGATGGGCCAGTCGTAGGACATGTAGAGCGTGAGCCACGCGCCGATCGCGCATCCCCCGATGCCCCCGACCAGCGTGAACATCCGGACCGGACTCACCGGCTGGTCGAGGGCGTCCTCGATCTCGTGCCGCGGGACGGGCGAGTACACGGTGAAGTCGGTATGTCCGCCTTTACGCAGCCGCTGGATGGCGTCGACCGTGGCATCCAGATGGCCGAACACCGCCAGCACGCCTGGGGTGGGCGGGGGATGGAAGATGGCGGTGAGCGGGTTCACGAGCTTCACGAGGCTGCCACCTTCCCGCGCTGCGGCGTCGGCAGCACCTCTTTCACTTCGGAGATGGACACCGCCGGGAAGTTCTTCACGAACAGGAGGAACCACATGAAGAACCAGCCGAAGCTTCCCGCCATGATGCCCCAGTCGGCCCAGGTCGGGTTGTAGGTCGCATTGGCGAAGCGCTCGTACGGCTCGCCGGCGAGCGACACTACGATGATCACGAACCGCTCGAACCACATCCCCACGTTCACGAAGATCGAGATCACGAACAGCGCGGTGATGCTGGACCGGACTTTCTTGGACCAGAGCAGCCACGGGAGCAGGCCGTTGCAGATATTCATGGTCCAGCTCGCCCACCAGAACGGCCCGAACGCCCGGTACCAGAACGCGGCGCGTTCGTGCGGGTTGCCGCTGAACCACGCCACGAAGTTCTCGGTGCAGTACGAGTAGCTGACGATCAGCCCCGTGAGCAGGCACAGCTTGGCGAGGTTGTCGAAGTGGCTCGGGGTGATGATGTCTTCCAGGTGGAACAGCTTGCGGATCGGCACGAGCAGCGTGATGACCATCGCGACGCCCGAGTAAATCGCACCAGCCACGAAGTACGGCGCGAACAGGGTCGCGTGCCACCCGGGCACGATCGCCATGGCGAAATCCCACGACACGACGCTGTGCACCGACAGCACGAGCGGCGTGGCGAGCGCGGCGAGATACAGATAGCCCCGCGTGTAGTGCCGCCATTGCTCGTTGGTGCCGCGCCACCCGAGCGCCGTGATCGCGTACAGCTTCTTGCGCCACCCCGTCGCCACGTCCCGCACCGCCGCGATGTCGGGGATCAGGCCCATGATCAGGAAGACGGTCGAGACGGTGAAGTACGTCCCGATCGCGAACTCATCCCAGATGAGCGGCGACTTGAAGTTGGGCCACAGGCCGCGCTCGTTGGGATAAGGGATCAGCCAGTAGAAGTACCACTGGCGCCCGATGTGAATCAGCGGGAACAGCCCCGCCGTCATCACCGCGAACACGGTCATCGCCTCGGCAGTGCGATAAACGGCGGTGCGCCATCCGGAGCGGAATAGAAACAGGATCGCCGAGATGAGCGTGCCCGAATGGGCGATGCCGACCCAGAAGACGAAGCAGGTGATGAAGACGGCCCAATAGACCGGGTGGGAGTAACCCGCGAGACCGAGGCCGTAGCGCAGCAGGAACAAGAGGCAGATGATGCCGACGGCCAGCAGCGCGACCGCAGTGCCCAGCAGCGCGAAGTAGCCCTTCCCCGGGCTCCCCAGGGTACGCGCGATGGCGCGCGTGACGAAGTCGTAGCTCAGCCGAGAAGGACCCGTCCCGGCCATCGCCTCAGGTCTCCGCCGCGCCGTGCACGACCCGCGCCAGGTACGTGATGGCCGGCTTGGTGTTCAGGCCCTCGAGCACGTGGTAGCCGCGCGGGTCCTCGGCCAGCGCCGCGACGCGTGACGTCTTGTCGTGCAGGTCGCCGAACACGATGGCCTCGGAGGGGCAGGCCTGGGCACACGAGGGCGTGATCTCGCCGTCCTGCACGTTGCGATCCTCGAGCCGGGCCCGGTTCTGCGCGCCGCGAATCCGCTGCACGCAGAAGGTGCACTTTTCCATCACACCCTTCTCGCGCACCGTGACGTCGGGGTTGAGCAACATGTTGAGCGGGTCCGGCCAGCTCTCCCACTCGCCGCCCGGCTCGGCGTAGTTGTACCAGTTGAAGTAACGAACCTTGTAAGGACAGTTGTTGGCGCAGTAGCGTGTCCCAACGCAGCGATTGTAGACCTGGCCGTTCAGGCCGTCCGGTGTGTGATAGGCCGCGTACACCGGGCACACTGGCTCGCACGGCGCGTTGCCGCACTGCTGGCACAGCATCGGATTCACGACCGCGCCGACCGGACGGCCCGCTGCTCCGCCCGTGTAGTAACGCTCGATCCGGAGCCAGCTCATTTGTCGGCGACGCGTGACCAGCTCCTCGCCCACCGTCGCGAGGTTATTCTCCGCGTAACACGCCGTCACACAGGCGGAGCATCCGGTGCACTTCGCCAGATCGATGGCCATCGCCCAGCGGGGTTGGTCGCCGGCGTAGTTCCCGAGCGACGCCTTTTCGTGCTGCGCCTCCGCCCAGCCGCGCATCGCTTGATCGGTGTACTTCGGCGTCTCGCGCTCGGCGAAGGGATGCGCTCCACGCTTGAGCTCGCGGGCGCGGGCGAGCGCCAGCACCTCGATCACTCCACGCCCCTGCTCGCGCGCGTCGCCCTCGGTCGTTGCCAGGCGGCGATGATCACCGGTCGTGGTAGCCGTCACGCCGACGGTGAACGCGCGCCCGCCGAAGTCGGCCGGCGCCGGGCTCAAGAGCTCGAAGGCGTTGAAGGAGCGGTCCTTCGCATACCGGCCATATGCCTTGTGCCCCTGGCCCATGGGGATGGCCAACACGTCGGGTCGGATGCCCGGCGTGATCCAGACGGGCGCGCGTACGGCTCCGTAATCGGACTTGAGGAGCACGATGTCCCCGTTCGCCACCTGCCACTTGGCCGCCGTCTCCGGATGTACTTCGACCCACCCGTGCCAGGTGATCTTCGAGACCGGATCAGGCAGCTCCTGCAGCCACGGCTTGTTCGCACCCCGGCCGTCGTGCAAACCGATTGACGGGAAGACAATGAGCCCCTGTTTCGCGGGCCAGCCAGGCACAATAGCGATGGCTCCGCCAAGCGCAGGTAGCTTGCTCGAATCGGGTCCGAGTCGCACGGCCTGTACCGGCGTGTCGACGTAGAATCCGCCGTGCTGCAGAGCGTCGTTCCAGAAATCGTCGAATCCGCGCCCCCGACCGTACCGCTCGTGAAGAGTACGCCAACGGGTTTGCACGTAGTCTTTGAATGTCCCCGCCTTTCCCGTCGCCCGCAGTATGACATCCGCGGCGTGACGGGTGTTCGGGAACACCGGCTGCATCACCGGCTGCTGCAGTGCATACACTCCGGCGCGGGGGCGTGAGTCGTTCCACTGCTCTAGCGGGTGAAGGTCGGGCAACACCAGGTCCGAGGCGGCGGCCGTCTCGTCCAGATAGGGCGAGAAGCTGACCTTGTAGGGCACGTGTCCGAGCGCCTCGGAAAACGCGGCGGGCAGAGAGTGTGCCGGGTTTGCCCCGTGAACGAGCAGCATCGCCACCTTGCCGCCGCTCATGTCGGCGACGAGCTCGGTGAGCTGACGGAACGAGCCGGCGCCCGCGAACGCGTTGTTAGGTCCGAACCGGACTGTTTTCCCTACCTGGCCGGCGACGTAGTTGAGGATGTTCACGGCGGCGACGATCTCGGCGCCGTTGGGATACTGCGCGGCGATGCCACCCGCCACCGCGAGTCCTCCCTTCGACTCGGCGAACTCGCGGGCGAGCCTGGTGATGTCCTTGGCGTCGATGCCGACCACGCCGGCGGCCTGCTCAGCCGTGTACGATGCGAGCGATTGGCGGAGGCGCGCCGCGTCCGCCGGGACCGGCGCAAGGCGGTTCGACAGAATGAGGCGCGCCATGGCGAGCGCCAGGATCCCCTCCGTTCCCGGTCGGGCGGCGATCCACTCGTCCGCGCTCATCGCGGTGAGCCCCAGGCGTGGCCCGACGTACACGAACTTGGCCATCGACCCGTCGCGTCCCGCGTCGAACGCATGCGCGCGAGTAAACCCGTTCTGATAGGCTACCGGCGACAGCCACGTTTCCATGAAGTCGGCGCCGAAGGACACGATGTAGCGCGCGGCAGCGAAGTCGTACCAGGGAATCGCCGTCGTGCCGAACGCGATGCGGTTGCCTTCGCGCAGCGCCTCGAACGCGAACGGCTCGTACGTCACGTGCCGGCCGCCGACGTCCTTCATCCACGTGTCGACCAGTTCGCCGAACGACCCGCTCTCGAGCCCGGTGACAAACGCGATCCCTTTGCCGCGCGCCCCGCGCACCTTGGTCTGGAGGCGACCGATCGCGTCGTCCCACGACAGCGTCTGCCACGTACCGTTCGGTCCGCGGACCATCGGCTCGGTCACGCGATCGGGGTTGTAGAGTCCCTGCAGGGCGGCCTGCCCACGCGAGCACAGCCGTCCCTGGTTGATCGGCGACTCGGGGTTGCCTTCGAGCTTGATCACCCGGCCTTCGCGGACCTTGGCGTGCAACCCGCAGCCGGCGGCGCACTCGCGACAGGTCGTCGCGTAGTGAGTCGCCGTTCCGGGAACCTGGTTCTCGGGCGGGACGACGTAGGGGACGAGGTGCTCGGTGGGCTCGGCGTGGATGTCACACGCCGAGGTCGCGGCGGCCGCGCCGCTCGTCGCTCCCAGGACGGTGAGGAATCGTCTGCGGTCCATGGCGCTCAGTAGTGACACACGGTACAGTCGCGTGTCACCTTGTGCTCCACGTGGCAGTTGACGCACCAGCCCATCTTCAGCGTGGAGACCTGATAGACCTGCGGCATGCTACGCACGTCGCCGTGACAGGTGGTACAGCCTTCGGTGCCCAGGACTTTGATGTGCCGCTGATGCGGGAAATGCACGAACCCGGGCAGCGCATGCACCCGGGTCCACTCGGGCGGCCGCTTGTTGATCCACGCCTCGCGCACCTTCTTGATCTCGGCCTGATGCGACGGCGTGGACCCGCCGATCATCTGGTGGCAGCCGAAGCAGGTCTGCAACGCCGGGATCCCCGGCTCGCTCGAGATCGTCACGGTGCTGTGACAGTAGAGGCAAGGGATCCGGTCCTGCCCGGCGTGAACGTCGTGACGAAAGAAGATCGGCTGGCGGGGACCTGGGAGCCGGCCCGTATCGCCGATGACGCGAGCGGGGGTGACCGGTGGAGCCTGGCCGGTCTGCGCCATTGCCGGCAAGGTGAGCAGCAGCGCGATCGCGACGCTCCCCCCGCTCACCCCGGCCCGGACCCCGTCACTCCGCTTCGTCATCCAGAGCGCTCGATGGCGAATCTATCGGTTCGTGTTGTGGAACGGCTGCGCGGGCGCCGGAATGTAGCGCGGGCGATAAAAGACGCACAAGCCCCGCGCGGCGTCACTCCGGGCGTGCGAGCAACTGATGCTTCAGTCGAATGACGGCCACGAACGCGTCCACGGCCTCGAGATCGGGAAACTCCATCCAGCACCAGCGCACACCGCCCGCCACGCGGCCGTCGCGGATCGCGTGGCGCGACGGCCGCGGCAGACCGTCGGTCACCGCCAACTCGCGTTCTTCGCCTTCGTTCAGGATGAACGTGCCCGACACGCCGCTCGCCATGGGATGCAAGTAGCCGAGCTTGCGGCCGCCCACCTCGTACATCCACACCCACTTCCAAGCCGTGCCCATAAAGACGACTTGTTCGGTGACGTGCCGCAGGGCGCGGATCCCTTCGCGCGCCCGCTTGAACCGTTGCGCGGCACGTTGCGGCAGGTCCTTGATCGGGGCGTCGGATTTGGGGCGCTTGCGCGGAATGGTGTAGAGGTTGGTCGCCCAGTAGCCGGTGGGCTGGTGCTCGATCGGGATCATGTTGGCTCTATTGTAAGCGACGGCTCGCCGAACGGAAGCGCCCCTCGAGCGCGCGGGCGCGGGCCTCGAGCGCCGTGAGGTCGCGCTCCAACCGTGGCACCAGCGCCTCGATCGCCTGCGTCGGCGCCGCGTCCGCGGCTTCCACCACGCCATAGGCGTCCGCGAGCTGGCTATACAGGAGCTTCAGGCTCGGTACCGTTGGCCGGGCACCCGGACGCACGCTCGGGCCGTCTTCCACGGCGGCCAACTCCCGCCCGAGCGAGTCGAGCGTCGTGAGCAGCGGCGCAGCGGCTCCCTCGCGTGCCCGCTTCAGCTCCTGGCCGAGCCCGTGTATGGCGTCGAGCGCGCTGGAATCGCGCCGTAGCGCGGTGGTCAGGCGCACGGCCAGTGCGAACTGTCGGGCAAGCGCGCGCGCCGTGACGCGTACCCGAGGGTCCATGAGAATGGCGAGGGGCTGCGTGTGCGCACGACCGTCGACGGTGAGCCGCACCAGATAGCGGCCCGGGAGCACCCACGGTCCGCGCGGCTCGCGCGGCGTGTCGTGGAGGATCGCGGCGATAGGGTACTCGTGAGTTGGCGCCGGCGGCGGCGGGCCGTGCAGATCCCAGACGAAACGATGCATCCCTGCCTCCGCGCTCAGCCGCTGGGGGGAGCGGATCCACCAGGTCGGAATGTTCAGGCCGGAGTCGACTGGCTCAGGTGCGTCACCGCTCGAAAACCGCCGAACGGACCTGCCCTGCTGATCGAGGATCTCGAGCACAACCGGCGTCGTCGTGGGATGCGGCAGGTAGTAGTCGAGCACGGCGCCGTCGGGCGGGTTCGGCGCGGTGGGCTCGTCGATCGGCAGCGGCGTGTCGGTGTTCTCGTTCCAGCGCACGCGCACCGTGCCCGCTGGCGGGTACAGGTAGGCGTCGCCCGAGGCGACCGTCGCGGCCGCAGCGGCGACGTTCCGCAGCGGCGTCACGTCGTCCAGCACCCAGAATGAGCGTCCGTGCGTGGCGACGACCAAATCACTGTCGTGCACCACCAGGTCGCGCACCGACGTCGCCGGGAGGTTGAGCCGCAGTGACTGCCAATGATCGCCGTCGTCGAACGAAACGTGCATGCCGTGTTCAGTGCCGGCATACAGCAAACCGCGCCGCGCCGGATCCTCCCGCACGACGTTCACCACCTCGTCGGACGGTATCCCTTCGACGATCTCGGTCCACGTCTTGCCGCCGTCCTTTGTTCGGTACACGTGGGGGCGCAGGTCGTCGAGTCGGAACCGATTCACCGCCGCGTAGGCGGCGAGCGTGTCGCTATGCGAAGCCTCGATGAGCGAGACTTTACTCCACGGGGTGAGCGCCGGCGGCGTGACGTCCGTCCAAGTTCGGCCCCCGTTGTGGGTCACATGAATCAAGCCGTCGTCGGTACCCACCCACAGCAAGCCCGCTTTCCGGAACGACGGCGCGATCGTGTAGATCACGCCGCGGTGCTTTCCCTGCTCAGGATCGAGCGACGCGAACGCGCCGAGGCTGGCCGGAACTTGGTACGACGTGCGTGTCAGATCGGGACTGATCGTCTGCCAGCTCGCGCCACCATCCACGGTGCGAAACACCACGTTGCCGGCGAAGTACAGCACGCGCGGATCGACCGGTGAGAACACCAGCGGCATGGTGCGCACCCAGCGATACGCGCCGGTGCGCACCGGCTCGGGCGAGACCGTCTGCACCTCGCCGGTGCTCCAGTCGAACCGCGTCAGCTTCCCGCCGTAGATGAGGTTAGGATGAAGCGGATCCGGTGCGACGTAGCCATACTCTTCCGCTCCCACCGGGTGCCATTCACGGAAGGTGATCTGGCCGTCAGTGCCACGACTCACGATCCCGACCGAGCCGCTCTCCTGCTGGCCGCCGTAAATCCAGTACGGAAAGCGGCGGTCGGTGGCGACGTGGTAGAACTGCGCGGTCGGCTGGTTGTACCACGAGCTCCACGTCGCGCCGCCGTTCACGGTGACGACGGCACCCTGGTCGCCCGCGAGCAGGATGACCTTCGGATCCCGCGGATCGATCCACAGGCGATGGTAGTCGTCGCCCCCGGGCGCGCCGCGGAACGCCGTGAACGTTTGCCCACCATCGGCGGACTTCCAGGTGACCACGTTGGCGACGTAGACGATGTCCGGGTTGGCGGGATCGACCTTGACCTCGTTGAAGTCGCCATCCCGACCCCAGAGGCGCTGGTCGGCGTTGACGAGCCGCCATTGCTCTCCGCCATCGTCCGACCGGTAGAGACCGCCCCCGCTCGTGGCGCCGACGATGGCGTACATGCGCGCTGGCGCGCTGGGCGACAGAGCGAGGCCGATCCGGCCGAGGCCCTCCGCGGCACCGGGGAGGCCAGTGGTGACGTGTCGCCAGGTGGTGCCGCCGTCCGTCGACTTATAGAGCCCATTGCTTGCGGGCAGCGTCCACGAGCTGCCGATTTCCCAGGGCGCTTGCCGCGCCGCCCATAACACAGCGAACACGACCTGTGGGCTCGCCGGATCGAAGGCGAGGTCGATGGCTCCGGTGTTCTCGTCGGTGGAAAGCACCTGCTGCCACGTGTCGCCCCCGTCGGAGGAGCGAAACACGCCGCGCTCGCGATTCGGGCCGTAGGGATGCCCCAGCACCGCCACGAGCACCCGGTTTGCGTCGCGTGGGTCGACGAGGATCGCCGGGATCTGCTGGCCCTCGCGCAGCCCGACATGCCGCCAGGTGCGCCCCCCGTCCACGGACTTATAGATCCCGTCGCCCACCGAGAGGTCAGGCCGTTGCAGCCCCTCGCCGCTCCCTACGTAGAGCGTCTGCGGATCCGACGGCGCCACCGCGATCGCGCCGATCGAGTTCGTCGCCTGGTCGTCGAAGATCGGGGTCCACGTGCGCCCGTAGTCGTCGCTCTTCCACACGCCGCCGTTATTGACGCCGATGTACAGCAGGTCCGGCGCTCCGGAGACCCCCGTGGCGCCGACGGTGCGACCGCCGCGGAATGGCCCGATCAGACGCCAGCGGAGCGCGGAAAACAACGCCGGGTCATACTGCTGTGCGTGAGCGGACGGCGGCGCGATGGCCGTGAGCGCCACGAGGGCCGGCAACAGACTCTGCAATCGCGACACTATTCGACTCCGGTTGAGAGGGTTCGCGTCGCGGCCCGGAACCGCGCCGCATCAAGCAGCCGCGCGACGGAGACACCGGGCACCGCCATGCGGCCGTCCTTACTCATCGTCAGCTTGATCACGTCCACACCACGACCGAACCACCGCACACTGGGCTCCAGGTCCGACGGATAGACGCACCCGGGGAGCGACGCGATCGCCACCCCCGCTTGGGAGCCGACGCCCGACTCGGGCATGGTTCCGGCCCAGAGGCGTGCGCCGCACTGCGCGGCGATGCGATAGATGCGGCACGCCTCGCTAAGCCCGCCGACGCGATGCACCTTGAGATTCCAGACCATCGGACCGTCGAGCGCCACAATCTGGCGTGCCGCCACCGTGTCACGCAGCGTCTCGTCAAGGCACACGGGGGTCGTGAGAGTCCGCGCCAGGCGCGCGTGGCCGACGAGCTCATCGGGGGCGAGCGGCTGTTCGATGTACAGGAGTCCCGCCGCGTCGAGCGCGCGCAGCGCGCGCTCGTGCTCCGGCCAATTGTACGCGCCGTTCGCGTCCACCGTGAGCGGCACGTCCGTCCCGGCCATCCCGGCGCGGGCGGCGCGCACCGCCACTTCGTCCCACTGCGGCGCGACCTTGATCTTCACGCGGCGATAGCCGTGCTCCAGCGCCTCGTACACTCGCTGCGTCAACGTCTCGGGGCGCCGGTCCGCCGGAATCCCGAGTGCGACGCCGCACGGAAAACTCGCGTTCGGCGTCACATCGAGCCGCTCCGCTACGAGCTGCGCCAATCCGGTGCCCCGCGCGTGGGCCTCGAGGTCCCACACCGCGGTCTCGATGCCCGCGCGGGCGAATGGGTTGCCGCGCACATGCTCGCGTAATGCGGCGTCCACCGCTGCGACCCCGTCGAACGTGCGCCCCAGGATCCGCGGCACGAGGACGCGCGTGATCAGGTCGTGGGCGCTGGCGAGCGTCTCTTCGGAATAGAAGGGCAGCTCGTCGGGAGCGGCTTCGCCGTACCCGACGTGACCCGCCTCATCGTGCAGCACGACGACGATCGAACGGCGCGCGTCGATCCGCCCGCCCGAGATGATGAACGGCTCCACGAACGGGAGCCCGAGCTCGAACAGCTCAACCTGGGCGATGCGCATGCCCGCCAACGTCGAGGAAGTGCAGCATGCCGTCCCGCCGCTCCAGCACGCCCTGTGACTCGAGCCGGAGCATCCCCGCGACCAGGCCGTGCGCGGGGTGAAACACAAGCGCGTGCAGCGCGCGCGCGGTCCGGGAGCCAGCGCTGGCCGGATACTGGGAGAGCGGCAGCTGGAAACAGGTGTGGAGCTGCACGCTCTCGCACCCGCGGCGCCCGTACTCGAGGATCATGTCGCCGGAGCAGATGTTGCCGGTGCCCGTCAGGTGGACGGTTGGACGGTCGGACGGTTCGACCGCGAAGGCATCTAACACCCGGAGGTTGCGGTCGCTCAAATCCCAACCGCCATAAGCCACGCTCCTCGCGTCATCGAACAGCCGGTTGAAGCACACCAGGGCATCGGCTCCGGACGCCGCTCGCATCATGTCGAGCTGGAAGGCATCGTCGAAGCGCGCGTTCATGAGCTTCACGGCGACGCGTACGGGGAACGGCGCCGCCTGCTTGATGCGGCGCGGGACCTCCTCGAGCCACCGGAGAATCTGAGCGCGATCGTCGGCCAGCGGGTCGCCGGCGAGGGTGGGCGAGAAGTCTTTCTCGAGGCAGAGCGGCGCGTCGCGCGACGCCGCGGCGAGCTGCCCCGTGGTGTAGCGATACTCGCCCTCACGAAACGGCTCGGTCAACCGTGGCAGGTGATACTTGACCGACGGTACCACCAGCAGACGGCCGGCCCGCGTCAAGTCGCGACCGGCGCGGACCAATCCGAGGTAGTCGGCGAGCGACCGATCCCACCCGCGTCCCTTCCACGTGACGGTCCAGCCACCGCGCCCGTCGCTCGCCCGCCGCCGCTCCACGCGCATCTTGCTCTCGTGAATCGCCCAGGCGGCCATGGCCCGCGCGCCGGTCTCATCCTCGGCGATCACCGTCTTGAGCACGGCGAACGCGAGGCCGGCGCGGGCATCGTCTTCGAGCTGCCCCGCGTTGAGCGACAGTTGACCGGAGCCCTTGCCGATGGGGTGTGGCACCGTCTCGCCGAGATAGCGGCCGGTGAGATCGACGCCATAGGTCTCGCGCACGTGCGCCGGAAAGTCGCGCGGCAGGTCCCGCCCGAATCGCTCGAAGTCGCGCCCCAGCGCGCCGGGCGCCCTACTTGGCAAAGCGCGACAGCCGGAACTGTGGATCGGGGGTGCCGTCGCCAAGCGCGAGCTGTGCGACCAACTCGCCGACCGCGGGCCCGTGCTTGAAGCCGTGCCCGGATCCGCCGCCCACGAGCCAGACGTTCGCCGCCACCGGGTGTCGGTCGATGATGAAGTGCTCGTCGGGCGACTCTTCGTACTGACACACGCGCGCTTCGAGCAGCGGCGCGTCCTTCAAACCCGGAAACCGAAAGGCGACGTATTCACGCGCGATCTGGAGTGCGGCAGCCGTCGGCGTGCGCTCCACGGCGGTCGGGTCGATGACCGGCCCGCGCGTGTCGTCCGCGACTTTGAAACCACGCCACTCGTTGCCCGGGATGCCGTACATGAAACGCGCGCCATGATCGGCCCAGACGGGCAGCACGTCCTCGGTGTATCGCCGGTCCCCCGGAGGCGTCCCGAAGAAGAATACCTCCTGGCGGGTGGCGCGCACCCGGTCGCCGACGACGTCGGGAAAGAGTCTGCCGAGCCAGGGGCCGCAGGCGAACACGAAGCGGTCGGCGGTGATGGTGGTTCCGTCCGAGAGCCCGAGCGTGCGGAGCTCGCCTCCAGCGATGGTCGGGAGGCTGGCCGCGAGCTGGCGGTACACACCGCCTTCGCCGAGGAAGCCCTCGAGCACGGTGGCGCAGGCACGGCGCGCCGTGAGATACCCTCCCTCGTTCTCGAAGATGGCCCAGCGTACCCGCTCGCAGTCGATCTGGGGGTAGCGGCGCGCCGCCTCGCCGCCGGACAGCTCTTCGAACGCGACACCGGCCTCCTTGAGCAACGGCAGCGCCGCCCGCTCGTACTCATCGTCGCCTTCCACCAACCAGAGGACGCCGATCCCGTGGTACAGCTTCCGGCCCCAGCGACGGTCGTGCTCCTTCCAGAGCTGCAGCGCGCGGGCGGCGATGCGCGTGTACACGCCGCGCGGCCCGTAGGTGGCGCGGATGACGCGGGTCTCACCGCCCGAGCTGGCCCGCGAGTTGCCGGGCCCCCAGGCATCGAGCAGCGTGACGCGGGCGCCGCGGCGCACCAGGTGCAGCGCCGTCCAGCCGCCGAACGCGCCCGCTCCGACCACCACGACGTGCGGTTGCTTGCTCATCGGAACCCAGCCTTTAGGGAGAGGAGACGCGCCGAGCGCCGCCCCCGCCGCGGCGCACGTTTCGAGAAACGACCGGCGCGCGACCCGCTTCATGACGAGCTGATGCGGGTCGCGCGCGCCTCTCGCACCGCCCTCCGCACGACTTCTCGCTCATCTGGCGGCAAGCTCGGACCCCAGGGATCGTCGCACGCATCGTCCGGGATCACGCCGTCGGCGGCGAGCGCCCACAACATCCGGCGAACGTAGCCCTCCATGGGTGGGATGAACGTGGCCGCGGCAAACGCATCGCACACGCCGGACAGGCGCATGAATGTCGCGAACTTGTTAGCGCGGAACGATTCCAGGAGCTTGCTCTGAATGTTGGTGAGGGCCGCGCCCATGCCGATGAGCGCGGCCCGCGCGCCCATGGTGAGCGAGTAGCCCAGGAACCGGTCTTCGCCCGTGATCAGCAGCTTGTCGGGATAGTCCCGCATCAGCCCGGCGATGCGCTGGAAGGTCACGACGGAATCGAGCGTGGCCACCTTGATGCCGATCACGCTGGGCAGCGCCAGCAGCCCGTGCAGCGTCTGGTTGTCGTACGCGACGCCCCCCGCGGCGGCATACAAATAGAAGGCGATCACCGGCAGCTCACGGGCGAGCGCTTCGTGATAGCCGACGGGGTCGGGGGCGCGCGGGAACGCCAGCAGCGCATCCGCGCCGCCCGCCTTCGCCTCGGCGGCGAGCTCCGGGGTCGACACGCCGGCCACAACCACGCTCAGCGGGAGTGCGGCGCGCCATGTCCCCAGGATTCGCCGTCGCTCGTCGGCCGACAGATGCGGCCCACGTCCCGTGTGCGCCCACACGGCGACGCCGGCCACCTGGTGGTCCGCCATCCAGTGCGCATAGGTCTCCAGTACGTCCTGGGCCAGCTCGCGGCCGCGGAACGGAGTCGGGACCGCAGGGATCAGGCCCCACTCGAGGCGCGAGCGCAGCTCGGCCGGCGTGCCGCCGGTCACGCCAGCACACCGCTCGTGACGTTGCCCGACTCGATGGCCGCCCGCTGGTCGCTATCGAGGTCGAGCAGATCGAGCTTGGCGACGGCGGCCTCCGGAATTCGGAGCGGCTGGCCGGTGCCGAACACGAAGCGATCCGCTCCGATGGTGTCCACGAGCGTCGCCAGGTGATCCTCCGGCGGCCCCCACACCCAGCTCACGTCCCACCACAGGCGGGCCGCCTCCTCCGGGGTGGACCCGAAGTGGACCTCCTCGATGAACCCGCGATCGGCATGCGTGATCACGAGCCGCAACCGCGCGTCGCTCCGAATCAACGCACGCACGGCCGCCGCGGTTAGCTCGGGCGTGTGGTCGTTGGGGTGGCGCTGCCGGGCGTCCTCGAGTCGCACGGCGATCATGAGCGGCAGCCGCGCGGCCCCGCAGCTGGACGCCAGCGCCGCCATCTCGGGACCGGCTGGGTCGAGCCCGTAGTAGGTGGGGTCGCACCGCACCGCAGGAGCGCGCCGGTCGACCGCCTCACGCAGCCCGACCTCCCACCCCTGCAAGCCGGGGTGCACGGCGGGAACCGGCTTGAGCCTGGGCTCGCGCCCCACGGTCTCGTACAGCCACGCATTCCCTTCCATCGGCTGGCGCCAGAAGAGACTCGGGAGGTGACTCACCCAGGCGGCGTCGACCGCCGTGCGCGCCATCGCGCGGAGTAGGGCATCCACGGACGTACCGGGCACGCGTCGATACGGGTAGGCGCCGAGGAAGGCGTTGACGTCGATGCGCATCAATCGGCGTGGAACGCGCCGCGCGGAAAAATGCGGGTCGCGTTCTTCCACGTCACCAGCTCCAGCTCCGCTGGCGACAACAGCCGCTCGAGGTAGCGCAGCTTGGCCCACCCGGTGTCCATCGTCAGATCGGTTCCCCAGAGCAGCCGCTCCACGCCGACGGCGTGGAGGCACGCCTCCAGCATGCCGCCGTCCACTCCGCTCCCCGAGAGGTCCACGAGGACGTTGGGGGCACGACCCAGTACGGCGAGCGAGTGCTGCCAGTCGCCACCGCCGCCGATGTGGGCCAGAATGAACTGCACGTCCGGGTGACGCCCGGCGAGGGTCGCGAGCTCCGCACCGTCCGAGGCCTCCTGGCCCGGCCAATCGCGCCGGCGGTGCTGCCACACGTGCTGCAACACTGGGACGTTCCGCTCGCGCGCCAGCTCGCAGATCGGGTCGAGCAGTGGGTCGGTCGCGCGGCGGCTAGCGGCGAGCTTGATCCCCACCATGCCGGCGCTCAGACAGCGCGCGATCTCGGCGCGGGCGTGTGTCGTGTAGTTGGGGTTGACGGTGACGTAACCACGGATGGCGCGGGGGTGTTCGCGCTGCAACGCCAGCAGGGCATCGTTCCCCTCCCCCAAGTCGCGGGGTGACGGAAAGTAGATGGGCGATGTCCGACCCCAGCTCCCCAGCACCGACGCCATGTGGATCGTGATCCCGATCTTCTCCCCCGCCACGAGCCGGCTGGCGTTGCGCTCGCGCCAGTCCGCCCGGGGCGTGCGCGCGTGGTAAAAGTGCGCGTGGACGTCGATGAGCATCCATCAATCTGAGTTGACAGAGGGCAAGGCGCCAAGCCGCAAGCGGTTCTGCGCACCTTGCATCTTGCGACTGGCGGCTTGGGAGTGGCGTTTCCTATCTTGTGCGACCATGCGCATGCCGCCACCGCCCACACCGCCGCGCCCTCCCGGTCCTCCCGGACCGCCGGGGCCTCCCCGCCCCCCAGGACCGCCCCGCCCCCCAGGTGGCGGCGCCC
>DATEGE010000124.1:0-9055 GCA_035280265.1 Gemmatimonadales bacterium | reverse complement strand
GCGAGGAGTGCGGAATCGACTCCGCCCGAGTACCCCACCAGGGCCGACGGATAGGTGCGCACGAGGGCGCGCAACGTCCGGAGGGGACTAGGGGAACTCGACACGGCGGAATACTAGCGAGTTCACTGTCACCAGCAAAGGACAATTTGCCGACCAAAACCGGATAGTTCGTAGGTGTGGAACGCGCTACCCTTATGATACGTTCAAGGACAGAGGCGAACGTCGACGTCTAGTAGGCTCCCAGGCAACCAGGGCTCCCAAATGACGCACAAGACCGAGCCGGACGCGGTGGACCGCAAGATCCTGCGGCTGCTCGCGACCGACGGACGTTCCAGCTACCAGGCAGTGGCCGACGAAGTGGGCTTGTCTCGACCCGCGGTGATGGAGCGAGTCAAGCGGCTCGAGGAGGCCGGATACATCACCGGCTATGGCGCGCGCGTCGATCGCGGGAAGGCCGGATACCCCGTAACCGCGTTCGTCGCGGTGCGCTACACCAGCTCTGACTACGTCGGCGACGAGCCGCGGATGCGCGAGCTGGAGAAGCATCCGGGCGTGCTGGAGTGTCACCACGTGGCGGGCGAAGATTGCTACATCCTCAAGGTTGCGGCCCCCGACCTCGAGCGCTTGCAACGGCTGCTGGGCGACCTCCGGGGGCCGGCGCCTAGTCCCATCGTGAGCACGCGCACGACCATCGTGCTCGGCACCGTATTCGAAAAGCCGGGGTTCGCTCCCGCGGAGCTCGACTGATGGCCGGACTGCGTGGCAAGGCGCTGATCGCCTATCTCATCGTATGCGTCTTCTGGGGCTCGACCTATCTCGCGATCCGGGTTGGCGTCGGAGTGCTCCCTCCCTTCTTGTTTGCAGGGCTGCGGTTCGTCATCGCCGGGGCGCTGGTGCTCGCCGTGGCGCTCGCACTGGGCGACCAGCTGCCGCGCCGGCTCGGCGATTGGCGCACCCAGGCCATCGTCGGAATCCTGTTGCTCGCCGGCGGCAACGCGTTCGTGGTGTGGGCCGAGCAGTATACCGCGTCCGGAATCGCCAGCATTTTCGTGGTGACCGTGGCGTTGTGGATGGCGTTCTTCGACGCGATCATCCCGGGCGGCTCCGGCGATCTCAACTGGCGGGTCGTGGCGGGATTGCTGCTCGGCTTCCTGGGGACGTCGCTGCTCGTGGGGGCAAGTCCCGCCGAGATTCTGCGGGCCGACCTGCGCGGGCCGATCGCCTTGACCTGCGCCAGCGCCTCGTGGTCACTGGGCTCGGTGTACGGCAAGCGGCACCGCACCGAGACGAGCCCGTACGTGGGCGCCGCCCTGCAGATGATCGTGGGTGGCGCGACGATCGTTGTCATCGGCACGGCGCTAGGCGAGTGGAGCCGTTGGCACCTGACGGCGAGAGGCGCCGGGGCCATCGCCTACCTGGTGATCTTCGGCTCGATCCTCGGCTACAGCGCCTACACCTATGCGCTGCGGCATGCCTCGCCCACGATCGTGGGCACGTACGCGTACGTGAACCCGGTGATCGCCGTGCTGCTCGGCTGGTTGATCTTGCGCGAGCCGGTCACGGCCCGGACGTTCCTCGCCATGGCGCTGATCGTCGGAGCCGTCGTCTGGATTCAGCTCTCCCACAGACTGCGTCGGCTGGCCGGAACGACGGACGGTCGGACGGTGACCGGGCCCTCAGTCCGACAGTCCGACCGTTCCACCGTCCAACAAGAGGCATCCTAGCATGCAGCGCGTGAATCTCGCCGAAAAGTTTCGCCTGTTCGACGACTACTGGAGCCCCAAGGTCGTGGGCGAGCTGAACGACCATCTGGTGAAGGTGGTCAAGCTCAAAGGCGAGTTCGTGTGGCACCACCACGACACGGAGGACGAGCTGTTCCTCGTCGTTCAGGGCCGGCTGCTGCTCAAATTTCGCGATCGGGACGTGTGGCTGGAGCCAGGCGAGTTCGCGATCGTCCCGCGCGGCGTCGAGCACCTGCCGGTCGCGCCCGAGGAGGCCCACGTCGTGATGATCGAGCCGCAATCCACTGTCAACACGGGCAACATCCGCAATGCGCGCACGGTCAGCGAGCTCGAGCGGCTGTAGGCGTCGGAACCGTAGCGGCCGTCATTCGAGAGTCTCCTGCCCCGACCGCTGGGCGCGTCGCGGCGGCCGTACTCCATGCTTGCCTTCCTCGGTGAGCTTGAAGGACCGCACTGTGTGATAGGCGAGGTCGACGTCGGCGCACTGGTCGAACTCCTGCAGGATGCTCTCCCAGATGGCGTGCTCGGTGCCGCGGCGTTTGCGTGGCTCGATCAGATAACGGATCGTCAGCTGCACCCCGCTGTCGGTAGCCTTCGTGTACACGATCGGCGTCAGCTTGGTGTAGTTGATGAGGTACTGCCGCGATGCCGCGAGCAGGTCCTGCTCCGCCTGCGCCGTGAGATGCGCCGCGTGCTTGAACGCGATGGTCGTGAGGATCTCCTTCGCCTTTTTCCAGTCGCTCTCGAAGGTCACGAGCACGGGCACTTCGTTCCAGATGTACTTGAACCCCTTGTCGTAGTTGGCGACGGGTTCGACGAACACCTTGCCGTTCGGAATGTGGATGATCCGGCCGCTCGACTGATCGGCGTCCACCCAGTTGCCGATCTCGTTGAGCGTGAACTGCTGCAGCCGAATGTCGATGACGTCGCCCTTGTGGCCACCGATCTCGATCCGATCGCCGGCCTCGAAGGGGCGGCGCCACACGATGAACACCCAGCCGGCGAGGTTCGTGACGGGATCCTTGAGGGCGATCGCGAGCCCCGCCGACAGCAGGCCGAGGTAGGTGGCGAGCGCCGCGATGCCGACGAACCACGTGCGCCCGACGAGGATGACGCCCAGGCCGGTGCCGATGTAGGTGATGGCCTTGCGCCAACGGTAGCGACTCCACGGATCGGTCACCCGGCGGTACACGAGCGCGAGCACGAGGCGATCGAGGAGCCATAGCCCCAACACGATCACTAGGGTGGCGAGCAGCTTGGCCTGGAGGTCGGGACTCAACCCCAGTCGGGTCTGCAGCCAGTCGGTCATACGGGGCGGCAAGGTAGGGGGCGGCCGGGCCACGCGCCAGTCAGCCGGGTATCATGAAAGTGCTGATGCGCGCGCGTGACACGATCCTGCTCCTCGCGCTGGCCGCCCCGGCCTGCCACCGCGGCGCCCCGACGCCCGTCAATCCCAAGGCCGAGGTGGCGGTCACCGTCGAGAACCAGAACTTCGCCGACATGACCATCTATCTCATCCGCACCGGCCAGCGCATCCGCCTCGGCATGGTGCCGGGCCTCTCGACGCGCACTCTCATGGTGCGACCCGAGCTGATCGGCTACGGCACTGACGTACGGTTCGAGGCGCACCCGATCGGGGCTCGAATCAACCCGATCAGCGAGCGCATCGACGTCACCCCCGGCGACATCATCCGCCTGGTCATCCCGCCGCGCTGATCATTGTGCCGGCGAGCTCCTTGACGAGCTTGGCGCAGACACTCGCCGTCTGGCCAGTGGCGTCCTGCTGGGGATTGAATTCGACGACATCGCCGCCGACGATCGGGACCGTCAAGCCGTGGAGCACCGTCAACACGTCGCGCACCGTGAGGCCACCCGGCTCGCGATGGGCCACGCCGGGGGCGAACGCCGGATCAAACGCGTCGAGATCGATCGAGATGTAGAGCGGATGTCGCGGCGTGGGGCGTCGCCCGGCCACCCAGCCGCGCATGTCGATGACCTCCACCCCGAAGCGCTCGGCCTGGGCGCGCTGCGTCGCGTTCATCGTGCGGATACCGACTTGGACCAGCTGGTCGGCGAGCCGCTCCTCCATGACCCGCGCCATCGGACAGGCGTGGGAGTAGGGGTCGCCCTCGAACTCGGGATACAGGTCAGGATGGGCGTCGAAGTGCAGGACGCTGAGCCGCGGGTGCCGCCAACGGACGGCGCGGATGACGGGATAGCTGACCGAGTGGTCGCCGCCGAGCACGATCGGTCGCGCCCCGGCCTCGAGGAGCGTACGGACGGCGTCTTCGATTTTGGCCCGCACCTCCGCGCTGGATGTGCCGAGTGGCACGTCGCCGGCATCGCCGAGCAGGCCGCGCGCCGCCAGATCGACGCCGGTCTCGGTCCAGGGATTCCCGGCGGGCGAGTGAAGCGCCTGCCGGATCAGCGGCGGTGCGGCGGCGGCGCCGCGGAGGAAGGAGGAGCTCGCGTCGTAGGGGAGGCCGAGCAGGGTCGGGTTGCCGGAGCGGGAGCCGGTCATCGCGCAGGTGTAAGGATACCCCTGCGCTCACACCTTGCGGCAGGTGTGGTGTGCCTACGGCTGGCGCGTGAACAGCGCTCGCCAGCTGCGGTCCAGCGCGGCCGTGCGGAAGTGATCGGCGTCCAGCATCGTCACGGCAAAGGACTGATCCGTTGAGTCGGCGAGCGGACGAAAAATGACCAGCGGTTCGGTGTTATCGACGGTGCCTAGCATGAATACCGGTGCCGGTCCGGCGCTGGAGACCGAACTCGAGAAGAAGCGGCCGCTCTTGGGGTCGAAGGCGATGAGGCCGCGGGTCTCGATTGGGGAGTGATCGAGGTTCTCGGTCCACTCCAGGCGCAGGTCGTCGAACAGCGTCGTGACGTGACGCATGCCGGCCGCATCCGGCGTGTTAGTAAAGTTCCCCGCGAACCAGATCTCGAAGCGCCACGTGCCCACCAGCGTCCCAAGAACGGCGCGGGCCCGCTCGAGGCGGGATGACTCGCCAGACGCGGTCGTCACCGACCCGGCCGGTCGAGCGACTTTCGGACCGCCCTGGGCGACGAGCGCCGGTCCCGTAGCCGCCGCTAGGACGACCACACTGATCCCGAGATAGCCGGCCCTGCGATTGCCTGCCTTGCTCATGCGCCGCTCCTTTGGCGCGGGCGGAGTCGCACGGGTCGTGCCGGAGCGGGCAGTGGGCGGGTCGCGGCGGGGGCCCGCGCTCCAGACGAATTGGCGGGGCGTGGCAGTGCGTCTCGCCAGCACTCCTTGCAACCCGCGGCGGGTCGGGAAATGGTGCGGTGTTCCTGGTCGATTCACGCCAATCCCCGCCGATCGAGGCTGCGGTACTGAATGGCCTCGCTGACATGTTTCGGCAGCAGCTCCGTCGCCTCGTCGAGATCGGCGATGGTGCGAGCGATCTTGAGGATCCGGTGATACGCTCGGGCGGAAAGCGCGAGCCGCGTGATGGCGGTGCGCAGGAGCGCGTCGGCGCCGTCCGAGACGCGGCAGAAGGTACGGATGTCGCGCGGCGCCATATGCGCGTTGGCGTATACCCCCGTGCGGTGCGCGAACCGCTCGCGTTGCAGCGCGCGCGCCCGGTCGACGCGCTGCCGGACCGCGTCGCTCGGCTCGCCCCCGTCTTGATCGGCGAGGGCGCGGTACTTCACCGCCGGCACCTCGAGGTGGATATCGATGCGGTCGAGCAGCGGTCCCGAGACGCGTGCGAGATACCGCTCCACGCCGAGCGGGCCGCACACGCAATTGTGCTGCGGGTCGCCGAAGTAGCCGCACGGGCACGGATTCATCGCGGCGCCGAGCATGAAGCGCGCGGGATAGGTGAGGCTCATCGCGGCGCGCGCGATCGTTACGACGCCGTCCTCCATCGGCTGGCGCAAGACCTCGAGCACATTCTTGCGGAACTCGGGCAGCTCATCCAGGAACAGCACACCGCCATGCGCGAGGCTCACCTCTCCCGGTCGGGGATACGAGCCGCCGCCGATCAGCCCGGCGTCCGAGATGGTGTGGTGCGGCGCGCGAAACGGTCGCCGCGCCACGAGGGATTCACCGAGGGGCAGCACCCCCGCGACCGAGTGGATCTTGGTCGTCTCGAGGGCCTCGTCGAGGCTCATCTTCGGCAACACCGTGGGGAGGCGGCGGGCCAGCATCGTCTTGCCGCTCCCGGGCGGCCCGATCATGAGAATGTTATGCCCGCCGGCCGCGGCTACCTCGAGGGCGCGCTTGGCATGCGCCTGCCCCTTCACTTCGGCGAAGTCGACGTCGTCCCGCCCGCGCTCCGCCAGCAGCCCGGCGAGGTCGACGCGCGCCTCAGGCAGCTCCGCCCGGCCGTCGAGGAAATCCGCCAGCTCGGCGAGGTTTCCGGCGCCGAGCACGCGCACGCCGGAGACGACTCCAGCCTCGGGCAGATTCTCGCGCGGCAGCACGAGCGCATCGAGCGCGGCCGCCCGCGCCGCGAGCGCGACCGGTAAGGCGCCGCGCACCGGCCGGACCGCTCCCTCGAGCCCCAGCTCTCCGAGCACTGCCACCCCTCCCAGCCGCTCACCCGAGATCTGCCCCGTGGCCGCCAGGATGCCGACGGCGATCGGCAGGTCGAACGCGGAGCCCTCTTTGCGAATGTCGGCGGGGGCGAGGTTCACGGTGATGCGTTTCAGGGGAAAGGTGTAGCCCGTGTTTGCGAGGGCGGCGTACACGCGCTCGCGGCCTTCCTTAACCGCGCCTTGCGGTAACCCCACAGTGGCGAATGTGGGGAGACCGTTCGCGATGTCGGTTTCGACGTCCACGAGATAAGCGTCGATCCCGAGGACCGCGGCGGAGCGGACGCGGGCGAGCATGGAAGGAGCGTACGGCCGAGCGACGACAACTGGGTAGGCGAAGTTACGCGCAGGAGGGCGAAAAGGCGCGAACGGCCCGCCGGGCCTCTGGCCGCGTTCCCCCTTGGTACTGTATCATCTAGTGGTCCTCCGCGCCCGAGTTCCCCCGTGCCCGACATGGCCCCCGACGTGCGCGCCGCCCTCGCGGGGCGGTACGCGATCGAGCGCGAGCTCGGTCGCGGGGGGATGGCGACCGTCTACCTCGCCGAGGACCTGAAGCACCACCGGCCGGTCGCGATCAAGGTGCTGGCCCCGGAGGTCGCCGCCGCAGTCGGGCGGGAGCGGTTCCTCCGCGAGATCGCGACCGCGGCCCGCCTCAGTCATCCGCACATCCTCCCGCTCCACGACTCTGGTGAGGCCGATGGTGTGCTGTACTTCGTGATGCCCTACGTGGAGGGCGAGTCGCTGCGGGACCGTCTCGTCCGAGAGAAGCAGCTGCCGATCGAGGATGCGATCACGATCGTGCGACAGGTGGCGAGCGCGCTGAGCTACGCGCACAGTCGCGACGTGGTGCACCGCGACGTCAAGCCCGACAATGTGCTGCTCTCGGAGGGCGGAGCCGTCGTGGCCGACTTCGGCATCGCCGGGGCGCTCCTGGCGGCGGGCGGCAGGCTCACACAAACCGGCATCATCCTCGGCACGCCCGCCTACATGAGTCCCGAGCAGGGTGCCGGCGAGCGGGCACTCGATGGGCGCTCCGACGTCTACAGCCTCGGCTGCGTGCTGTACGAGATGCTCACCGGAGAGCCCGCGTTCACGGGGCCCACGGCGCAGGCCATCATCGCGAAGCGATTTACGGAACCGGCGCCCTCGGCCAGGCGACTGCGGGACACGGTGCCGCTCGTCGTGGATCGCGCGATCGCGAAGGCGCTCGCGCGAACGCCGGCCGACCGGTTCGCGACGCCGCACGACTTCGCCAAGGCGTTGCTCGCCTTCGCCGGCGCGCCCGAGGAGCCGCTCGCGTCACCCGTCGTGGAAACGCCACTCCGCGAGGATTGGCGCGAGGCCGGGCGAGACGCGTTCGCCCGGCACGCCTGGCGGCAGGCCTTCGAGACCCTGAGCCACGCCCAGCAGGAGCAACCCCTGTCCGTGGAAGACGTCGAGCGCCTGGCAGAGGCGGCCTGGTGGATCGGCCGCATCGACGAGTGCATCGCCGCCCGCGAGCGGGCCTACGCGGCCTATATGGATCAAGGGGAACCGCGGTCCGCGGCGGCGGTGGCGGTCCGCCTGGCGGAGGACTTCTTCCGCCGACAGGCAAAGTCACTCGGGAACGGCTGGTTGAAGCGGGCGGAACGGCTCCTCCAAGACGTGCCCGAGTCCGTGGAGCACGGGGCACTGCTGCGGATGCACGCCATCCTCGCCCTCGACGAAGGTGATGTGGACAAAGCCCTGGGGCTCGCGAAGCGGACACTCGATCTCGCCGCCCGGTTCCACGACAACGACCTGCACGCCCTTGCCCTGCATGACATCGGCCGCATGCTCGTTTCGCAAGGCGACTTGGCGCAGGGCATGGCGTTGATCGACGAAGCGATGGCCGCCGCGGTGGGTGGCGAGATCGGCCCCGAGGTGACGGGGCGCATCTACTGTAACATGCTCGGTACCTGCGAGAAGCTCGCCGATTATCAGCGCGCGGCTGAGTGGAGTCAGGCCGCGCATCGCTGGTGCGAGCAGCACACGGAGTCCGGTTTCCCCGGCATCTGCCGCGTGCACCGCGCCGAGCTCATGCGGCTGCGCGGGGCGTGGAGCAACGCCGAGACCGAGGCGCTCCGCGCGGCGCAGGAGCTCCAGGGCTTCTATCATATCGCCGCCGGTGAAGCGTTTTACGAGATAGGAGAAATCCGCTTGCGCATGGGCGACTTGAAGCGCGCCGAGGAGGTGTTCCGGCAGGCGCACGAACTCGGGCGGGAGCCCGTGCCGGGCCTCGCGCTGCTTCGCCTAGCGGAAGGCAAGGTCGACGCAGCGAGCGTGCTGATCGATCGTGCGGTGGCGGACCGCCCGGAGGGGTCGCTGGACCGGGCCAAGCTCCTGCCCGCCCGAGTGCAGATCGCCCTCGCCAAGGACGAGCTCGATCTTGCGAGAGGGGCCGCCGCGGAGCTCGACCAAATCGCCGCGGCGTACGGCTCCACGGCCCTGAAAGCCAGCGCGGCGCAGGCGCGCGGAGCCGTTGAGCTCGCCGAAGGCGCCGGCGGCGGAGCGGTCCTCACGCTGCGACGGGCCTGCAAACTCTGGCAGGAAGTCCAGTTGCCCTACGAGACCGCCACGGCGAGACTGCTGCTGGCGGAGGCTTATCGCGCGACCGGCGCCGCCGACGACGCCGACCTCGAGGTGCAGGCGGCGACGTCCGCGTTCAAGGGACTCGGGGCGGATTTCACGACGGCGAGCGCCCTCTCGGGCCAAGCGCCTGCGTAGCGGTTTTCAGA
>DATEGE010000123.1:0-6021 GCA_035280265.1 Gemmatimonadales bacterium | reverse complement strand
TTTCTCGAAGCAGTCGCCGCACGCGTTGACGGCGCGCTCCAGCGTTTCCCAGCCCGCCGCTCTGTGCAGGTGCTGTTCACGGCGCACAGCCTCCCCGAGCGGATCCTGGCCGCGCGCGATCCCTACTGCGACGAGTTGCGGACCAGCGCCGCCGCGGTCGCGCAGCGCAGCGGACTCGCTGCGTGGCATTTGGCGTTCCAAAGCGCGGGCGCGACTCCCGAGCCGTGGCTCGGTCCCGAGGCGGGTGCGCTGATGACCGAGCTCGTCCGTGCCGGTCACCGAGCGTTCCTCATCGTCCCAATCGGGTTCGTGTGCGACCACGTCGAAATCTTGTACGACGTGGACATCGTGTACCGGTCGCTCGCCCAGCGGCTCGGCGTCCGGCTCGAACGCACGCCGTCTCTGAACGACGATCCCCTGCTGGTGGGCGCCGTCGCCGACATCGCACTCGAGGCCGCCGCGGCGCGGAGCTGGATTTGACGATCGCGGTGGTCGGGGCCGGGCTCGCCGGCTTGTCGGCGGCGTGGGAGTTGCGGCGGGGAGGCGCGGATTTCGTCATCCTCGATGCCGAGCGGCGTGCCGGCGGCACGATCGTCACGGAACGACGGGACGGGTTCATCGTGGAGGGCGGACCGGACGGCTTCCTCGCCGCCGAGCCGGATATTCAGGACCTGGCGCGTGAGCTCGAGATCGGCGACCGCGTCGTGGACCAGGTCGCCAAGGGTTCGACCCTCTGGACCGGCACCCGACTCGAGCCGCTTCCTGAGGGCAGGGCGGCGCAGCTGCTGGGAATCCAGGGCATATCGGTGGGGGCGCAGCATCCTGCGTCCCTCCAGCAAGGGTTCCGAAGCTTCGCCGCGGGGATGGCCGACATCGTGGAGGCGCTCGTCGGCCGGCTGGGTTCCCGCATCCAGCTCTCTCAAGGCGTCACGGCCCTGGCACCCGGCGGCACAGGGCACGCGTGGCGCTTGTCCGTGACGGGCGGTTCGGCGATCGAGGCCGAGGCCGTCATCCTCGCGGTTCCCGCCTGGGTGATCGCCAGGCTGCTGGCCGGTGTGGGCGTCGCGGCAGCACGCGCGCTCGAAGACGTCGTTTACGCGCCGAGCGTCACCGTGTCGCTCGCGTATCGGGCGGAGCACGTGCCGGCGCTCGAGGGGACGGGATTCGTCGCCGTCGCAGAGTCGGGGAGCGCTGTGCGCGCGTGTACCTATACCTGGCGCAAGTACCCACATCGCGCCCCCGATGGACACGCATTGCTGCGCGCCTTCCTGGGCCCCGTGGATGGCGACCCCGGACGCGTCGCGCACACCGAGCTCACGAGGATCCTGGCACTTCGGGGCGCCCCCGCCCCCACCCCCCTTTGGGGCCGCGCGTTTCACTGGCCGCGGGGGCTGCCGCGCTATCGCCGTGGGCACGCCGACCGCGTGGCCGCGGTGCGGGGGCGCCTGGTGCACCTCGCCCCCATCGCGATCGCGGGGGCCGGGGTGGACGGGGCAGGTGTTTCGGCGTGCGTGAGATCGGGAAGAGAGGCGGCGCGCGAGATACTTCGTCGGACAGTCGGACGGTCGGACGGTTAGGCGCCTGCTGTCCGACTGTCGGAACGTCCGACCAGCTCCTTCACTTTCCGTATCACGTTTTCCACCGTGAGCCCAAATTCCTCGTAGATGCGCTTATAGGGCGCCGACGCGCCGAATCGCTCGATGCCGAGCACCACTCCTCGGTCCCCTACCCAGCGGTACCACGGTTGCGGCGCCGCGGCCTCGATGGCCAGGCGAGTGGGGACCGCCGGTGGCAGCACCGTGTCGCGATACTCTTGTGGTTGCTGCGCGAACAGCTCCAGCGAAGGCATGCTCACCACGCGCGCTTTGATTCCTTCCGTGGTAAGTCGCTCGAATCCCGCGACCGCCAGCTCCACTTCCGAGCCCGTGGCCATGAGCACGACTGAGGGAGTGCGGTCCGGCGCGTCGGCAAGGACGTAACCGCCCAAGCGCAATCCGTTCGCGGGTGCGTATTTCGACCGATCCAACGTCGCGACCTTTTGGCGCGTGAGCACGAGCGCCACGGGACCGGCGTGACGCAGGATCGCGGCGCGCCACGCCTCGACTGTCTCCGCGCCGTCCGCGGGCCGGATGACGACGAGATTGGGGATCGCGCGTAGGGACGCGAGCTGCTCGATCGGCTGGTGCGTGGGACCGTCTTCCCCCAGCCCGATCGAGTCGTGCGAGAAAACATAGATCACCGGCAACCCGGTCAGCGCGGCGAGTCGGATCGATGGCCGCATGTAGTCCGAGAAGATGAGAAACGTCGATCCGACGGGCCGCACACCACCGTGCAAGGCGAGGCCGTTGAGGGCCGCACCCATCCCGTGCTCGCGAACGCCGAAGTGAACGTTGCGTGCGCCCCATCGTCCGGCGGCCACGTCCCCGCCATCCGTGAACGCCAGGTTCGTCGACCCCGCGAGGTCGGCGGAGCCGCCGAACAGCTCAGGCAGCTTGGGCGCGATGGCGTTGAGTGTCTTTCCCGAGGCCGCGCGGGTCGCCTGAGCCTCGCCAGGCTGGAACGCGGGCAGTCGAGTGTCCCATCCGTCGGGCAGCCGGCCGGCGAGGCGGCGCTCCAGCTCGGCCGCGAGGTCGGGAAAAGCACGCTGGTACGCCTCGAACTGTTGTCGCCATTCGGCCTCGAGTCGCGCGCCACGATCGCGCGCCAGCCGCCACTGCGCCAGCGCTTCCTCGGGAACGTAAAACGGCTCGAGACTGGGCCAGCCGAGACGCTGCTTGGTGAGCTTCACCTCTTCCACGCCCAGGGGCGCGCCGTGTGCCTCCGGCGTGTCCTGCTTGTGCGGGCTGCCGTACGCGATGTGGGTGCGGACGATGACGAGGGACGGCCGGTCCTGCACCCGGCGGGCCGCGGCCAGCGCCGCGTCGAGCGCGCCGAGGTCGTTGCCGTCGGCGACGCGCTCGACGTGCCAGCCGTAGCTCTCGAACCGCGTCGCCGTGTCGTCCGAGAACGTCAGATCGGTCTTGCCGTCGATCGTGATGTGATTGTCGTCGTAGATCCCGATGAGGCGGCCGAGTCGCAAGTGCCCAGCCAGCGAGCAGGCTTCGTGCGACACGCCCTCCATCAAGTCGCCGTCCGAGGCGAGGAAGTAGGTGCAGTGCTCCACGATCGAATGGCCCGGCCGGTTGAACGACTGGGCGAGGTGCGCTTCGGCGAGCGCCATGCCGACTGCGTTTCCCACCCCCTGCCCGAGCGGGCCAGTCGTCGCTTCGACGCCGGGCGTGAGCCCGTGCTCGGAGTGGCCCGGGGTGCGGCTGCCCCACTGGCGGAACTGCTTCAGGTCGTCGAGCGACAGGTCGTAGCCGGTGAGGTAGAGCGTCGCATACAGCAGCATGCACGCGTGCCCGGCCGACAGCACGAAGCGGTCGCGTCCGAACCACGCGGGATTGGCAGGATTGTAGCGGAGCTGCCGCTGCCACAGCACGTAGGCCAGCGGTGCCAGCGCCATCGGGGTGCCGGGATGCCCTGACTGCGCCCGCTCGACCGCGTCCATCGCAAGCGTGCGAACGGTATCGATGCAAAGCTGATCGAGCGACGTGGCGCGGCCTGTAGCGGGAGAAGGTGAGGAGACCATCACAAAAGGCCGGACTTGGCGGCCTGCCAGAGGTTCATGAGTCGGTCGAATCCGCTCACCAGCACGTCCACCTGTTGTGGACTCGGACTCGCCTTCGCAGCCGTCTTCAGATCGGCGCAGATGCGCGGCATCTCCTGGCGACCCTGTTTCGCCGCCTCCGCGGCGATCTGATCGAGCAGCGCGACGATCTTTTGGCGCGCAGCCTCGTCCTTCGGCACCTGCCACAGATAGTCGGCGAGCTGTTTGCCCTCGGTGCACAGCTTACCGAGGGCGTCGAGAAGCGGTGGCGGCGCGCGGCGCGGCGAGTTGGGATCGCTCATCGTGCGGGCTCAATTATACCCAGAAATGTGCGCTAAGGGACGGTTGCCCCAACTCCGAGCGGCGTCTAGCTTGCTGGCTCCATGGCGTCACTCGCGTTGCTCTTGATCGTGGCTCAGAGTGTGACGGTCCCGCCGGAATCTGGAGAAGTGCACCTCCGCAATGTGCGCCAGCTCACGCAAGGCGGCCAGAACGCCGAAGCGTATTACTCGGGTTCCGGGGAGCTGCTGATCTTCCAGCGCCAGGGGCCGGACGAGCACTGCGACCAGATGTACGTCATGAACATGGACGGCGGCGCCCGGCACCGCGTATCCTCGGGACGCGGCCGCACCACGTGTGGCTATTTCTACGACCGCGACCGCCGGATTTTCTACTCGAGCACCGAGTATGCGAGCGCCGCGTGCCCGCCGCGCCCCGATTACTCGCGGGGCTACGTCTGGCCGTTGTACGACTACGACATCTACACCGCCCTCGCGGACGGCTCGCACCGCCGCCGGCTCACCACCAACCCGGGGTACGACGCCGAGGCCACGCTCTCGCCCGACGGCCGTACGATCGTGTTCACGTCCCTGCGCCACGGCGATTTGGACATCTACACAATGGACGTGGACGGCTCGCACGTGAGACGCCTCACGACCACGCTGGGATACGACGGCGGCCCATTTTTCTCGCACGACGGAAAGCGCATCGTGTATCGGGCGGATCATCCGAGTACGGCGGCCGATTCCGCGGAGTAT
Organism: Gemmatimonadales bacterium; assembly: GCA_035280265.1. Lineage (GTDB taxonomy): Bacteria > Gemmatimonadota > Gemmatimonadetes > Gemmatimonadales > GWC2-71-9 > AG41. Next base: position 1,335 of record DATEGE010000123.1, on the reverse strand, counting down.
CGCGCCTTGTTGGCGCAGGGCGTGGTGCGCCCCACCCGGATGGACATCTGGATGATGAACGCGGACGGCAGTGAGCAGCGCCAGGTCACGCACTTGGATGGCGCGAGCTTCGCGCCGTTTTTCCACCCCGATGACCGGCGCATCATCTTTGCGTCGAATTTTCCGAACCCCGCGTCCCGCGACTTCGATCTCTATCTCGTGAGTCTCGACGGCTCGGGCCTCGAGCGGGTGACGACGGCTCCCGGGTTCGACGCCTTCCCCATGTTTTCGCCCGACGGCAAGCGACTCGTCTGGGCCTCGAACCGTCACGGCTCCGTGCCGCACGAGACCAACATCTTCGTGGCCGATTGGGTCGAGCGACCCTGATGCTCGAGCGTCTGCGCGCCTTCAACCGTTGGACCAAGGGCTGGGCCGCCTCGATCGGTGCGGCGGTGCTGATTTGGGTCGTGCTCCGGTCCTACCTAATCGAGGCCTTCCGCATCCCGTCGGCGAGCATGGAGAACACGTTGCTCGTGGGGGATTTCCTGTTCGTCAATAAGGCGATCTACGGCGGCGAGCTCGAGATTCCATTCACGGGCATTCGCTTCTGGCGGCTGCCTGGCTACGCCGAACCGCACCGTGACGGCATCGTCGTCTTTCGCTCGGTCGAGGACTCGACGCCGAACCTGAACATCGTGAAGCGCGTGATCGGCGAGGCTGGCGACACGCTGCAGATGGCCCACGACACCGTGTACCGGAACGGCAAGCGCCTCGACGAGCCGTACGCCCTGCACCTCGAGCCGCACCCCGACGACGCCGTGCAGCTCCGGAAGATCCGAGCCATCCACCTGCCACACTACGTGGGCCGCGACTCGGCACACTACCACCCCACCACTCACGATTGGGGGCCGCTCGTGATCCCACCCGGTCACTTCTGGGTCATGGGCGACAATCGCGATGAATCGTACGACAGCCGGTTTTGGGGGTTCTTGCCGCGCTCGCACGTCGTGGGACGTCCGGTCATCATCTATCTCAGTGTGGCCAACGACCCGTGGCGCATCCGCTGGAACCGCATGTTGCGGCAGCCACGCTAGTCCTTGACGCCCTCCGGCTATGTGGGGTCGGTCTCGATCAACGCGACGCCGATCCGGGTGGGTAGCGCCTTCGTGCCAGGGCGGTATTATGAGCCGGCTCCCGGTCGCAACATGTACGTGGGGTTCTCTCTCGGTGCTGGGGAGTGGTGGTCGAAAACCTTCAACGGAGGTGGGTATGAACCATTGGGCCCGATGGTGCGCGACGGCGGCGGTCGCTTGTCTGGTCGCCGCTCCGCTGTGCGCGCAAGGGTCGGCGGGCGGG
>DATEGE010000122.1:0-1459 GCA_035280265.1 Gemmatimonadales bacterium | reverse complement strand
TGTCGTTGACAAGTGATCTGACCGCTCGCGTTTGACACGTGATCTGTCCGCTTAGACCAACGCGGGGCGTCGACGATGGCCCCGATTCGTGTGGGAGTGTCGCGGAGGCACGCGCGTATTGGCCCCAGGAGACGCGATCGCGCTGGGGGCCGCTATGTCGGTACTCCCAGAACGAACCCTCAGGAGCCGGCCGTCGTCGGTGTAACGGCCGAGACACCGCGGCCCCCACCACACGGAATGCTGGCCATTGAGATGTCGGCGCACGAGCACGGGCAGGCTCGCGCAGCTGCGGCGGCCACGTTGCTTGTCGATCTGCAAGAACACGCCGTCGAGGCGGACCGTGTTGTCGCGCGCCACGACGCGCTCCTCTTCGTGACACAGGATCTGATGGAGGTCGTGGCGCCCGACGGGGACGAAGGCACTCGTGGGATCGGCGGGAGCGTGAGCGAAGCTGGCGTTGTAATCGGCGATGAAGCGGTCGCGCAGATAGCGGTTGGCCGCGGCCACCGTGCGGATCTCGGCCACCCGGAGCTCGTTGACGAGGCGTCCCTGCAGGGTGCCGTTGGCCCGTTCGCTCCGGCCACGCGCCTGCGGCGAGAAGCCGATAATGTGTTCGATGCCGAGCTTGGCGAGGGCCCGGCCCACCTGAGTCAGCTTGCTCCGCTCGGGGGCGGTGCCCGAGGTCGGCGTATACACCGCCCACCCCGCGCGGTCGGTGTAGAGTGCGCCGGGGATCCCGTAGGTCTCGAGCACCGCCCACAGCGCCGTCATGATGACCGCGGCACTCTCGCCGCCCCCGTCCTCCACGAGCTGGGCGTAGAGCAGCCGCTTGGTGGCGTCATCGACCATGACGATGAGCGTCTGCCACGTCTCCGGCACAAGCGCGAGCCACTGATGCCGGCTGCCGTCGAGGTGCATGAGCTCGCCAAAGCACGGCCGCGGCTCCCGGCGCCGCCGATGCCGGCCCCGCGGGCGCCGCTTGCTCACCAGCCCGGCCACCTGCAGAGCCTTCTTCACGAACGAGTAGGACACCCGCACGCCGTGCTCCCGCCGGGCGATCTGATAGAAGTGCCGCACGTTGAACCCGGGGTGCCCGTCGCGGGGTCCGTAGCGGTCGCGGTAGAGCGCCAGCAGCCGCTGCACCTCGGCCAGCGGCACCGCCCGCGGCGAAGGCGTGCGCTGCCGGTGGTCGTAGAGCCCCGTGAACCCGTACTGCTCGTACCGCCAGCGCAGCCGCCGCACCGTGCGCGCGCTGACCCCCAACACCTCCGCCACGTGAATCCAGGGCTGCCGTCCGCTGAGTGCCTGCATGAGGACCTCATGAACCTTCACGGCCCGCTCCACTGCAGCCTGGGTGTAGGCCATCCCCACCTCCTCGGTGGGCATGACAGCCCGGCTGCCCGCTGGGAGCGGTCAGATCATTTGCTCTCGGGAGCGGACAGATCATGTACTCCCGACA
>DATEGE010000121.1:0-19509 GCA_035280265.1 Gemmatimonadales bacterium | reverse complement strand
GCACGCCCGGGAGATGACGGTCATCGATCCCGACGGGAACAGGCTGAGGTTCAGTACGACGGTCTCAGAGTAGCGCGACCCACTCTGAGGGCAGTGGTGCCAATGGTGGTGTCAGAACTCCCGTTTCTGGTCAGCGCTGGCATGCGCTGGCCGTGCAGGATTACGAATCGAGAGATCTACCACTGAGCTACGGTGGCGTGCGAGCCCATAACCTAGCGACAGGTGGACCCGAGCGGTACTCTAACCTCCGAGCGTGTCTCCGCACAGCGTGAACGGATAACGGGAGCCATTCCATGACCACAGTGGCCGACAGCCAGTCCTCCCTGGAGGCCGACCTCAAGGGCGAAATCATCCGGATGTATCAGGAAGTGGCTGACCATCCGGATGGCGAGTTCCACTTTTTTCACGGACGCGAGGCGGCGGAGCTCTACGGCTATGCGCCTGAGTGGCTCGACAAGGCGCCCGCAGGCGCATTGGCGTCATTTGCAGGAGTGGGAAATCCGCACGAGCGCAGCCGCCTCCGGTCGGGCGAGACCGTGCTCGACCTGGGCAGTGGAGCGGGACTCGACGCGATCATCGCGGCCTGGCAAGTGGGCCCAGCCGGCAAGGTCATCGGTGTGGATCTGAATCCAGTGATGTGCCGGAAAGCCCAGGCAAACGCCGCAGCGGCCGGGGCGATCATGCAGTGTCAGGAAGGCCGCATGGAAGATATTCCGCTTCCAGACGCTTCCATGGACGTTGTGATTTCGAACGGTGTGATCAACCTCTCCTTCCGGAAGCGCCGCGTGATCGAGGAGATGTTTCGGGTCCTGAAACCTGGGGGTCGGATTTCAATCACGGACATCGTCAGCGCGAAGCAGCTGTCACAGTCTATCGTCAACGATCCCAAGCTGTGGGCCAGCTGAATCGGGGGCGCTCTCCTGGAAGGAGAGATGTTCCGGCTGCTCGAGGAGACGGGATTCACTCGTGTTCGATCCGCCGTCGTTCCGAGGTTCCGGTTCCGGAAAGAGTCGACGCAGAACTCAGCAGAAGCCTACGGCGTTAAGTCGGTCATGATGACCGCATTGAAGCCAGCCGCGGACTAGGGCACCGGGAAGTGGATCACAAGTCTCACTGGGAACGCATTTACCGCACCAAGCTCCCGACGCAGGTCAGCTGGTACCAGCCGCACGTCCTGCGCTCGCTGGATTTGATTCGCCGGGTCCGCCCGCCACCAAACGGAGGGATCATTGATGTGGGCGGCGGAGCATCCACCCTGATCGATGATCTGTTGGACGGCGGCTACCACGATCTCACCGTTCTCGATCTCTCCGCCACAGCGCTTGCCGAAAGCCGCACCCGCCTCGGAGCGCGGGCTGGCAGCGTTCGATGGATCGAGGCCGACATTCTCAACGCCTCGCTTCCACAGGGGCGTTATTCGATCTGGCATGACCGAGCCGTCTTTCATTTTCTCACCGAGCCGGCCGATCGGGCCTCGTACATCGTGCAGGTACGTCGAGCCGTTCGGCCAGGCGGGTTCGTCCTAGTCGCCTCGTTCGCTGACGACGGGCCGACGCGGTGTAGCGGACTGGATGTCCATCGGTACTCCCCCGAGACGCTACATGCGGAATTCGGCTCACCGTTTCGACTGATCGCCAGTGAACGTGAGGAGCACATCACTCCCGCAGGAGTAGTCCAAGCTTTCATCTACTGCTTGTGCCACGTGGATTCAGTGAATCAAGCAGGTGAATAGCGCCCCGGGATGACTTTCTATCAAAACCGTATCTACCCACGCCTCGTTCGGTGGCTGGGGAATCCAGGGCCCATCCTCGACCTTCGAAGGCAGATCGTGCCTCTGGCTCAAGGGACAGTGCTCGAGATCGGCGTTGGTTCTGGCGCCAACTTCGCCCATTACGACGTTGGAAGAATCACCGTGCTCTACGCCCTCGAGCCCAACCCGCAAATGCTCCAGCTCGCAAAAATGGAACGTCGTCGGACGAAACTGAATGTCCAATTCCTTGCTGCGCCGGGCGAGCGCATCCCCCTGGATGACGGAACGGTGGACGCGGTCGTCAGCACGTTCACCTTGTGTACGATTCCTGCCGTTGTGGAGGCGATACGCAGTATCGCACGGGTCCTGAAGCCAGGTGGCAAGCTCATTTTTCTTGAGAACTGCGTCGCAGCCGACCCCCGAGTTCGGCGCTGGCAGAAATGGTGGGAGCCGATTCATCTCCGGGTATTCGCGGGTCTTTACCTCACACGGGACATTCCCGCGCTGATCGCAGCGGGGGGGTTCCGAATCGACCGTATGACGTCGCTCTACCTCGCTGACTTCCCCAAGTCGTGGACCAGTTGCTGCTGTGGTACCGCAGTTCGACAACCGTAGTCGATGTCTCCGCACTATCGCCGTGGCGCCAATGGTGGTGCCAAACAGTCCGTCGCGCACCAGTGCCGGCAATCGCACTCCGCACCCCACTTCGCTGAAACACACCGGCCAGCGCTGCTGTGCGCTGGCCGTGCAGGATTACGAATCGAGAGCTCTACCACTGAGCTACGGTGGCGTACGCCCTAACTTCGCGACGCGCTGAGCGATCTGGTACTGGCGCCCCTACTCACCACCTGAGTCGAGCACGCGGGCATGTCCGCTCACGCATGCGCTCGCCGTCCCGCAGATCCCTCGCTCGCCCGCTTCTCGTATCGGGCGCGCGCTCGAGCCATGGCCGGGAAGTTTTCCCCTCCCCAGTCGCACACAGACTTGAAGATCGGGTGAAGGGTGCGACCAAGAGGCGTGACGGAGTACTCCACGCGCTGCCGGCCGTGGGCGGTCTGCGCGCGTTCGACGATGCCGTACCTCTCGAGGTCGCGAAGTTGTCGGGTGAGCATGCGCTGACTGACCCTGGGAATCCGTCGGCGTAGCGCGAGGAATCGGACCGGCCCGTCCGTGACGAGGGCGTAAATGATCGCCGGCTTCCACTTGCCGGCGATGATGCTCATGATCGTCTCGACGCGCTCGACCAAATCCTGGTCTTCCATGACCCTCAGTATATCGTCCACGGGCGAAACGCGCAGACGGTTACAAGAATGTTCCTAGTCGACTGGCAACAGCTGCGGTATGCTGCTCGCGCGGGTGACGCAGCCGCGAGGTCGATCAGGAGGGAGGGTCATGGCGACCAAGGTGGCGGGAAACGAATGGGGCGTGATCGTTCAGCACGAAGGGCGCGACCTGCTGGAGCTCCAATGGCTGCTGTCTACAGCGGACATGACCGACGGCGGCTTCATGGCGACGCTGTGTCTGTTCGCCTCGGAGGCAGAGCGTGCACGGGTGCGCCGGCTCCTCATCGACGCGACGCAGTTCCGGCACCGCTTCGGCGACGGCGTGATGGCGTGGCGAGATGCCCATATCATCCCGCGCTATGGCGGGGCCGGCGTCCGCAAGTTCGCGTTCCTCATGCCGACCGGATTCCCCGATGCAGGCAAGGAAGCCGTCGAGGGGCCGGCGATCTTTTCGACGAAGTGGTTTGTAAACCGGCGAGAGGCGCTCAGCTGGCTGGAGGCCCCATGAAAGGAGTCGCCGCATGGCACAGTTCCCAGCACCCACCGAGGGGATCGTGATCACCCACTTCATCGTCACGAGGGATGTGGAGCGCTCTCGGCGGTTTTACGTCGAGGTGCTCGGCGGCGAGGCGGTGCTCGAGGGTGACCCCTCGATTGTCGCTTTGGCGAACGGCTGGGTCACAATCAGCGTCGGTGGAGGACCCACCGAAGACAAGCCGACCGTGACGCTCGAGCCGCCCTCGGACCTCCATCACGCGTCGGGCTTTCTGAACATCCGCGTCGCCGACATCGACGCTGTGTACAAACAATGGAGCGCGCGCGGAGCGAAGTTTCTGACGCCGCCGATCGACCGGGGCCAGGAGATCCGCTGCTGCATGCGCGACCCCGATGGTCACCTGATCGAGGTGGGCCAACTGGTGGGTCGGGTCAAGAACTGATCGCGCACACGTTGGCGCCACTCGTGGTTCATGGCTCGGCCCTCTCCCCGCGGAAGAACAGCTGATGTTCGAGTTGCCGCGACTCGCTGCTACCGCGCCACGTGTCGGGGAGGGTTTCGCCGTTGACAAACGACACGGCCTGGCGCACGACGTCGGCGTCGTGTGTGACGCCGCGATGGCCCAGCCCGCTGGTCGTCACCAGGCGCGCACCCGGCCAGGCAGCCGCGATGGCGACCCCGTCGTCCCAGGCGACCGTCTCGTCTTGTCTATCGTGAACGATGAGCAGCGGAGGCATGGGCGCTCGTGCAGAGAGACGCCGCGCAATGTCGCACACATTGAGATCGGTCCAACGAACACGAAGGCGGCGCTCGCTGCGCTCACGCAACCGCTCGACCGTTCCGGGCCGGAGCCCCAAGGTGCGGACGAATGGCTGCAGCCACGCGGGAGGATCGGCCGCCGGGGCAAGGAAGACGAGTCGCTCCACCTCGAGGCCCCGGGACACCGCGAGCACGGTGCCAGAACATCCGAAGGAGTGCGCGATCACCGCGGCCGGCGGGCTCCCGTTTCCTTCACGGGCGACAACGTCGGCCAGTGTGCGAGCGAACTCCGGCATCGAGCTCATCCCCCACCCCGACGCCCCGTGACCCGGCGCGTCATACGTCACTACGCTGTAACCGGCGGCGATGAGCGGGGCGCTGAACTCGGCTAGACGTGCGCCGCGACTTCCCCAGCCGTGAACGAGATAGACGACCGGCTTGTCTCGCTCTCCCCACCGCCACCCGACCACGCGCCGCCCGTCGACCCGCAGCTCGAAGCGGCGTGCACTGCCCAGTGCAGCGCGTCCAGCTACCGAGCCGGCGCGGCGCGGGGGCGGGGGCGGGGGCGTGAAAAACAAACGCTCGGCTAACCAGGCGGCAGCACCCGGCGATACCCGTTGCAAGGTTCCCAGGACGGCGCGAAAGAATCTCATGAGGTGGCCTGCGCGAGCAAAGCGGCGAACGCGCGGCGCGCACGCGCTTCGGCGCCGGAATCGCCCATGAGACGGGACTGGAAGTGCAGCCCAAGCATGACTCCGTACATGTCCTGCGCGAACTGCGCCGCATCGGCACCCGCGCGAAACAGGCCCGCGTCGATGCCTTTGCGAAAGGAGGTGACGAGCGCGTTGATCCAGTCGCGTTGCAAGGCGACGAGACGATCGCGCACCGGTCCCGGGCGGTCGTCGAGCTCGGCGATGGCGGCGACGAAGATGCAGCCGCCCGGCAGTGCTTCGTCCCTCTCCCACGCGATCCACCCCTCGAACAGCGCTTGCATGCGCGGCGCCCCACGCGGCTCGTGCAAGGCAGGGCGAACGACAGCCTCCGTAAAGCGCTGGGCGGCATGCTCCAGCACTTGGATCTGTAGCGCCTCTTTGGATTGGAAATGCGCAAACAGGCCGCTCTTAGAGAGCTGGAGCTCATCGGCGAGGGCACCGATGGTGAGTCCGGTCAGACCGAGCTGGCTGGCGAGGCCGGTGGCCCGATCGAGGATAGCTGTATGGGTACGTTCGCCCTTGCTCACGGCCATAATAATAGCACGACCGTTCGTGCTGTCAATCGAGTCCACGGTCGCGATGCTCCCGGTTGCACGTTCGCAAGCTTCGGGATATTTTCGGGGTCACATGAATCAACCCACCCTGGAGTCGCGACCCGGGCGGCTGTTCTTCGCTGCGCCTCTGTCTCTTGGGTGTGCTCCTCGCCCGACGCCGGCTCTGACAACGATCAGGCGGTCGCCACTCCCGCGTGGAGCGCGCAGCTGCACCGCATCGCGCCGCGGTCCGCGGCCGGCGGGAAGACATGGAGCAGCATTGCCACGACCATCGGGATGAACACGATCGTGTTGTAGAAGAGATGCAGCTCGAGCCGAGGGATCCATAACTGCACGATGCTCGTGGGTACCGGGGACCCGAACAGATTGTGTCGGAAGACGACCTGGCCCTGTAGCAAGAGATGCTCGATATGATGCCAGAACTGAATGACCAACGCTGCCAGCCACCAGCGCCGCGCCTGGCCTACGAAGCCCGGCAATAAGATCAAGAGACCGGCGAGCATGATCAGGGCATAGCCGTAATGCAGCACCTCGGAGTGGACCAGCCAAGGGAACCATCGGCCCACGAGGCCGAGTGCCTGGTGCGGCGACAGGTGCTGTGCGTACACCTGATACGCCTGCACGGCGTGCTCCGCCAGGTGGGCCAGGACGACGGCCGTAAAAATCTGGAGAGCGCGCTTGTGCCACGGACCATTGAGCGTCCCGATGAACGAGGGCGCAGAGGCAGCGTGTGTCATGGGGGCGTTAAGTCTGGCACCTCTCCGCAGCGTTAGCAACCGCCCGATCCTCGTGTCGATTCCGGACCCCTTCGCTCGACGTGAGGGTAGTGGTAAGCTCCACGACCCCAACCACGCGATAGGACGCAACCATGCAACCGATCACTCCGTTTCTGTGGTTCGACACCCAAGCCGAGCAGGCGGCGAAGCTCTATTGCTCGATCTTCAAGAACTCGAAGATCCTGACCACGACGCGGTACGGCGAGGCGGGGCCGGGGCCGAAGGGCAGCGTCATGACGGTGGTGTTCCAGCTCGAGGGGCAGGAATTCATCGCGCTGAACGGCGGGCCACAATACAAGTTCACCGAAGCGATATCGTTCGTCGTGAACTGTAAGAGCCAGCAAGAGGTCGACAACTACTGGAAAAAGCTCTCGGAGGGCGGCGAAGAAGGACCTTGCGGGTGGCTCAAGGACAAGTACGGGCTGTCGTGGCAAATCACCCCTACGGTGTTGGGGGAGATGTTGGGCGACCGAGATCCCAAGAAGGCGAAGCGCGTCATGGAAGCCATGCTCAAGATGAAGAAGATCGATATTGCGGGTCTCGAGCAGGCGTACCGAAGCGCTTGATCGCGCGCTCGTGGGCCTTGCGGCGCTCCTCCTCGCGATCGCGCGGCGGCGCGCTGGTGTGCAGTCCCGCGATGAGGCGGGTCGCCGCACTGGTCACCTCCTCCACGGCGCGATCGAACACGAGCTCATTCGCGTGCGACGGCCGCGTGGTGCCGGAAAGCTTGCGCACGAACTGCAGCGCCGAAGCCCGGACCTCGTCAGCGGTCGCGGGCGGCGCGAAGTTCGCCAGGGTTTTGATGTTGCGACACATGATCGTCTCCGTACATGAACGCGTGCTGTGGTCGTCTAGGTGATCGTGATAATAGACTCGACGGACGCGACGGTCGAGGGCTGAGGTTCGTTCCGTCCAATGGCATATCTACTGGCGATCGGCTCTGCGGTGTTGTACGGCGCCGCCGACTTCACGGGCGGCATCACGACGCGGCGTGGCGGCGCGGGCACCCTGCCGATCGTCATCCTCTCTCAGGCGAGCGGGCTGGTACTTCTCGTGTTGCTACTGCCACTGCTGCCTCACTCCTCCCCTGCCCGGTCCGACCTGCTCTGGGGAGCGGCCGCCGGTCTGACGGGCGGGATCGGCGTCGCGCTCCTCTATCGAGCGCTCGCGATCGGATCCATGGCGGTGGTGGCGCCGACGACCGCGGTGTGCGCCGTCGCGCTCCCGGTTTTGGTGGCGCTGCTGCTCGGCGAGCGGCCAGTGCCGCTGGCAATGGCGGGTATCGCCCTCGGCATCGCGTCGATCCTGCTCGTGAGTCGGCAAGCAAGCCCGGCGCCAGACGCCGCCCGCTCCTCCTCCGGCATCGGCATCGCCCTGGCGTCGGGCGTCGCGATCGGGCTGTTCCTGCTGACACTCTCCCGCCCCAAGCCGGCCGCAGGGATGTGGCCGCTCGTGGTGGCGCGCGGCGTATCGGTATCGCTGTTCGGGACGGCGGCGGGCATCACCGGGCGATCGTTGCGCCTGCCACCGCCGATCGCGGCTCTGGCCCTGGGCGGCGGGATCATGGACATGCTCGCGAACGCCCTGTACATGGTGGCCGCCCGCATGGGGCCATTGAGCGTGGTGGTGACGCTGTCATCGCTTTATCCCGCCAGCACCGTGCTGCTCGCCCGCCTGATACTGGGGGAGCGCCTCAACTCGTGGCAGACGAGCGGGGTAGGGTGTGCGCTCGCGGCCGTCGTGCTGATCGTGAGCAGCCGGTAGCCGTGTCGATTTCGCGAGGCCCCGTTCGACAAGGGGTGAACCCGATCCTGTAAGGAGCGCACGATCACGTGATCACGCGTTACACCAACGACCCAGCGATCGCGCTGCGCGACACCGTTGCGGCCATTTGGCACATCGTCGAGCGGGCATCCGAGCGCGAACCAGACCCGTGGGGCCAGAGGGCGTGGAGCCTCCTTGCCCGACGCGAGCTCGTCCAGCGCGGCACGCGGGCGTTGTCCGGCGTGATTCGCCACGGGATCGAGTCCGGTGCATTTTGGCCCCGGTGCCCACAATGGGCGATCGAGCGCCTGCCGTTCGCGCTCGTGGCCGGCGCGTGCGTGCGCTGGGTCTTTGGACTCTCGCGCGGGCCCTCACTCCGGGCCGGCGCGGCAATCGAAGCGGCGTTGGAGGTCCTGCGGCCACTGATGTACCGAGAACAGGAGGTAACCGATGAGCGGCGTACGGGTACTGGTCGGCACACGCAAGGGCGCGTTCATCCTGACGGCGGATGGGAAACGCAATCGCTGGGACGTCAGCGGCCCCCACTTCGCCGGGTGGGAGATCTATCACCTGAAGGGATCGCCGGCCGATCCTAATCGGCTGTATGCCTCGCAGACCAGTGGGTGGTTCGGCCAGATCATCCAACGGTCCTGCGACGGCGGCAAGACGTGGGAGACGCCGGGCGGCGGCATGGCAAAGAATGCTCAGGGGATGCCGGTCGGCGAGAGCAATAAGTTCCTGTACGACGCGTCGCCCGAAACGGGCAAGCCGCTGACCACGCACCAGTGGTACGACGGTACCCAGCACCCCTGGGAGTTCAAGCGGGTCTGGCACCTCGAGCCGTCGCTCAAGGATCCCGACACGGTGTACGCCGGGGTCGAGGACGCCGCGTTGTTCCAGACGAATGACGGCGGCAAGTCGTGGCACGAGCTGGCGGGACTGCGGGGCCACGGCACCGGGCCGAAGTGGCAACCCGGCGCCGGCGGGATGTGCCTGCACACCATCCTGCTCGACCCCACCCACGCGGGCCGAATGTACGTGGCCATCTCGGCCGCGGGCGCCTTCCGCTCCGACGACGGCGGCAAGACGTGGAAGCCGATCAATCGAGGCCTGCGCTCGCAGTACATCCCCGACCCCACCGCCGAAGTCGGACACTGCGTACACCGCATCGCGCTGCACCGGTCGCGCCCCGACGTGCTGTTCATGCAGAAGCACTGGGACGTGATGCGCTCGGACGACGCCGGGGATTCGTGGCGGGAAGTGAGCGGCAACCTGCCCACGGACTTCGGGTTCGTGGTCGACGTGCACGCCCACGAGCCGGAGACCATCTTCGTCGTCCCCATCAAGAGCGACTCCGAGCATTACGTGCCCGACGGCAAGCTGCGCGTGTACCGCAGCCGCAAGGGTGGCGACGAGTGGGAGGCGCTCACCAAGGGGCTGCCGCAAAAGGACTGCTACGTCAACGTGCTGCGCGATGGCATGGCCGTGGACGCGCTCGACCCGTGCGGGATCTACTTCGGTACCACCGGCGGGCAGGTGTACGCGTCGGCCGACGGCGGCGACAGCTGGGCGCCGATCGTGCGAGACCTGCCCGCGGTGCTGTCGGTGGAGGTGCAAGCGCTGGGATGATCCGCGTGGTGCTGCCGCCGCACCTGCGGACCCTGGCCCACGTGCACGGCGAGGTACAGCTCGACGTGCCGGGCCGGGTCACCCGCGCCGCGGTGCTCGACGCGCTCGAGGCCCGCTATCCCATGCTGCGCGGCACGATTCGCGATCACGTCACCGCGCAGCGCCGGCCGTTCCTGCGGTTTTTCGCGTGCGAGCGGGACCTCACCCACGAGCCCCCGGACGCTCCGCTTCCCGAGGCAGTCACATCGGGGACGGAACCGTTCCTCGTGATCGGAGCGATCGCGGGCGGGTAGCCTCGTCGATTCAGCCGCGCTTCGTTCGTCGCCAGGATAGAGCCGGGTGTCCCACGTGAAAAGGAGCCGACCATGCGCGTCATGGTGATCGTGAAGGCCAACAAGGACTCCGAGGCGGGCGTGCTGCCCGACAAGAAGATCCTGACCGAGATGGGCAAGTTCAACGAGCAGCTGGTCAAGGCCGGCGTGATGCTGGCCGGCGAGGGGCTGCAGGCCAGCTCCAAGGGCAAGCGCGTGCGGTTCGAGGGCGCCAAGAAGACCGTGATCGACGGGCCGTTTACCGAGACCAAGGAGCTCGTCGCCGGGTTCTGGCTGTGGCAGGTGCGGTCCTTGGACGAAGCCGTCGAGTGGCTGAAGCGAGCCCCCTTCGGCGGCGGCACCGAGGTCGAGATCCGTCAGGTGTTCGAGACGGAGGACTTCGGCGACGAGTTCACGCCCGAGCTGCGGGCGCAGGAGCACCGCCAACGCGAGCAGATGGCGGCCAAGCAACGGAAGAAGTGATGCCATGCGATTCATGATCATGGTCAGGGCGACGAGAGACTCCGAGTCCGGTGTCAGGCCCACGGAGCACTTGTTCGCAGGCATGGCCGCGTACCACGAAGACCTGGCGAAGGCTGGCGTGCTGCTGGACGCCTCGGGGCTGCAGCCGAGCGCCAAAGGCTGGCGCATCAGGTACTCGGGCGAGAAGCGTACGGTCACTGACGGCCCGTTCGCCGAGTCCAAGGAGCTGATCGCGGGCTACACCATGATTCAGGTGAAGTCCCGGGAGGAGGCGATGGAATGGACGCGCCGCTTCCCCAACCCCTCCATCGACGGCCAGGCGGAGATCGAAGTGCGTCAGCTGTACGAGCTGGACGACTTCGGCGAGAGCGACGCCCTGGACCGGTTCCGCAGGATCGACGCCAGGAAGGGACGCGGGTAGGGCGTGACCGCCTCCGACGCCCATCGCGCCATCGAGGCGGTGTGGCGCATCGAGTCCGCGAAGGTGATCGCCGGGCTCGCGCGGATCGTGGGCGACGTCGGACTCGCCGAGGACCTCGCGCAGGACGCGCTGGTCGCGGCCCTGGAGCGCTGGCCCGAGTCGGGCATCCCGGACAAGCCCGGTGCCTGGCTCATGGCCACCGCCAAGCACCGCGCGATCGACCACCTGCGGCGCGACAAGCTGCTCGACCGTAAGCACGACCAGATGGGCCACGAGCTCCAGGCCCGGCAGGAGAGTCCCGAGCCGGAGCTCGCGGCGGCGATCGACGACGACGTGGGTGACGATCTGCTGCGCCTCATGTTCGTTTCCTGCCACCCCGTGCTCTCGACGGAGGCGCGAGTCGCGCTGACGCTGCGCCTGCTCGGCGGGCTGACGACCGAGGAGATCGCGCGTGCCTTTCTCGTCCCTGTATCGACCGTCGCCCAGCGCATCGTGCGGGCCAAGCGGACGCTCGCGGAGGCGCGCGTTCCCTTCGAGGTGCCGCGCGGGGCGGACCGCGCCGCGCGGCTGTCGTCGGTGCTCGAAGTGATCTACCTGATCTTCAACGAAGGCTACTCGGCGACCGCCGGTGAGGATTGGGTGCGGCCCGCGCTATGCGAGGACGCGCTGCGGCTGGGCCGCACGCTGGCCGAGCTGGCCCCACAGGAGCCGGAAGTCCATGGCCTCGTGGCCCTGATGGAGATCCAGGCGTCGCGGCTGCGCGCCCGCGTCGGCGCCGGAGGCGAGCCGGTGCTGCTGCTCGATCAGGACCGCGCCCGGTGGGATCATCTGCTGATCCGCCGTGGGCTGGCGGCGCTGGAGCGGGCCCAGCCGGCCGACGGCGCGCTCGGGCCCTACGCCCTCCAGGCGGCGATCGCCGCTTGTCACGCCCGCGCACGCACGGCCGAGGAAACGGATTGGACACGCATCACGGCGCTGTACGACGCGCTCGCTCAGCTCGCGCCGTCCCCCGTCGTGGAGCTGAATCGCGCGGTCGCGTTCGCGATGGCGTTCGGGCCGGCGGCGGGACTCGAAATCGTCGACGCGCTGCGGTCGGAGCCGTCGCTCAAGGAGTACCATCTGTTGCCGAGCGTGCGCGCCGACCTGCTCGCCAAGCTCGGCCGCTTCGACGAGGCCCGCACCGAGCTCGAGCGGGCCGCCGCGCTCACGCGCAACGTGCGCGAGCGCAAGCTGCTGCTGGACCGTGCCAGAAACCTCACGGAGGGCTCATGAACGGATCCAGTCTGTCGGACCGCTGGGGGGTGGGGGTCGCAGGCACCGTCCGGCATCGGCGCCATACTCGAGACATTCGGTGGCACGCTGGTTTTGGTGGGTCTGTTCACTCGCCCCGTCGCCTCCGTGCTTTCCGGCGAGATGGCGGTGGCGTATTTCAAGGGGCAGACGCCTTGAGACGCAGCGGAGCGCCCGCGCCGTGACGAAGGCGCGCGGCGCGCGCGCCGGGGGTGGCGTCGTCGTTCATCTCGTCGACGGCACCTACGAGCTGTTCCGGCATTTCTACGGGCTGCGTCGCTTCCACAGCGAAGACCCGCCCTTGGGCGCGGTGGTCGGCGTGCTGCACACGGTGCTGCGGATGTTCGAGACGGGAGCGACGCACCTCGGTGTCGCAACCGATCACGTGATCGAATCGTTTCGGAACGGGCTGTGGGAAGGATATAAGACCAGTGACGGCATCGAGCCGGTCCTGTTGGCGCAATTCCACCCGCTCGAACAGGCGCTCGCGGCCATGGGAGTTGCCGTATGGCCGATGACCGACCTCGAGGCCGACGATGCTCTCGCCTCCGCGGCGCACATCGCCGACGCTGATGACGGCGTGGAGAAGGTCTGCATCTGGACGCCCGACAAGGACCTGGCGCAGTGCGTGCGCGACGATCGCGTCGTGCAGGTCGACCGCCGCGGGCAGAAGATCCGGAACGACGAAGGGGTGCGCGCGAAGTTCGGGGTGGAGCCCGCCTTGATTCCCGACTTCCTGGCGCTCGTGGGCGACGCGGCGGACGGATACCCCGGGATTCCCGGCATCGGCCCGGTCACGGCCGCCCGGCTCTTGAACCGCCACGGCGCCATCGAGGCGTTTCCTCCCGACGTGCTCGGGGAACGCCGCGAGCTGGCTTTGCTGTTCAAAAGGCTGGCGACGCTCAGGACCGATGCACCCTTGTTCCGAACAGTCGACGAGCTGCGGTGGCGCGGTCCGAACAAGACGTTTCCCGCCTGGGTGAAGCGCCTGGGCGACACCCAGCTGCTCGCGCGCGCCCAGCGATCATGACCGCACGTCCCGCGAAACGGCTCGATCGCTCGATCGTCGAGGGCCCGATAACAAGGGCTGTGTGGCTGCTGGCTTGGCCCACGATGCTGCAGAACCTGATCGGCGGGGCGCAGGGCATGGTCGATCATGCGCTGGTAGGGCGCTTCGTGGGGTACGCCGGCAACGCCGCCATCGGCGTGGCGATTCAGATCTTCATCGTGGTGATCGCGTTCGTCATGTCGGTGTTCAGCGGGATGGCCGTGCTCGTGGCGCGTTTCGCCGGCGCCAACGAGCCCGAGAAGGTCAATCGCACCGTGTACCAGGCATTCCTCGCCGCGCTGGGGCTGTGGGGATTGGTGCTCGCCCCACTCGGCTGGATCCTGGCGCCCGCGCTGCTCGGCGTGGTGCACGCCGCGCCGAGCGTGCGCGCCGAGGCGCTGCCGTTCCTGCGCATCATGTTCCTCGGCAGCATCGGGATGCTGCTGTTCTTCATGGTGGGTGGGGCGCTGCGCGCCGCGGGCGACGCGCGCACGCCTTTGCGGTTGGGCGTTCTCCTGACCGTCTTGAACATCGCCTGCAACATCGCGTTCATCACGGGTCTCGGGCCCCTCCCCCGCCTCGGCACCGCGGGCGCGGCGGTCGGGACCACCGTGGCCGGCCTCACGATGAGCGTCGTGGCCGTGTACCTGCTGCTCTCCGGGCGCCTTCCGGTGGTGTGGCACCGGGGGATGGACTGGCGGCCCGACTGGCAGATCCTCCGCGCGCTGTTCCGCTTCGGCCTCCCGACCGGCGTGCAGGGGATCGCGATGAACGTCGCGGGCGTACTGCTGCTTCGCTTCATCGGCTCGCTGGCGCAGAGCGCGCAGGCGCAGGCGGCCTACGCGGTGAGCTACACGGAGCTGTTCTCGTTCATCACCTGGACGTCGGTGGGATTGATGGGCGCGGCGGCGACGGTGGCGGGTCAGAACCTGGGCGCGCAGC
Organism: Gemmatimonadales bacterium; assembly: GCA_035280265.1. Taxonomy (GTDB): domain Bacteria; phylum Gemmatimonadota; class Gemmatimonadetes; order Gemmatimonadales; family GWC2-71-9; genus AG41. The sequence continues at coordinate 5,290 of DATEGE010000121.1, read as the reverse complement.
GCCCCGAGCGCGCCGTGCAGGGCGTGCACGTGGCGGCGGGGCTGGGGCTCGGCCTCGCGGCCGCGATCGGGCTGTTGTTTCTCACGATTCCCCGCTCCCTGCTCGGGTTGTTCGGCATGACCGATCCCACCGTGGTCGGCCTCGGCGTGCAGCTACTCGCCTTCCTCAGTGTATCGGGGCTGTTCATTACCGTCGCGCTCACCTACACAGGAGGCCTCCAGGGCACCGGCGACACGCGGTCGCCCTTGTACATCTCGATCGCGTCCCAGATCGTCGTCCCGCTGGGCTTGTGCGCCTTGCTACAGGCCACCAAAGGCCTGACGCCTACCGATATCTGGACGGCGATTCTGCTGGGACATATCACCCGCTGCGCGTTGAGCGTGTTGCGGTTCCGGCAGGGGAAGTGGCGGAGCATCCGCGTGGAGTTGAGTCCCGCAACGGTGACGGTGCAGCAGTAGCGTCCCGCTCGCCCCCAATCCGTGCGTGCTGTAGGATTGGGGCACCCTGTGCACACTGGGCTCTACGTGGTGATGGGCGTCTCGGGCTCCGGCAAGAGCTTGATCGGAGCGAAGCTCGCTCGCGCGCTCGACGTCGGGTTCGTCGACGGTGATGACCTGCACCCTCCAGACAACGTGCGGCGAATGGCGGCCGGCGTCCCATTGACCGACGCCGACCGTCGCGGCTGGCTGACCGCGATCGCGCACCGACTGCGCGACGCGAAGCGCGCCGGCGTCGGCCTTGTCGTCGCGTGTTCGGCGCTCAAGCGGAGCTATCGCGACCTGCTGCGCTCCGTGGGGGCCGCGGATGCGCGGTTTGTGTACCTCGCCGGGGCCCTTGCGCTCCTCGCACAGCGCGTGGCGGAACGCCGCGGGCATTTCATGCCGGCATCGTTGCTCAACAGTCAGCTCGCCATCCTGGAGGAGCCGTCACCCGACGAGCGCGCGTGGGTGTGCGATATCCGCGAGCCGCCCGAAGCCATCGTCGCCGACCTGGTGGCGCGTACCGCTTCCGCCCGGCCGGCGTGAGCCCCAGCTCGAGCCCGCACCTGCTGCTGTACGCGTTCGGCGCGGTCGTGGCGCTGATCGTGTTGATCGCGCGCTTCAAGGTGCACCCGTTCGTCGTGTTGATCGTCGTGTCCCTTGCCATGGGCAGCGCGGCGGGAATGCGGCTCGGCGCCGTCGTCAAGGCGTTCCAGGACGGGGTGGGTGGCGTCTTGGGGTTCATCGCGATCGTGGTGGCCCTGGGGACGATGCTGGGCAAGATGATGGCGGAGTCCGGCGCCGCCACGCGCATCGCGACTACACTCATCAGGGCGTTCGGCGAGGCCCGAGTCCACTGGGCGGTCATGGTCGTCGCCTTCATCGTGGGCATTCCGGTCTTCTTTCAGGTGGGCTTCGTGCTGCTGATTCCGCTGGTGTTCACTATCGCGCGCCGCTCGGGGCTTTCCCTCGTGAAGATCGGCATCCCGCTGGTGGCGGGACTATCGGTGGTGCACGGGATGGTGCCGCCGCATCCGGCGGCCATGCTCGCGGTCGGCGCTTACCAGGCGGACGTGGGGCGCACGATCGCGTATGGGATTCTGGTCGGACTGCCGACGGCGGCGCTGGCCGGCCCGATCTTCGCCTCGTGGATCGCGCCCCGCATCGCGCTCCCGGTGGAGAGTCCCATCGCCGCGCAGTTCGTGGGCGGCACGGGCCCCCGCGGTCCGGGCGGTGGTCCGGCCGCCCTGCCCGGGTTTGGCATCTCGCTCTTCACCGTGCTGCTTCCGGTCATCCTGATGTTGTGCGCCAGCGTGGCGGATGTGGCGCTCGACAGCGCCAGCACCCTACGCACCGCGCTCGATTCCGTCGGCAGTCCGATCCCCGCGTTGCTCGTGGCGCTGCTCTTTTCGTTTTGGTCGCTCGGATACAGGCAACACTTCACGCGTGACCAGATCCTCAAGTTTGCCAACGACTGCCTCGCGCCGACCGCGACGATTCTCCTGGTGATCGGCGCCGGCGGCGGCTTCAACAAGGTGCTTCTGGAGAGCGGCGTGGGACAAGCGATCGCCGACGTGGCGCGGGGATCGCATGCTTCGCCGCTGCTCCTCGCCTGGACCGTGGCGGCGTTGATTCGGGTCGCCACGGGCTCGGCGACGGTGGCGATGACGACGAGCGCCGGCATCGTCGCGCCTCTCGCGGTGGCGACGCCGGGGACGAACGCCGAGCTGCTAGTGCTCGCGACCGGCGCGGGCTCGCTCGTGCTGTCGCACGTGAACGATTCAGGGTTCTGGCTCATCAAGGAGTTCTTCAATATGACCGTCCCGCAGACGTTGAAGACATGGACCGTCGCCGAGACCATCATCGGCGTGGCAGGCTTGGGATTCACACTGTTGCTGAGCCTCCTGCTGGGATGTGCCTCCCGCGACCACCCCGGAGGGGGCACGCCGCAGCTCAGTGCGCAGGGCTGGATCGATGTGACGGCCACGCTCGACCCCGCGAAGACTCCGATCTACGCGGGCGACGCACCGATGAGGTTCGAGTTTCTCAAGGACATGCGGAAGGGCGACAACCTGACGCTGTCGGCCTATTCACTCGGCGCCCACAGCGGGACGCATATCGACGCCCCGATGCATTTCATCGCCAAAGGCACGGCCATCGACGAGCTGCCGCTGGACCCGCTGATCGGGGCGGCGCGGGTGATCGATATCCCCGACAGCGTGCGGGCGATCGACGCCGGGGAACTGAACCGGCACGACTGGAGGGGGGCGGGGGGGGCGAAGCGCGTCCTGTTCCGGACGCGGAGCACGCTGCGCGGCTGGATGGACTCCCCCGAGTTCCATCGGGACTTCGCCTACATCGCGCCGGACGCAGCCCAGCTGCTGGCGGATGCCGGGGTGCTGCTGGTGGGCGTGGACTACATCTCGGCGGAGCAGTTTGGCGCGCCGGCGCCGCGGACGCATCAGATTCTGCTGGGGCGCGGCATTCCCATCGTGGAGGGACTCGACTTGCGCCCTGTTCAAGCGGGCGACTACGACCTGATCGTGCTCCCGATGAAGGTCGCAGGGCACGAAGGGGCGCCGGCGAGGGCCATCGTGCGGAGGCGGGTTGGGAACTGACAGATGTGAGGACGCTTACCTGTCCCGCCGCCCCGTGATCCAGCCAAGCCGGACTTTTAGCTGTGCAGGCGTGGCATCCGCAGCTTCCTCGATGCGCCACGGGCCATTCTCGACTCGCACGAGACGCAGTCCAGCCCAACGGAGCGCCTCATCGTAGTCCATGTCTTCCGTGCCGCCGACGTGGGACGCGAACCAGGCGTGCATGTTCGTGCCGGCCGCTTCGCTCACGGCCTGCTCGACGTCGTCTTCCGTGTACCCACGGCCCCGGAGGTAGTACGACGCCCTGGGTGCGTTCCAGACCCGGCGCTTGAGATTGTTGAACGCGTCGTCGAGGGACTTGGCGTTCGCGCTGCGATTGCGTAGCAACAGATCGAGATAGTCGGCGAGGCCCGCGCCCTTCGTGTAGTAGCTGAAGAAGGTATCATGGTGTACTCGATGCGATACTGCTGCGCCGCCGCGGGCAGCGCGGCGGCGCAGGAGCCCAACAGGACGAGCAGTCTTCGGACGACGACGAGCGCGGCAGGGATCTTTCGAAGCACGGTGATGCCCTGGCCCGGATTCGAACCGGGACGCCTTGCGGCACTGCCCCCTCAAGACAGCGTGTCTACCAGTTCCACCACCAGGGCGGAGTTTCAAAGGTAGAAGCCACGCCGAGGGGGGTCAACCGCCGCGGGTGGTGAGCCCCCTCACGCGCATCGCGCTACGTAGCACTAGATTGGGGCCTCATGGAACTCTGGGTTGCGTTCGCGTTCGGCGCGGCGCTTGGCGCGTTCGTCGGCACGCTCATCGGCCGCCAGCGGGCGGCGCGCCTGCCCCCCGCGACCCCGGCGGTGATTCCCCCCCCGCCCCCGGCGCGCTTCGCTCCGCCCGAGGTACAGCACGTCGTGCTCGACGAAGGCTCCGCCAACGTCCTCAATGCGCTCAACAACCGGCTCGCGGCGATCGGGGCGTTGGCCGACTTGCTGCACGGCAGTCCGCTCGACCCCGAGCGGGCGCGCGCGCTGATGATGCTGCACGGAGAAGTGCGGCGCGCCGCAGAGATCACCCAGCATTTCCTGGAGCTGGCGCAGCATCCGATCGGCGCGGCGGAGCCGTCGGACTGCTCCATCGTGTTGAACGGTGTCTTGGCCGAGCGCGAAGGAACGCTCAAGGAGCTCGGGGTGAAGCTGGTGCGGGCCATCCCCGTCGAGCTGCCGATGGTCGCGTGCCCGATGGCGCAGCTCACCGAGATGCTGATGAAGCTGTTGGACTTCGCGCTGCGCCGGCTGCGCGACAGCCAGCCGCCGCGCGAGCTGCGTATCGCCGTAACCGAGAGCGGCCCCTCGCTGGCCATTTCACTCTGGGACTCGGGGACGCCGCTCTCCGTCGAGGCGGAGCAGCGGCTCGTGACGCCGTTTCGGTTCACGCAGAGCGCCGGCGGCGGCGAGATCGAGTTCGCGCTGGCGCGCGCGCTGGCGCAGTCGTCGGGCGGCAACCTGCGGCTGCGGCCGCGCGCCGGCGGCGGGGCGGAAGTGATGGTCACCCTCCCCAAGAGCGTGCTCGCTCCGCTGGCGCGCACCACGGCCGCCATGCCGTCGCTCCCCAAGCTCCGGATCCTCGTGGTGGACGACGATGCGGTGAACCGCCAGGCGATGCGGCTGCTGCTCGAGCGGGAAGGTCACGAGGTGGTAGCCGTGGAGAACGGGCTCGAGGCGATCGAACGCCTCGGCCCGGCGAGCGACCGGTTCGACGCGGTGGTGACCGATCTGCAGATGCCGCGCCTCGGCGGCCGGGCGCTGTACGAGCAGCTGCGCGAGCAGCGTCCCCTGCTCGCCGAGCGGTTCGTGTTCGTCACCGGCGACCGCGCCCGCGACGAGACGCGCCGGTTCCTCGAGGAGTGCGGCCAGCCGACGGTGATGAAGCCCTACGACTTCAACGATCTCATCACCGCGATCGGGAGCGTGGCGAGCAAGCCGTAGCCTAGGGGACCACGCTGCCGAAGAAGATCTCCAGGTTGTCGTTCAGCGCCCCGGTCTTCGGCGCCACACCGGTCCAGGTCAGCGCGGCGCGATCGGCGAGGGACGCGATCCCGTTGTAGTCTCCGATGAACGGACGAATCCCCGTGGGGCTCGACGCGTCGGGTACGCCCGACGCGCCGGGGTCGAAGCCGGAGGCGGTGACCCGGGTCGTCGTCCACGTCGCACCACCGTCCAG
>DATEGE010000120.1:0-27997 GCA_035280265.1 Gemmatimonadales bacterium | reverse complement strand
GAAGCAGTACGCCGGATCGTTGCGCGCGGAGATCGATCCGCGGCGCGCGACGCCCCCGGCAACCGTGTCAGGGGGGCGCTCTGAGGGAACGGAGACGACTCACTTTTCGATAGTGGACTCGGAAGGCTCGGCGGTCTCGTGTACCACCACGCTGAACAACGATTTCGGCAGCGCGGTGACCGTGACCGACGCCGGGTTTCTGCTGAACGACGAGATGGACGACTTCACGTCGGCGCCGGGCAGGCCCAACCTGTTCGGTCTCGTACAGGGTGAGTCAAACGCGATCGCGCCAGGCAAGCGAATGCTCTCCGCCATGACGCCTTCAATCGTGGTCGATTCGAGCGGCCGGCTCGCGCTGGTGCTCGGCTCGCCCGGCGGCTCGAGGATCACGACGGCGGTATACCAGGTGATCAGTGACGTCGTCGATCAGGAAATGTCGCTCGTGGACGCCATCGCCGCGCCCCGGCTGCACCATCAAGCGCAGCCGGACACCATCTTCCTCGAGCGCGACGGATTCGAGCGGGTCGCCGTCGACTCGCTCGAGGCAATGGGCCATAAGGTGAGCGTCTGGAACTACAAGACCGAGGTCAACGCTATCGGGCGCACCGCCGCCGGCTGGGTCGGCGTCGCCGATCCCCGGCGCGGCGGCGGTGCGGCGGGCTACTGAGCCGCGCCGCTAAGCGTGGCGCTGGGGTGGAGCGCTGGGCGCCTACACGCGAGGGCGCCCCGAAACATGCAAGGCGGCAATGTGCAGGCCTCGCCAGCCTCCGCCTGCGGAGTTCAGCGTTGGTATGCCCTCGCGTGTAAAGCGCCCGTGCGCCCCACCCCAGCGCCACGTTCCCCTGGTGCGGATGTTCCCCTATGCTGCCCTGGCCGACTTCACCGTCAGCGGCTTGTTGAGCTTGATAGCGATCGCGGCGCCCTTGGGAATCACGACGTCGATGTCCCGCGACGCCCGCGCCGCCGCCGCACCCACAGCGGCGCCCGCGGCGCCACCGATGACGGCGCCCTTGGTGTTCTTGCCGAGCAGTTTCCCCACGATCGCGCCAGCCACTGCGCCACCCGCGACCTTGGCGGCGTCGGCCTTGGTCACCCCGCGGCCCTGCATCACCGTATCCTTCGCGACTACCGTGGCGTCGATCGGATAACTGGTTCCATGGACGCTCACGCTCGCGACGGTGAGCTCGATCCTACCGGCGGAGTTGGGATTCGGCGCCGGTTCGGCCGCCGCGATCGTCCCCGACACGGTGGACCCCGCCGGAATGACGACCCGCCCCGAGGGATCCTTGACGTCCTCGCTCACCGCGGCAGTGAACGCATCGCCCGCCTTCGCATGCCGGGTGCTGATCGAATCGCTCGCCGTGAGCGGCACGCGCGTGCCAGCTGCGAGCATCAGGGGTGCTGGCGGTTTCGGCTTCTCCGGTTGCTTGACCGGCATCTTCTTCTCGGGTTCGGGCTTACGGGCCTCACTGGCGCGGGCGGGCACGTCCTTCATGGCCGCCGTCGATTCCGTCGGCGCGAGCGTCAGGTTGCGCGCCGTGGAATCGGCCGATTGACTCGTCTGCTCGCCTTTCATGCAGGCGAACAGGGCCGCGACTGCTAACGCGGCGCCGGAGGACAAAAGGTGATGACGGGTCATATGACGGGCCTTTCCTTTTTTATCGCCGGTCTAATATAGGGCTTTCCCTCCGGAAGTTCCCAACTGAGACGAGCCTGCCCCAGTCAGTCCAGCCGTCCGACCGGCCTACAGCCGACTCTTCAGGAAGTCGGGCGTCAGCCCCTGTAGCCAGCCGGCGAGCAGCGTGAAGCGGTCGGTGACGAGTAGCAGGCCGAGGAGGACGAGGAGGACTCCCGCGGTCCGTTCAACCCAGGCGAGGTACGGGCGGAAGCGCTGAAACCAGACCAGGAAGCGATCCAGGGCGACGGCGGCGATGAGGAACGGCACCGCGAGACCGAGGGCGTACGCGCCGAGCAATCCCGCGCCGCGTCCGGCGCTGGCCTGGGTGGCCGCCATGGTCAGGATGGCGCCGAGGATCGGCCCGATGCACGGCGTCCAGGCGGCACCGAAGCTGATCCCCACTACCGCTGAGCCCGCGTAGCCCCACGGCTTGCGCGCGAGCTGTACGCGGCGCTCGCGTAACAGCCACGCGGGGCGCAACACTCCCAGCAGGTACAGGCCGAAGAGGATCACGACGATGCCGCCCACCCGCCCGATCCACACCTGCGACTGCAGCAGCCACACGCCCAGGGCGGACGCCGTGGCGCCGAGTGCGATGAAAACCGCCGAAAACCCGGCGACGAACCACACCGCGTGCAGCAAGGCGGTGCCGCGCCGCACCTCCAGTTCCTCGAGGGTCAAGCCGGTGAGGAACCCGACGTAGCTCGGGATCAGGGGGAGCACGCATGGAGAGAGGAAGCTCAACAGGCCGGCGACGAACGCGATTGCGAACGAAGGCGTCACCCGCAGAAGCACACCGCCGAGACGACCGTGGTCCAGCGGCCGTCTTCGCCACACTCGGCGGTCGAGGTGATGTTCATGGTGCGCACGATCTCGCCCGACAGGAGCCACTGTTCACGCCGCTCGTCCCACGCCTTGTCGGAGTCGAACGGCACACCCAGCACGGTCGCGAGCATGGAGGCAGCGAGATCCTCGGCGTACTCCCCCGAGGTGATCTCGTTCTGCCCGTAGCTGTGGTGCTCGGAGATGTAGCCGTGGTGCGACGCGTCGGCCGGCATGGCGACCCCGATCGACGCCGCGACGAGCCGGCTCGGCTCGTTGGTGGAGGACTCGGCGATGACCGCGAAGACCACCTGCCCGGGCTTAAGGAGCGAGAGGCCTTCCTCGCGGTCGACCAGCTCACAGTGCGGGGGAAAGATCGAGCTCACGCGGACCAGGTTGAAGTTGGCGAGGTGGGCGTCTCGCAGCGCCATCTCGAAGCTCGTGAGTTTTTCCTTGTGCCGACCAACGCCCTTGGTGAGAAAGGCCTTGGTGGGCACGAACATTCGTGATTCGATCAACCCGTCACCTCGCGCGCGCTAAAGGGTTCGCCTGCTGACAGCTGCGACACAAGCCGTAGATCTCCAGCCGGTGGTGGTGCGGCCGGAACTCCACCTCGTCCGCGAGCAGCGCGATCATCCGTTCCAGCCGGTCGTTCGAGAACTCGGTCACGCGCCCACACGACGAGCAGATACAATGCTCGTGAACCTGGCCGGCCGCGAGCGGCTCGTAGCGCTTGAATCCCTCGCCGAAGTCGTGCTCCTTGGCGAGCCCGGCGCGGACCAGCAGCTCGAGCGTCCGATAGATCGTCGCCGTGCCGACCGCGACGCCTCGCTTCACCACCCGCCGTCCCACCTCGTCAGCCGAGAGGTGCTCACCCGCGAAGAACACAGCGTCCGCGACGGCGAGGCGTTGCTGCGTCGCGGGGAGATTGTGCTCCGCGAGGTAGCGCCGGAACTCGTCGAGCAGCTTGGCCCCGTCAACCTTCATACCACACCGCCGGTCCCACCGCGACGGGCGGCTCGGCATCCCCCGTGCGATCGGCCGCCGCCTGCATCACGCGGGCGATCACGTCCGCGGGGGAGAGCCCGGCCTCCTCGACCTCGATGCGCGACTGCCCGCGTTCCTTGCCGCGCACGATCAGCATGTAGCGCGCCGTGTAGACGCGCAACCGATCGCCGCCGTCGGCGGCCCGACACGCGATGACCGCGGTCCCCCATTCTCGACCGTCCCGCTTCCACGGTCGGAACAGGTAGATCGTCTCGATCGCGGCCGGCGGCACCCGTTGCGCGACCGCTTCCGCCAGCCTCGCCCATCCCGGACCGCGACCCGGCTCTACCGGAGGACGGTCGCCGGGGCCTGCGCCTGCTCCCATCGCTCCACGTAGAACCGCAGCACGTGCATGAAATCCTGCGCGTTCGTGACCACGCCGTACGCCTGGTGCGTCCCCCGATCGCGGAGCTTGTTGACCACGAACTCCGTCTGGTCGACGCAGATCGTCGTGAGCGGCCGCAGCTCCTCGGGGCTCGCCGCGTCCACAAACGCCGGCAGCATGTTGCCGACGGCGATCGCGTGCAGGGCCGTTGCCACGAACACAGCGAAGGTCGCCTGCGCCGTGAACTGGCGCATGGCATCCTGGGCCGCCAGGGTGTCGGACACCACTTCCGGGAGCGGCCCGTCGTCCCGGATCGAGCCGGCCAGCGCGAACGGCACGCGCTCGGTTACGAGCGCGTGCATGATCCCCGAGGGCACGAGGCCCTGTTTCACCGCGGCCTCGATCCCGCCCGCTCGCCGCACTCGGTTGATCGCCCGCATGTGGAGAGCGTGCCCGCCTTCGACACCCTGGCCCGAGCTCGTCATGCCCAGGGTGGTGCCGAAGATGGCCGCCTCGAGATCGTGCACGGCGACGGCGTTACCACCCAGCAGCGCCTGCACGTAGCCGTTCTTGATGAACCAGACCATGTCCTCGCGCGCGCGTGCGTGGACCAGGGCGGGACCCACCACCCAGATGATCTTCCCAGCCCGCTGCTTCTCCTCGCCCAGGAGCTGCGCGAGCACGGTGTAGTCCACCGGGCGCTCGCGCGACACCTCGGTCTGCATGAAGCCGAACTCGTTGGCGCTGTGACTCCCGCCGAGAAACCCTTCCGCGTGCACCAGGATGCCCTGGCTGCCGTCCTCCTCCGTGCCGACGGCAACCGCCTGACCCTTGCGGACCTTGCGCGGCTCCGTCGCCACGAGGTCCCCGCCCGGTTGGAGCGCGATTACGCAATCCATGCGGGGCAGACCTGGCCGGCGCCACGTGCCCCCGGTCTTGACGTAGGTGGGCAGGTTCGTCGTCGCAAAAAAGCCGTCGGGCAGGACCCCGTCCGCGGGCGCCGGCTCGAAGCGCGCGTCCGGCGCTGCCGTGAGCGGCGGCGCCGTGAAGTCGGGCGGATGATACTGAAACCGCGGACGGGTGGTCACGGCGGAAACCTAAAGCCGGAAGGCGTCACGAGAAAGGCGTCACGAAACGGCGTCCCGGAACGACGTCAACGATTCTCCGTGACGATTCTCCGTGACGCATTTCATAGCAGTGATACCGGATCGCGGTCCACCACGACCCCCTGCGCGCGCGTCCCCAGCGCGCGCACCACGCGGCCGATGGCGCGCGGCTCGACGGCCTTGACCAAGACGTGCCAGCGCCACCGCCCCTTGAGGCGCTCGATGGGGCACGGGGCCGGACCCAGTACACTGAGAGCGCCGCCCAGCCGCTCGGTGTTCGCGCGCTCTAGCCACCGCGCCACGAGCTCCGCCGCGCGTTGCGCGCGCGCGGCATTGTGGTGCGCCGTCAGGAAGCGCGCCAGCCCGACGTATGGGGGGTACGCCGGCTGCGGCGGCCGGCGCAGCGGCAGCTCCGCCGCCGCGAACTGCGCCACAGAGTGCGCCGCGGCCGCGCGAATGGCGTGGTGGTCGGGCGCACGCGTCTGCACGTACACCCGTCCTCCTTTCGGTCCCCGGCCCGCGCGCCCAGCGACTTGGGCAACCAGCTGGAACGTCCGCTCCGCCGCCCGAAAATCGGGAAGATGCAGGCCCGTGTCCGCATCCACGACGCCCACCACAGTCACGTTGGGGAAGTCCAGCCCTTTGGCGATCATCTGCGTGCCGAGCAGGATATCGACCGTCCCCAGCGCGACGCGCTCCAGCACGCGGTGGTGCGCCCACTTCGTGCTCGTGGTATCCAGGTCCATGCGGGCGATCCGCGCCTCGGGGAATCGCAGTCCCACGAAGTGCTCGAGCTGCTGGGTGCCGAGCCCCCGCGTGCGCTGCGTCTCTTTGCCGCACGCCTGACACGCGGTCGGGATCGGCTCCTCGTGCCCGCAATAATGGCACCGGAGGGCGGGCGGTATGCGATGCACGGTGAGGGCGATCGCGCACTGCGGGCAGTTCCGCACGTCGCCGCAGGTGTGACACTGCAGATACGTGGCGAAACCACGCCGGTTCAACAGCAGGATGACCTGTTCCCGCCGCGTCAGCGCACCCCGAACGGCCGCATCCAGCGACTCGCTCCAGTGCACGCCTCGCGCCTCGTCGGGGGGCACGCAGGCGACGCGGCGCAGGTCGACGACCTCCACCGGCGGCAACGGTCGTGCGCCGATCCGCTCCGGCAGCTCGAAGCGGGCGACCTGTCCGATCGACGCAAGGTGCAGCGTCTCAAGCGATGGCGTGGCGCTGCCCAGGATCACGCGCGCTCCCTCGAGCCGGGCGCGCTCCAGCGCGACCGCCCGGGCGTGATAGCGCGGTGCGGTCCCCTGCTTGTAGCTCGTCTCGTGCTCTTCATCGATGACGATCGCTCCGAGCCGCCGCACCGGCGCGAACACCGCCGAGCGCGGGCCGACCGCCACCCGCCGCGCCCCGCGCCGCAACGCCCTCCACGCTTCGGCGCGCTCGCCGTCCGACAGCCCCGAGTGGAGCACGGCGACCTGCTCGCCGAACACCCCCCGGACCCGCGCCACGGTCTGAGGCGTGAGCGCGATCTCGGGCACCAGGAGAATGGCTCCCGCGCCCGACGCCACGAGGCCCCGTAGCACCTCGAGGTACACCAGCGTCTTTCCGGAGCCGGTCACCCCTTCTACCAGCACAGGCGTCCCGACGGGCGTCGCGAGAATCCCGGCAACCACCTGCCGCTGGTCCGCCGTGGGCTCGGGGGGCGGAGGGGACGACAATGCTGCGAACGGATCGCGCGGCCGGGGCTCCACGGTGTAGCGCGCCACTCCTTGGGCCACGAGGCCGTCGAGCGCGGCCGGAGAGAGCCCCAGGCGAGCGACCAGATGACGCACCGGCGCCGACCCGCCGATCGCCTCCAGCGCCTCGTACGCGGCGCGCCGCTTGGGGGCACGCGCGAACGCGCGCTCCCGCTCCAGCAACGACGGCAGCGACGCGGTGAGCACCAGCACGCGCTCCGTCCGCTCCGGCGGCCCCGCCGGCCGGCGGACGCTCCATAGAGCGCCGGGCAGAAGCGCCCGCAGCGCTAGGCCCAGCGGCGTCCCGTAATAGCGGCTGATCCACACGCCCAGCGCGAGCAGGGGCGCCGCGATCGCCGGCTCCGCGTCGGGAGCGGCGACGATCGCCTTGGCGGAAATCGCGATCGGGAGCGGCGGCACGTCGACCGCGGCGACCACGCCGATCACCTGTCGCCGCTGCACGGGCACGACGACCCGGGCTCCGGGCACGACGCGGGGTTTCAGCTGGACGGGAATCTGGTAGGTATAGGGACGCGAGACGGGTAAGGGCAAGACGACTTCAGCATACCTGGGAGCGATCCCCGGGCTTGCGCCCTGGGTCAGTCTCTCTGACTCGCGCGGGGTCGTCGACGGGGTGCTCGGAGCCTGCCGCCTCATCGCCGCCGCACGCCGAGCCCAGGCCCGGTGGGGAGCCGGATCTGGCCGCCGTCGATCGTGGCCCCGACGAACGGGTCGTTGGCCGTCAGGGCCGCGCCGTCCAGGTCGGCCGCGTCCACGAGCGGGGTGAAGTGAGCGGCTGCCGTGATGCCGAGTGACGATTCGATCATGCACCCCACCATCACCAGCATCCCGTGCGCGCGCGCGGTGGCGATCATCCGGAGCGCTTCGCGCAGCGAGCCGCACTTTGCGAGCTTGATGTTGACCCCGTCGACGGCGCCCGCTAGCCGTGGGATATCGGCGGCCACGATGCAGCTCTCGTCCACCACGACCGGCAGCACGCCTCGCCGTCGCACGGCGGCAATGCCTTCGAGGTCGTCAGGAGGGAGCGGCTGTTCCAGGAACTCCACGCCGTACGCCTTGAGGACCGGAAGCATCTCGAGCGCGCGCTCGCGGCTCCAGCCGGCGTTCGCATCCACCCGCAGCGGCTTGTCGGTGGCGTCCCGCACCGTGCGTAAGATGCTCTCGTCCTGGTCGGTGCCGAGCTTGATTTTCAGGATCGGATACGACGAGGCTTCGAGCACCTTCTGGCGGATCTTCTCGGGAGTATCGAGCCCGATCGTGAAGGATGACCGCGGCGCGCGCGCCGGATCTAGCCCCCACAACCGCCATACCGGCTGACCCAGGCGCTTGCCGACGAGGTCGTGCAGCGCCGCGGAGAGCGCCGCCCGCGCCGCGCCGTTCTTCGGGACGGCCGCGGCGAATTTTGCCTCCGCCGAGTCGAGGTCGAACGGATCCTCCGGCAGCAGCGGCTCGAGCCGCCGCAGCACGGCGAGGACGGTATCCGCGGTCTCACCGTAGTAGCGCGACGGATCGGCCTCGCCCCATCCCTCCACGCCGTCGGCGTCGATGAGCCGTACCCAGACGACGCGCCTGTCGTCGTCGCCGCCACGCGCGATCACGAACGGGTGCTTGGTCTTGAGGGTGATGATCTCGGCGGCGAGCTTCACCGGCATCGCCTCCTTACGAGGCCAGCGCGCCCACGTGGGCGCGCGCCCCTGCCCGGAGCAACTCGAGGCTGTAGCCACCCTCGAGCACGCTGACGATCGGCGCCGGGCCGAGGCGCTCACGAAGCGCGCATGTCCAGCGCACCATATCGTCGGGCGTGAGCGTGAAGCCCCCGAGCGGGTCGCCGGCGAGCGAATCGAATCCCGCCGACACGAGCAGGACGTCCGGCCGGCCCCAGCCCGCGAGCGCGGCGTCAACCCCCGCGAGCAAATCGCGCGCGTACGCATCCCGCGGCAGGCCGGGCGGTCGCGGCAGGTTGAACACGTTGCCGACACCGCGCTCGTCTTCCGCGCCCGTTCCCGGATACCACGGGTACTGGTGTATCGAGACGTAGCAGAGCGACGGATCCCGCTCGACCAGGGCCTGCGTACCGTTGCCGTGGTGCACGTCCCAGTCGACGATCAGCACGCGGGCCATCCCGAGCTGCTGCGCGTGCCGCGCCGCAACCACCACGTTGTTGAGCAGGCAGAAGCCCATGGCGCGCTCGGCGAGCGCGTGATGACCGGGCGGCCGCGTCGCGCCGAACGCCGAGCCCCGCTCGACTGCTTGCTCCACCGCGGCGACGGCCACGCCGGCGGCGGCAAGCGCGGCGTCCCAGCTGTGCTGGCTCATGATCGTGTCGGCGTCGAGCGCACCTCCCCCAACGCGAGCCACTCGCTCGAGCGCATCGAGATAGCGGGCGGGGTGAACCCGCTCCACCTGCTCCCGCGTCGCCGCTCGCGCCTCACACCACGTGAGCGCCGATGCCAGGTCGGACTGGCGCAGCGCCTCGAGGACGGCGTCGATCCGTTCTGGGCGCTCGGGATGACCGGGACCGGGGTCGTGCAGACGACACGCGGGATGCCAGACGACGGAGGTCGTCACCTAGTTGTGCAGATTCCTGCCATGGAGCAACTGGCGGATCGATTCTACCTCCGCCTGCATATCCCGTCGTGCCCGCTCGAGCTCAGACCAGACCCGGCGGTAGCGCCTCCACCAGAGGACGACTAGGAGGGCGGCCACCAGGCACACCCCACCCCACACGACGAGCAACGGGCGGCGCAGGGCGAGCCCGCCATAGCCGAGCAGCACCGCGTCGAGCAGTAGGAAGCCCACCGCAAAGGTGGTCAGCGCTCGATTCGGCGCGGTGGATGGTCCCGACGCCATTAACGAACCGCCCGGCGCCGGGCGGGCAAGACGATGAGAGCCGAGTTCGGCACGACCCCGAGCGCGAGGAGGGTCGTGGACTCGTCGAGCACCTGCGCACCGCGGAACTTCACGATGTAATCCTCGGGTCGCACCGGCGCGCGTTTCAATGCCTGCGCGAGCGCCTGCCGCTTGAGCTCCGCCACCGTCATGGTCGGCTCGACCGCGAGAAACACCTGGTCCCAGACGTCCGTCACCATCACCCGCACCGCGAACCGCGTGTCGAGCGCGGTCACGCGACCTCCACCGCGGCCTCGAGCGGCAGGGTGGACAGGAAGCGGTCCACCGCCTGATCGAAGAGCAGCGTGGAGGCACGGACCCGAGTCTTCCCCGACGCTTCTACCCAGGCATGCAGGGCCACCTCCTCGCCCCCCTGCCCCCGCAACACGATGAACTGCGGGCCCTCCTTTTCGACGAAGGCGGCCGCGTGCGGCACGCGCTCCGCGAAGAACCGCTTCGCCCGTGCGAGCACGTCCGCCGGCGGCAGCGCAACGCTGGTTGTGTGGGTCACGGCAACACGACCGTCTTCACGGATCGATCTCGGGCGCGGACGCTGAGAGTGAGTGCGTAAAGATAGCGCAAACTGACAGAGGTGTGGCCAGTCCTGCGCGTTTTCCACGACGTGGCTTGTCAGAGTGGCATCAGATAGCCCGCAACTGGCGGTCGACATTTTCGAGGAGGGCGACGCCCAAGGAGCAGACCGCCGAGGAGCGCACCGAGCGTGTGCACCGCTATGACGCTGCCCAAGGTCGAAAAGGCGAAGCCGCGGCAGATCGAAGTGCAGGTCGCGTCGAAGTAAACGCGGCAGGCAAAAGGTCGACAGTAATAGGGGCGCAGCTGCTGCGCCCCTAGGCGTTCAGCAGACCCCGCAGCTTCGCTTCCACCTGCGAGTTGGGTACCGCCGTCGCACCCGCGGAGCGAGCCGCGGTGAGCAGCTCGGGCCGCGCATGCGAACCGTAGGCGAGCACGGGCACGCCGCCTCCCACCAATGCAGCGATGCGCTCGACGATTTCCGGACCGCCCAGCTCGAGGATGACGAGGTCGCTGGCCGCCTCGTCGCGCGATACGTCGGCGCGAGCGGCGCGTACCACCGCCTCCAGCTTGGAGCGGAACAGCAGATCGCGCGTGCCGAGATAGACGCGCTTAGCCATCGAGCCGCTCCCCCAAGTAGGTGGGGAGCCGGTCGGCGGCGACGCGGACCTGCTGGAGCGTGTCGCGATCGCGCACCGTCACGCTGCCGTCCTGTGTCGACTGGCCGTCGATGGTGATGCCAAACGGCGTCCCGGCCTCGTCCTGCCGGCGGTAGCGCCGGCCGATCGACCCGCCGTCGTCGTAGAAGGTGTTGTAGTGCTTGCGCAGGTCGTCGAAGATGCGGCGCGCCAGCTCGGGCATGCCGTCCTTGTTCACGAGCGGGAATACCGCCGCCTTGAGCGGAGCGATGGCGGGATGCAGCCGCAAGACGACCCGATTCTCGCCGTCCACCTCTTCCTCATGATAGGCATCCACCAACACGACGAGGGCGATGCGATCGGCTCCGGCGGACGTCTCGATCACATACGGGATGAAGCGCTCATTCGTGGCTGCCTCCACGTACTCGAGCTTCTTGCCCGAGTACTGCTGGTGCCGCGACAAGTCGAAGTCGGTTCGATTGTGGATGCCCTCGAACTCCTGCCACCCGAACGGAAAGTCGTACTGGATGTCGTATGCGTCTTTGGCGTAGTGGGCGAGCTCTGCCTTCGTGTGTTGATGAAAACGCAGCTTCTCGGACTTGAGTCCCAAGCCCTTCAGCCAGGCCATCCGCTCGTTCCGCCAGAACTCGAACCATTCGAGGTCGGTGCCGGGTTTCACGAAGAACTGCATCTCCATCTGCTCGAATTCGCGGGTGCGAAATGTGAAGTTGCCTGGCGTGATCTCGTTGCGAAACGCCTTGCCGATCTGCGCGATGCCGAACGGGATCTTTTGGCGCGATGACTGCAGCACGTTCAGATAGTTGACGTAGATCCCCTGCGCTGTCTCGGGGCGGAGGTACACCACCGCCGCCGCCTCCTCCAGTGGTCCCATGAACGTCTTGAACATCAGATTGAACATCCGGGGCGCGGTGAGGGTCCCCTTGCTGCCGCACACCGGGCACTGCGCGGTGGGCTCGCCCGGCGTGCCTTTGATGCGCGGATCGTCGGCACGGAACCGGTTCTTGCAATGCTTGCAATCCACCAGCGGATCGGTGAACCCGGCGACATGACCCGATGCCTCCCACACGCGCGGGTGCATGAGAATCGCCGCGTCCAGGCCCTCGATGTCCTCCCGCTCGTGCACCATCGAGCGCCACCACCGCTCCTTGAGGTTCTTCTTGAGCTCGACCCCGAGCGGCCCGTAGTCCCATACCGAGCCGAGACCGCCGTAGATCTCCGAGGATTGGAACACGAACCCGCGCCGCTTGGCGAGCGAGACCAGCTTGTCCATCACATTGTTGGGGGAAGGCATAGAGGCGCGGAAGATAGACGGACCGCTATGCGGCGGGCAACCCGAACGCCTGGCGCACCGCCCGTTCGCCGAGGGCGGCGATGGCGGCCGCATCGAGCACCTTGCCGTCCCCGTCGAGCGCGTTCAGGCCCACCAGTCCCTCGACCTTCCCGGCCACCACCGCCACTCGCTTGTTCGCGGCCAGAGCACGCCGCACCACTTCACCGGAGGCCTTGCCGACCAGGGACGTGCGATCGAACGCGCCTTCGCCGGTGATCACGAGCTGGGCCCTGGCCAGCGCCGCGTCGAACCCCACGCGCGCCAAAACCCAATTCGCGCCAGCCGTGAGCTCCGCCTTGGCGAAGAAGGCCAGTCCCGCCCCCAACCCCCCGGCGGCCCCACCCCCCGGGATCGTCGCGAGCTCGGGGTGGCCGTGGCGGGCCATGAGCTCAGCGAGCCGTTCGAGCCCCCTGGACAGGAGCTTCACCCCTTCGGGGCCCGCTCCCTTCTGCGGCCCGAACACCGGCGCCGCGCCCCGCGGCCCGATGAGCGGCGTGGTGACGTCTGCCAGCGCAATGACCTTGGCCCCGAGCGCCCAGCCTCCGCTCAACTCTGCGAGCCGCAGCAGGGCGCCGCCGCCCTCAGGGAGCTGCGCCCCGGCCGGGTCTAATAAAGACCAGCCCAGCCCGCGCGCCGCTCCCGCCCCCCCGTCGACCGTCGCGGAGCCACCCAAACCGACGACGACCGCCTTGGCGCCGCGCTCCCCCGCCTCCCACACGAGCTCGCCAACCCCACGTGTGGTCGCCCGTAGCGGGTCGAGCTCGTCCGGCCTGAGGAGGGCGAGCCCGCACGCGGTGGCGCTCGCAAAGATTGCCGTCTCGGGATCGATCCAGCCCAGCTCCCCTGAGACCGGCGCTCCGAGCGGCCCGGTGACGTTTAGTCGCTCGCGGAGCGAGCCCGGGGGAAGCACCGCATCGAGCAGCCCGTCCCCGCCGTCCGAGATGGGACACAGCAGCACCGAGGCATTAGGGAGCGCCCGACGGGTACCGACGGCGAGGGCATCGGCCACCTGCCGGGGACTCATCGTCCCCTTGAATGCCGCAGGGGCTATTAAGACAACTTCAGACATAACGCAATATGCAATATCAACTGCATTATGCGGCTCACAGCGCGAGTTGGCAAACAGCTATCTTGCATGGTGACGCCGCTTACTGCACGGGCACTGTTCTTGCGCTTCCTCCCGCTGGCTATCTCTGTTGTCAGGGCAAACCGTCGGCGACGGCGGGGCGCAAAGCCCAGGGGTCTCAAGAGTCGAGACAGCCCGGCTGCCAGAGGTTGGCACCGGCCCCACGCCCTGATGAGGAGTGCGGGGCCGTTTCCGTTGGCCCCCCAAAGCATGAGCTTCGTCCGGCTCGCATCGGGTTCTAGGGCGCACGATGTCGAGCAGGCGATCACCCCCCGGGGGCAACTCTGGGGGGTTTGCTTTTGATATTGCCGCAGATCCTGCCGCCGTGCTCCCGCCCATTCTCGATGAAGATCTTGTTGGCATCGAACCCGGATGCCAGGACGCCCGCGATGTAAGCGCCGGGCACGTTTGTTTCCATGGTCTCCCGCGTATGCTGGGGGATCCCGGTTGACTCATCCACTCCGACCCCGATCGAGCGTAGCAGCGTGAGGTCGGCGGTATAGCCCGTGAGCGCCAAGACGAAATCCGCGGGCAGCGTCGCCTGCTCGCCGTCCGGGTCGCGCCGCACCACCACGTGTGATCGTGCGATCTCGACGACGCGACTGCACCACCGTACGGCGACTCGGCCTTCCTTCACGCGGTTGGTGATATCGGGCAGCACCCAGGGCTTCACGCCCCGGTCAAACTCGCCGAGGAAATGCACCATGGTGACGCGCGCGCCCACCCGGCACAGCTCGAGGGCGGCCTCGACGGCGCTGTTCCCTCCACCTACCACGACGACGCGCTGCTGCCAGTAGGGATGCGGCTCAACGAAGAAGTGTGAGACGTGCGGGAGGTACTCTCCGGGGACGCCGAGCAGGTTCGGCGACTCGAAATAGCCGGTCGCAAACACTACGTGGCGACAGCCGACCGTCTCGGGTGCCGGGATTCCTGGATGCTCCGCAACCAGCTCGAACCCGTCTGGGACCCGGGTCACTCGACGCACGGTATGGTACTGCCGCACGTCCAGCTCGAAGTGCTCTGCCACCTTGCGGTAGTAGGTGAGGGCTTCGCGCCGAGTCGGCTTATCACCTGCGGTGACGAACGGCACCCCGATCTCCAGCTTGTCGGGGGTGGAAAAGAACGTCATGTAAAGTGGGTAGCGCATCAGGCTGGCCGCTAGCGGCCCCTTGTCGAACAAGGAGCAGACCAGACGCGCGCGCTTCGCCGCCACGCCGACCGCAAGCCCACAGGGGCCGGCACCCACCACCGCAAGATCAAGCATCAATGCGCCACTGTCACGTCACTTCAATGATCTGCTCGCGGTGCGTCCCGACGCTCACATAACGGATAGGGGCGTGGGCCAGGTCTTGGAGTCTGTCCAGGTAGGCGCGTGCGGGTGGTGGCAGGTCCGCCAAGCGCCGTACGCCGTTGAGCGATTGTCGCCATCCTGGGAGGGACTCGTATACAGGCTCTACCCCCCCCAGGCGCTCCACCTCCGCAGGCATCGCGTCCAGTGACGCGCCCTCGAACCGATAGCCGACGCAGACGGGGATCTCGGCGAACGAGTCCAGTACGTCGAGCTTGGTAACCGCCAGACCGGTGAGGCCGTTGACGCGCACCGCGTACCGCACCACGACGGCGTCGAACCAGCCGCAGCGGCGCGGTCGCCCGGTTGTCGCGCCGAATTCGTCGCCCAGCTCGCGGATCCGCTCGGCCACCGCCGGGGGCGCCTCGGTGGGAAGCGGCCCGTTCCCGACTCGGGTCGTATACGCTTTCACGACCCCCAGCACGGCATCGATGGCAGTAGGCCCGATGCCTGCCCCCACGGCCGCGCCGCCCGCGGTGGTATTCGAGGACGTTACGTAGGGGTATGTGCCGTGGTCCACGTCGAGCAAGGCGCCCTGGGCGCCTTCGAGCAACACGGACTCACCGCGCTCGAGTGCCTCCCACACGACGCGCCCTGCGTCCACAGCCAGCGGCAGTAACCGTGGCGCCAGGCGTTCCAGCAAGCCTACGTGCTCCGCGGCGTCGGCGCGCTCGACGGAACCGAGCAGCTCGAGGAAGTCGTTGGCGGCCTGCACACGCGTGCACACCACCTCTCGCGCCCGGGTCAGGTTTCGCAAGTCGCCGACCCGAATTCCCCGCCGCCCGTACTTGTCCTCGTAGGTCGGGCCGATGCCGCGCCCAGTGGTCCCGATCTTCTCGCGCGCCTCGCGCGCCCGGTCGAGCAGTTTGTGAAACGGCAGCGTCAGGTGCGCGCGATCCGATACATAGAGCTTGTGATCGGTGCGGATGCCGCGCTGGCTCAGCCCGTCGAGCTCCGTGAACAATGTCTCCGGATCGAGCACGACCCCGTTGCCCACCAGGCAAACGGCGCCCTGGATGATGCCGGACGGAATCTGGTGGAGTACGAACTCGCCGGCTCCCGTATGCACGGTGTGACCGGCGTTGGCGCCGCCCTGGTAGCGCACGACGAGATCGGCGCGCTCGGCGAGGACGTCGACGATCTTGCCCTTGCCCTCGTCGCCCCATTGAGCGCCGACCACGACGACGCAATGCGTCTTCGGTCCGAACATGGCACCCCAGAAAAAAACGCCCCGAGCGCGGGGCGTTGTAGTATCCTCTGCGGGAAGCTAGACCGGTGGCGGTCCGTCGTCAACGCACCCTGAGAGGGCGCGCTCGGCGGCCGGCGCGTCCTTCAGCGAACCCACATTACGTCGAGGCCCGGCCTCTCAGCCCGGGATCAGCGCGGCGGCCAATCCCTGCGCCACCCGCCGCACCCCGTCGAGCGTCAGCCGCTCAGGCGTATCGCGCGCCGTATGCACGATTCGCGCGGTCCCCCAATCGCCGCGCATGATCGTTACGGCCTCCCGTGCGCCCCGCCCCGGCCGCCCCCGCCGCCCCCGCCCTAACGCCGCCCCATCCACGATGACCGGTAACCAGGGCACCCGGCGGGCTCCGAGCGCGGCGACCACGCGGTCCACGAGGGGACCGCCGCGATGGACCAGCGCGATCGTGCTCCCCCGATCGTCGATGCCGTCGAGGTTGACTACCGCGCTGCCGGCCAGCAGGTGAGCGCGCTCCCGCAACAGCGCTCGCGCGCCCACCAGCCCATATTCTTCGGCGTCAGGGAAGATCACTCCCACCGCCGCGTCAGCCGGCAAGGCGTCCACGATGGCGAGGGCCGTGACGACTCCAGAGGCATTGTCCACGGCGCCCGCCGAGCGATCAGTCACGCGGTTCGCGGCGAGCAGCACGAGACCGATCAGGCCCGCGGCCGCGAGGCACGCGTCCAGCAGCCCGATATGGAGCGATCCCATCACGCTCCTCAAGCCCAGAGCCGCGAGCTCGATTCCACCTACCACGACCAGCGCGGCAGATACGAGGCGGGCGGCCATCGAGAGGGGTTGTCCCTTCGAGTCGTAATGCGCCACGAGCCAGATGCCGACGCGCGCCCGAGGCCGCACGGCGATCAGGTTCACACCGTCGAGCGGCGCGCGCCCGAGCCGATGAAGGAGAGACCGGCCCGTGAACGCGTGCTCCATGGTGACGAATCCGCGAACGCCGAGCTCGCGTCTCAAGAGCTCCCGGACGCGCACGCTGGACGGGGTGCCGGCGCGGCGCGGGGTCGCAACGGCCCTGAGCAGCCCGTCGTAGTCGGTCACGCCGCGACGAGCTTCGCCACGCGCTCCCGGTCGGCGGGAGCCACGGGGGCGAGCGGCGCGCGCACGGGACCGCCGTACAGCCCGCCGCCGGCGGCGTCCATCGCCGCCTTGACGCCCGCGGGACCGAGCCGGCTTACGATCTCTTTGTCGAGCGGCCCTAGCCGCTCCTGCAGCCGCCCCGCAGCTTCCCGGTCACCGGCGCGGAACGCGGCGAGCAGCCGCGCGCACAGCTCCGCAGCGAAGCACGCCGCCGCGAGGATGCCCCCCTCGCACCCGAACTCCAGCGCCTGGTACAAGAGCGACGCCGAGCCGACGAGCACGGACCAACGCGGAGCCGCATCGCGGTAGGCGGCGAGGTTCTTCGCGTCGCCCGACGAATCCTTCACGCCGATGATGTTCGCGTGCCCGACCAGCTGCGCCAGCACCCCGGCCGCGATGGAGAGATGTGTGTACTTGGGAATGTTGTACACCAGCACGGGCACGGGGCTGGCATCCGCCACGGCACGAAAGTAGTCGACCAGGGTGGTGGGAGAGACCGCCTGCGCGAAGTAGCTCGGAGGTCGCACGAGCACGGCGTCGGCCCCCTCGCCCGCCGCACCGAGGGTGAGCGCCACCGCTTGGCGGGTCGACTCTGCCCCGGTTCCGGCCAGCAGCCAACGCCCGTCCGGCAAGACCTCGCGTACCCAACCGACCATACGGCGCTGCTCGTCGGGGTCGAGCAGCGCCGACTCACCCGTCGAGCCCGCCACGACCACGCCATCGAGCCCGTTCGCGATGAGTCGCGTGACGTTGTGGCGCAGGTGAACGGCGGTGATTTCACCGGTGGCGCTGTCGAACGGCGTGGTGATGGGGGCGAGCACCCCCGCGAGCCGCCGCTCCGTCACGGCTCGATCACTGCCTTGGGGTCGCCTCCGCGGGTTCCTTCACCCGCGAGCGGCGGCGCTGCGAACCCATCTGATGCTCGAAGTCTTTCGGGTTGGTGGCCGCGGCGAGCGCCGTTTCGTACGCCACGACGTCATCGGCGACGAGCTCCATGAGGTGCTGATCGAAGGTCTGCATGCCGTACTGGTCGCCGGCATCGCGAATGTATTGGGGCAGCTCTGCCGTGCGACTCGCGTCCTCGATCAGGTCGCGTACGGCTCGGTTGCAGATGAGGATCTCCATGGCGGCTGCTCGCCCGTGGCCGTCCGCCCGGGTGAGCAGGCGCTGCGACACGACGGCCTGCAGGACCTCGGCGAGCCGCGTCCGAGCGACGTCCTGCTCGTCCGGCGGGAACATCGACACGATGCGCGTCACCGTGGTCACGGCATCCGGCGTGTGCAGCGTCGAGATGACGAGATGTCCGGTCTCTGCGGCTTTGATGGCCGTGTCGATCGTCTCCGCGTCGCGTAGCTCCCCGATCATCACGACATCGGGGTCCTGGCGCAGGGCCGCACGGAGGCCGGCGCGGAAGTCGTCCGTGTCGACGCCGACCTCGCGTTGCGTCACGGAGCTGTTCAGATCGCGGTGCAGGAACTCGATGGGATTCTCGAGGGTGACGACGTGCTTGTTCTGGGTCTGGTTGATGTGATTGACGATCGCCGCCATGGTCGAGCTCTTGCCCGAGCCGGTAACGCCCGTCACCAGGATCATGCCCCGCTCCGCTCCCGCCAGCGTCGTCAGCACCGCGGGCAGCTTGAGCGATTCGAACGTGGGCACGGCGACCGGGATCACGCGCATTACGATCATGAACGAGGAGCGCTGCCGCAGGATGTTGACCCGGAAGCGGCCGACGCCCGGCATACCCCAGGAGCAGTCGTAGTCGCGCAGTCGGTCGATGCGGGCCCGGTCTTCGTCGTTGGGAATGAGGAGCTGCGCGATAGCCCGGGTCTGCTCGGGCGTGAGGCGCTGTTTGGTGAAGGGTACGAGCTTGCCGTCGATGCGGGCGCGAAACACGTCGCCCGCCTTGATGTGCAGGTCGGACGCACCGCGGTCGATCGCCGCCTTGATGATCTGCTCGATGCCGCGCTGCTGCGTCACGGCGCCGCTCCCGCGGGCACTTTTGGCCTTCTCCTCCACTAGAATCCGGCCTCCACCTAGTATCCGGCCTCCGGGTCGACCGTGTTGACGAGCGGGGACCCTGCAAGATAGCGCCTGATGTTGTCGACGATCAGCCCCGTCTCGCGCTCCCAGAAGCGTGCCGTCACTGCGGCCACGTGCGGGCTCACGAGCACGCGCGGGTGCCGCCAGAACGGGTGACCCGGCGGCAGCGGCTCCACCGCGAATACGTCGAGCGCCGCGCCAGCGATGCGAGAGGCGTCGAGGAGGTCAAGGAGAACCGTCTCGTCCAACAGCGTCCCGCGAGACACGTTGACCACGAGTGCGCCGCGTGGCAGCCGCTCCAGCACGGCTCGATCCGCGGCTCCGCGTGTCTCGGGCGTGTGCGGCGCCGCGATGACGAAGCAGTCGCTCTCCGCCGCCAGGCGCGTCAGATCCCCGAACCCGCCCACCCAGCGGACCCCCGAGGGCCCGCCGCGCTCGGGCCGCCGCCGCACGCCCGCTACGCTCATGCCCAGAGCCAGGCCGCGCCGCACGATCGCGCTGCCGATGCCGCCCAGACCGAACACACCGAGCCGCAGCTCGCTGAGCTCGCGCACGGGAATCTCGAGGCCGGCGAACTCGGCTCGCGCCCAGTGGCCTTGCGCCTGGAACGCGCGCATTCGATCCAGGCCGCGGGCGAAGTAACCGATCGCTGCGATGGCCCAATCGGCAATCGGCTCGGCGTGGAGGCCGGCTGAGTTCGTGAGGACGATCCCCGTCCCCGAGAGATGTGGCAGCGTGGCACCGACGCCCGCGGTCGCGCTGTGCGCCCAACGCAACGTCCCCCGCCCCGCCGCCACCACCCCGGCCGGCACTCCGTACCCGAGGTAGATCTCGGCGCCGCGCGCGGCTGCCGCGCCCTCGGGGGTGCCCTCGCCACCGTCGCCGTCCGATGCCGCTGGCGACTGGACGTGGACCACGTCCCATCCCCCTCCCAGGGCGTCCCGCACGGACTGCACTGATGCAGAGGGGATCCGCCACGCGGGGCGCGGCGAGGAGAGGTCGACGACGAGCCGCCGCGTCACTCCCCCGTCGACACCGTCCGCACGCCCGGTTGACGCAACAGTGTGATCATCAACTCGTCGTGCAGGCGCTTGGGGCCACGCAGCGTGAAGTCGATCACCAGATCGACGTTCTCCTGGTAGCTCGCTTGCCGCTGGATCTCGAGCCCGCTGCGCCGCACCAGGGTTTCCAGGTCTTCGAGCGCGGTCGGGCCGGGGCGGGCGTGCACCGTCAGCGAGCTCTCGGTGGACTGCCGCTCGATGAGCCGCTCTAAGCGCCCCAAGCCCTGTAACACCAGCAACACGAGGAGGGTGGTGCCGGCCGCTTCCCAATAGAAGGCGGCGCCCAGGGCGACGCCGATGGCCGCGACCACCCAGATCGTCGCGGCGCTGGTAAGACCCACGACCGCCCCTCGCGCATGCAGAATCGTCCCGGCTCCAATGAAGCCCACACCGGTGACGATCTGCGCCGCGATCCGCGTCGGATCGGCCGTGCCGACCGCCATGGTGATCGATAGCTTCGTATACAGCATCGAGCCGATGCAGATGAGGATGTTGGTGCGGAGCCCCGCGGGCTTGCCGCGCAGCTCGCGCTCGAGACCGACGGCGCCGCCGAACAGGGTGGCCAGGGTGAGCTGCAGGAACAGCTCCAGCCGGAGCAGCTCGATCATTCGGTGCGCGAATTGGCTCATCAGGCCTCCGCCGCGCCCAGGAACCCCATGCGCCGGCGCACCTGCGCGATCGTCCGCCGGGCGATAGCGCGCGCTTTGGCGGCACCCATGCGCAGCAGCTCGAAGACCTTCGCCGGCTCCGCCTGGAGCGCCTGTGCGCGCTCGCGGATCGGGGTGAGCGCCGCTATCATGTTGTCCGCGAGTACCCGCTTGCAATCGAGGCAGCCCCATCCCGCGGTGCGGCAGTTTCGCGCCACGAGCTGCAGCGTGTCGGGCGGGGAGAAGCCCTGGTGAATGGTGAAGATGTTGCAGATGTCGGGATTCCCCGGGTCTTTCCGGGTGACTCGCGCCGGGTCGGTCGCCGCGGGCTTGAGCTTTTCCCAGATGGTGTCGGGCGAGTCGAGCAGGCCGATCGTGTTTCCGAGGCTCTTGGACATCTTGGCCTGGCCGTCGAGCCCGAGCACACGCTTGGCGGGGGACAGCAGGGCCTGTGGCTCGGGAAAGGCGAACCCATTCGCGAACCGCGCGTTCCAGCGACGCGCGATCTCTCGCATCAGCTCGAGGTGCTGGAGCTGGTCTTCGCCCACGGGCACGAGGGTGGCCTCGTACAACAGCACGTCGGCCGCCTGCAGCACGGGATAGTTGAGGAGCCCGGCGGGGACGCTCTCGTGGCGCTGCGCCTTGTCTTTGAACTGGGTCTGACGCTCCAGCTCGCCCAGCGGGGCGACGACATTGAGCAGCCAGGCGAGCTCGGTGTGCTCTGCGACATGGGACTGGACGAAGACGATGGCCCGCGCGGGATCGAGTCCGGCCGCGAACAGCCCGATCGCCATGTCGACGGTGCGCTGCGTCAAAGTCGCGGCGTCGTACGGCTGCGTGATCGCGTGCAGATCCACCACGCAGAACAGGCAGTCGTGTACCTGTTGCAGGCGGACCCAGTTTTGGACCGCGCCGAGGTAGTTGCCGATGTGTAGCTCGCCGGAGGGCTGGATGCCGGAGAACACGCGCGCCATGGGCTCACAACCTACGACGCCGGAGCTTCGCGACGCAAGGTGCGAGAACTCAAAGACTTAGTCGATGTCGCGCGACGCGCCGCCGCTCGCGCCGCCGCCGAGCTGCGACGCATCACGCCCCAGGCGACACGCTACTGGGTCGAAAAAGGGCCCCACGATTTCGTCACTGACGCCGACCGCCACGCGGAGGCCTTGATCACCCAGGCGCTCTCCCGCGACGTTCCCGGCTCCGTGGTCGTGGGTGAGGAGCTCGCGCCGCAGGGCGACCGCACCGCGGACGTGGTCTGGATCGTGGACCCGCTCGACGGGACGACGAACTTCCTGCACAGCTACCCGCAGTACGCCGTCTCGATCGGATGCGTCGTGCGTGGTGCGCTGTCCGTTGGCGTGGTGCATGACGTGGTGCGCGACCTCGTCTACTGGGGTGCCACAGGGCTGGGGGCCTGGCAGGGCGAGGACCGGAAGCTCCAGGTGTCGCAGGTCAGCGAGCCACGCCACGCGCTGGTGGGCACGGGGTTTCCCTTCAAGCGGCTGGCGGTGCTGCGGCAATACCTCGACCAGTTTGCGGCGGTCATAGGGGCCACGAGCGGCATCCGGCGCGCCGGCGCGGCCGCGCTCGACCTCGTGGACGTCGCCGCGGGTCGCCTCGACTGCTTCTGGGAGCTGACGCTCGCCGCGTGGGACGTTGCGGCGGGCGTCTTGCTCGTCCGCGAGGCGGGTGGGTTGGTGACGACACTGGAGGGCTCGTCCGACGTCCTGCAGCACGGTTCGGTGGTCGCGGGCAATCCGGCGCTGCATGGGTGGCTGGTCGAACTGCTGAGGGACGCGTGATCTGATGCCGGTACCGTTAGTCGAATGCGTGCCCAATTTCTCCGAGGGTCGCGACGCGGCCACGGTCGAGGCTCTGCGCGCGGCGCTCACCAGCGTTCCCGGGGTCCAGCTGCTCGACGTCGAGAGCGACGCGGCGCACAACCGCTCGGTGTTCACCTTCGTGGCTCCTCCGGACGCGGCGGTCGAGGCGGCGCTCCGGGCCATACGCGTGGCGGCCGAGCGCATCGATCTGACGCGCCACCGCGGCGAGCACCCGCGCATGGGCGCCACCGACGTGGTGCCGTTCGTGCCGGTGCGCGACGTCACGATGGACGACTGCGTGATGCTCGCGCGCCGGCTCGGCGAGCGCGCCGCCACGGAGCTCGGCATACCCATCTACCTCTACGCGCGGGCGGCCACGCGCCCCGAGCGCGAGCGGCTGCCGGACGTCCGCAAGGGCGAGTTCGAGGGTCTGCGGGAGCGGATCGGCAAGGATCCCGCGGCCGATCCGGACTTCGGACCCCGGCGGATCCATCCCACAGCCGGGGCGACCGCCGTCGGGGCGCGACCGTTCCTCGTCGCGTTCAACATCTACCTCGATTCGAGCGACGTCGCCGTCGCCAAAGACATCGCGAAGCGTATCCGCACGTCGAGCGGCGGCCTCCCGGCGGTGCAGGCGTCCGGGTTTCTGGTGGCGGGGAAGGCGCAGGTGTCCATGAACCTGCTGGACATCGATACGACCTCGCCGGCCACCGTGTTCGCCACGGTCGAGCGGGCCGCGCGGGAGCGAGGGATTGGAGTCGCGAAGAGCGAGGTGGTGGGACTGATCCCGGAGCGCGCCCTCATCGGCGCCGGCGCGGCGTACCTGCGGCTTCCCGACGCCGCGTCGCACCTGCTCGAGGCGAAGATCCGGACGGCCGCCGGACCATCGCTCGACGGCTGGCTCGACGAGTTGGCGGGTGGAACGCCCGCACCCGGGGGCGGGAGCGCCGCGGCTCTGGCGGGCGCCATGGCCGCCGCGCTGGTGGCGATGGTGTGCACGCTCACACTCGGCCGCAAGGCGTACGCGTCCGTGACCGAGCGCGTGGAGAAGATTCTGCGCGAAGCGGAAGAAGCGCGCCGGGCACTCCAAGCGCTCGTTGAGCTGGATGCGGCGGCGTACGGTGTTGTAATGGCGGCCTATGCCCTCACGAAAGACCTTCCAGAGCGTGCGGCGACAATCGACGAGGCCCTCCTCGAAGCGGCGAAGACGCCGCTCACCACGGCACGCAGCGCTGCCCGCGTGCGCTTGCTGGCGCACGACATGGCGCAGATGGGCAACAAGAACGCCCGTTCCGACGCGCGCGTCGCGGAGGCGCTTGCTGGCGCCGCCGTAGCTGGTGCTATCGAGAACGTCCGGGTCAACGTCGCGTGCCTATCGAATCCTGCCCTAGGGAAGGCGGTGCTGGAGGATGCGGAACGGCTGGTGCGCGAGGTGCCCTAAGCGATCACCCGGCCTTTGTCAGGATGCGGGGCGGCGCGTCGTTATCCGCCACCGCCACCGTGTGCTCGAAGTGCGCGGAAAGCGACCCATCCTCTGTAACGACGGTCCACTTATCGTCGAGGGTGCGGATCTCCGCCCCTCCGACGTTCACCATCGGCTCGATGGCGATCGTCATGCCGGGGACGAGCCGGGGGCCGCGCTTGGGCTTGCCGTAGTTCGGCACCTGGGGGTCCTCGTGGAACGCCGAGCCGATCCCGTGCCCCACCAACTCCCGCACCACCGAATAGCCAGCTTCCTCCGCGACCTCCTGCACCGCGTGGCCGATGTCGCCCACGTGGTTGCCCGCCCGCGCTTGGGCCACCCCTGCCGCCAGCGCCCGCTGCGTGACCGCGAGCAGCCGCTCAGCCTGGAGGCTCACCTGGCCGACCGGGAACGTGGCCGCGGCATCGGCGTGCAGGCCGTCGAGCCAAACGCCCACGTCCACGCTCAGGAGGTCTCCCTCCTTGAGGACTCGTTGGGGAGACGGGATGCCGTGGACGACCTCCTGGTTGATCGAGGTGCAGAGCGTGGCGGGAAAGTCGTACAAGCCCTTGAACGAGGGGCGGGCGCCGGGATGCGAGCGAACGAAGTCTTCGGCCACGCGGTCCAGCTCCTCCGTCGACACGCCGGGGCGGACGTGGCGCGCCACGACGGCCAGCGTCTCGGCGACGATCCGGCCGGCCGCGGCCATCGTCTCGATCTCCCGCGGCGATTTGATGGTGATCATCGGCCGATCACCCGCTGAATCTCGGTGGCAATCGTCTCCACGGAGCCCGTTCCAGGCACGCGGTGCACGATGCCGCGCTGCGCGTAATGAGCGATCACGGGGGCGGTGTCGCGCTGGTATACCTGCAGTCGGGTCTTGATGGCTTCGGGCGAGTCGTCCGTGCGCCCCTCCCGCGCCGCCCGCGCGGTCATCCGGCGCACCAGCTCCTCCTCCGGCACGTCGAGCAGGAGGATGTGGTTCAGTCGTTGCGCGCGCTCCGCGAGGGTGCGATCCACCAGCTCTGCCTGGGGGGCGGTGCGGGGGAAGCCGTCGAGCACGGCGCCCTGCTCCGCCTCGGGCTTCGCCAGCTCTTCTTTGATCAGCGAGAGGATAAGGCTGTCGGGAACGAGCGAGCCTTTGTCATAGAACTTCTTCGCTTCGATGCCCAGCGGCGTGCCAGCCCGCATTGCGGCGCGGAGCAAGTCACCGGTGGTGATCTTGGGCAGCCCCAACCGCTCGGCGAGGATCTTCCCCTGTGTGCCCTTCCCCGAGCCCGGCGCGCCCAAAAAAAGGATGAACACCGCACGCCTACATGTACTGGCGGCGGCCGCGGAACTTGACGCGCCCTTCCTTCATGAATCCGTCGTAATGACGCAACAGCAGGTGCTGCTGCACGTTCTGCACCGTATCGAGTGCCACACCGACCACGATCAATAGCGCCGTTCCCCCGAACCCGAACGGCATGTTGAGCACGTTCGAGACGACGATCGGCAGCATCGCGACGAGCGTGAGGAACAGGGCGCCTGGAAGCGTGATCCGGGACAGCACCTCGTCGATGTAGTCCGCGGTGGCGGTCCCGGGCTTCACGCCCGGAATGAAACCGCCCTGCTTCTTCAGGTTCTCCGCCAAGTCCACCGGGTTGAAGATGATGGACGTGTAGAAATAGGCGAAGAAGATGATCAAGACGGCGCTCGAGATCAGGTACACCGGCGAGGTCACGCTGAAGTACTCGGCGAGGTGCTTCAAGGTCTGGTTGCCGCTGAAGGCCGCGATCGTGCCCGGCACGATGATCAGAGACTGGGCGAAGATGATCGGCATCACGTTGGCGGTGTTGAGGCGCAGCGGGATGAACGTCTTCTGCCCTTCCCGGATCCGCCCCCGGCCCATGACTTTACGCGGGATCTGGATGGGGATGCGCCGGGCGGCGACCGTCACCGCCACCGTCCCCGCCACCACCAGCACCATGACGCCCAGCACCAGGAGCAGCATCGGGAACGTGAGGCTCCGTGCCTTCAACGCGTCCAAGGTACGAATCGACTCGGGGAAGATCCGCTCCACGATCGAGAAGAAGATCAACAGGCTCGCGCCGTTGCCGATACCGCGCTCCGTGATCTGCTCCCCCAGCCACATGACGAAGACCCCGCCGGTGGACAGCGTCAGGACCGTCGTGAGCCGGAACAAGAACCCGGGATGCGCCACGGCGCCGGGGATCTGCTCCGTAAACAACGCGTAGCCGTACGCCTGGAACAGACACAAGACCACCGTGAGGTAGCGGGTCCACTGGGTGAGCCGTTTCCGCCCTTCCTCATCGCGCTGCATCTTTTCGACCACCGGGAACACCGGGGCCGCCAGCTGGAACACGATGCTCGCCGAGATATACGGCATGATGCCGAGGGCGAAGACCGTCGCGCGGCCGAAGCTCCCACCCGCAAACAGGTCGTACAGGCTGAACAGGGTGCCCTGCCCTTGGTTGCGCAGGAAGTCGGCGAGCGCTTGCACGTTGACGCCCGGCGTCGCGATGTGCGCGCCGATGCGATACACGACGAGGCACAAGAGCGTGAAGAGGATTTTCTCCTTCAGCTCCGGGACCTTGAAGAGATTGGGGAGGCGGGGCGCGGTCATCGGTTCAGCTCGCGATCGTACCGCCCGCCTGCTCGATCTTGGATCGCGCCGAGGCGGAGACGGTCACGCCCTTCACGCTGAACTTCCGTTGCACGTCGCCCATGCCGAGCAGCTTGACGGGGTGGTCGGGTCGGCGGACCAGTCCGGCGCCGAACAGCGTCTCCGGCGTCACTTCGACGCCCTCCGCGAGCTGGTCCAGGTGCCGCACGTTCACCACCTGCGCGGCCTGCTTGAACGGGTTCGTGAAGCCACGCTTGGGGATGCGACGGATGAGGGGCATCTGGCCGCCCTCGAACCCCGGGCGCACGTGGCCGCCCTGCCGGGCCGTCTGTCCCTTGCCGCCGCGTCCCGCCGTCTTGCCGATCCCGGAGCCGGGCCCGCGTCCCTTGCGGATGCGCGCGCGGTGGGAGCCGCGCGGGGGTCTCAGGCTCGACAACGTGAGATGGACCGGCTCGGCTTTGGCCGTCTTCGCGGCGCGCGGCTTCCGCGGCTGCCGTGGCTTCCGCGTCTGGGGCTTCCGCGCCGCCTTGGCCTTGGTCTTCGCCATCGTTCACTCCCGTGCCTTCGCGGGCGTCACCTCGACGAGGTGCCGCACCTGATGAAGCATGCCTCGGATCGACGGGTGGTCCTTTTTCACGACCACGTCCTGGTGGTGCTTGAGGCCCAGCGCCTCCAGCGTGCGCCGCTCGAACACCGGTCGACCGATGCCCGATCGGACCTGGAGGATCCGCAGGTCGCCCTTGCCCACCGGCGGCAGCACCCGGTCGCGCCCCGGCTTCCGTTTGCGGTACTTCCGCGTGGGCGGCTTTCTAGCCATGCCCCACCTCTTGGCGTGCCCGATAGCGAATCGCTTCCAGCTCGACGCCGCGCTCCTTCGCTACCCGCCGCGCCGTGGTGAGGTGCTGCAGCGCGTCCAACGTCGCGCGCACCATGTTGTGGGGATTGGTGGAGCCGAGGCTCTTGGTCAAGATGTCGCGCACGCCGGCGCACTCGAGCACGGCGCGCACCGGGCCACCGGCGATCACACCGGTCCCCGACGCGGCGGGCTTGAGCAGCACGCGCCCCGCGCCGTGATGACCGACGATCTCATGCGGAATCGTCGTCCCGGTGAGCGGTACCTCCACCAGCCGGCGGCGTGCGGCTTCCACCGCCTTGCGGACCGCTTCGCTCACCTCGTTCGCCTTGCCGGTCGCGATGCCGACGCGCCCCTGCCCGTCGCCCACGGCCACGAGGGCATTGAACCCGAACCGCCGGCCGCCCTTCACGACCTTGGCCACGCGATTGATCGAAATGACGTTTTCGATCAGCCCGTCGCCCTCACGCTGCCGCTCGCCCGAGTCTCGCCGCTCGCCTCCCCGCCCTCGTCCCCGCCC
>DATEGE010000119.1:0-1430 GCA_035280265.1 Gemmatimonadales bacterium | reverse complement strand
CCACGAAGCGAGGTTACGAAGGGTGCCAACGCGCTGGCTGCCCTCATCGACGGAGTCCACCAGAAGAGCACGACTCGTTCGCCGAGGCACACAGAGGCGCGAGCCACGTGATCGACCTCGCCCAAGGTGGTTCACGGCGGGCGGTGCTGCGCCGGCAGCTCGACGCGATCGTCGGGGGCAGAAGCTCGCGGCTCGACTTCGATCTGCACGCGATCACATTCGATCCAGCCCTCGTCGTGCGCGACGTGACGCTGCGGATGGACGGCGAAAGCGCTGAGTTGCGGCGCCTGGTGACCGCCTTCCACCAGTCGGGCTCGCTGCGCCGCGCCATCGACGTCCTGGGGTGGCCAAATTCAGAACAGCGAATCCGCGGCTGCAGGACGGTCGGCGCTCTGCGCGTCGAGGATGCACTGCCCTGGCTCACGCCGCTGCTCCGCGCGAGAGACCCGAGGGTGTCGGGGGCGGCCGCCAGGGCTTTGGCCAGGATCGGCGGCGTTCGCAGCGCCGAGGCGCTCCTGTCGGCCATCGAGCGCAGCGGGCCGCGGCGCGTGCTGATCGTGGCTCTCGCCCAGGCAGCGCCGGACATGTTTCTCGAAACCGCGCTGCGTCGGGGCTCACGACGCGCCACTACGGCCGTCGCCGTCGCGGCGGGCCTGCGTCGGAGGCGAACCTCCCTCGAACCCCTCGCGTCGCTCGCCAGCTCGGGGACACGTCGCGAACGTGTCGTGTCGTGCCGCGCCCTGGGATGGTGCAGGTCGAGGTCGGCCCTCCCCTCGCTGGTGCAGGCGCTGGGGGACGTGGACGCTCGCGTGCGCATCTCGGCAATCAAGGGCCTTGCCGTGCTCCATGCGGCGTCGTCACCTGACCAGCTCGAGATCCTGCTCCAGATCGAACAGCTCCTACACGATCACGACCAGCGAGTGTCCGTGGCGGCGCGTCTCGCTGTGCGCCGTTTGCGAAAGATCTTGATGAAACGCGCGGGACGCTGGCGATGGCGCTGAAAGATCGCCTGCTTGCCCGCAAGCAGGGTGAGGGAAGGCCCCTGGACACCACAGAACGCGGTCTCAGCTTGCTGGAGGGGACGCGTTCTGCACCCGAGCCGGCGATCGAGGTCGCGCCCGCCACCAAGCAGGCTGGGATCTCGCCTGCGCTGGCCGCCGCCAAAAGCGCGATCCACGCCCAGCTGGTGGAGCGTCACGCCGATGAGCTCGACATCACAGACCGAGCCGCGGTCCGCTCGCGAATCGAGGAGGTGGCCGACGAGCACATCAAGAGCGCCGGTTCGGCGCTCAACCGCCTCGACTACGGCTACCTCGTGGACGCCTTGCTCGACGAGGTTCTCGGTCTCGGGCCGCTGCAGTCGCTGCTCGACGACCCGGCGATCACCGAGATCATGATCAACAACCCCGACCAGATCTACGTCGAGCGTC
>DATEGE010000118.1:0-1846 GCA_035280265.1 Gemmatimonadales bacterium | reverse complement strand
CGCCGCGCTGCTCGCGGTCGCCATCGCCCGCTGGGTGCGCGGTCCGGGGGACGCGGCGGGCGCGTCGCCACGCCTCGCCGTCATGCCGTTCGCGGTACTCGGCACGCCGCCCTACCCGGCGACCCAGCTCCCGGAGTACTTCATTTCCCGCTTCCGGCCGGTGGAGCAGCTGGGCGACGTCGTGTCGTTCGGGCGGGTGGCGGCCCAAATCGGGACGGCGCCGCCGTCGAACGAGGAGGCGCGAGACGTCGCCCGCCGACTCAACGCGAGATTCTACACTCAGGGCAGCGTCGCCTACTCGGGGCCGACCGTCACCCTCACCGCCACGTTGTACGACGGTGGCCGGGCGCGCCGCAGCGGCGTGGCCACCGGGCGGGTGGGCGGTGAGGAGTCGCAGGTGATGGACCGCGTGTGGGCGCAGCTCTATCCAGAGTTCACGCCCGGTCCCTACGTCACGCTCCCGCGAGGCGGGCCCGAGGCGCTGGCAGCGTACCTCAACGCCGAGGCCGCGTTCCGCCGCGGCGACTATCGCAGCGCGCGCGACCAGTACACGAGGGTGATCCAGGCGGACACGGACTTCGCGATAGCGCGACTGCGGCTGGCGCTCGTGGCCGCGCAGGTGGACCCCACGGCAGAGGGCTTCGGCGCCGCGTTGCGCGGCGCGGAGCGGCACCAACAGGGTTTGTCGCCAGCGGACAGCCTGCTATTCGAGGGCTTCTCCCTCCTCGTGTCGAGGGGCGACGGCCTGGCCGCGCTCGAGCGCTTCAAGCGCGCCACGCAGGAGGCACCCGGCTACGCGCAGGCGTGGTACATCCTCGGCGAGTTCTACTATCACTTCGCAGGCATGTTCGACCAGAGCCCGGCGGAGGCCCAGGTCGCGTTCGAGCGCGTCCTCGAGCTCGATCCGCGATTCTCCCCCGCGATCGGACATCTCATCTCCTTCGCCAACCTGTCGGGTGACCGCGCCGAAACAGCACGGCTCATCCACGCCTACCTCCGGATGGATTCCACCTCGGTGGTGGCGGAAGTCACCGGCATGGCGGACACGTTGCTCACGGGGTCCGTGGCGGCGCAGCTGACGGTGCTCCGGACCGCGTGCCAGCACAGCTTTCGGGCGCTCCAATATCTCGCCTTCCAAGCCGCGATGTTCGGGAGTACGGCGCAGCGCGAGGGACCGGCGCGGGCGATCCTGCGTTGCCTGACGCAGCGCAGCGCGACCGACGCGGAGCGCGCCCTGGCGCTGCGCATGGGGGTCGCGGCCGACCTGGGCGCTGGATGGGTAGACAGCGCCCGTCACCGGTTGGAGGCCGCCCGAGGCGGATGGGCTGAGCACGAGCGCGACGAATGGGTGCTGACAACGCGCGTCGCCGGTCTTGCGCCACTCGGGGACTGGCGCGCGGCTGCCCGTCGCCTCCACACGGCCGGTACAGTGCCGGACACTGACGCGACCCGAGTCTGGTTGCTCGCGCGCGCCGGCGTGGACCGGGCCCGCCATGCCGCTGCCCTGGCTCGGCTGGCGGAGCACGGGGCGCCTTTGCCGGGGAGCCTCGCGGCCGATCTTCAGGCGCGGGAAGCTCTGGCTCACGGCGACACGGGCGCTGCCCTCCGCATTTGGGACCTCGCCACCCGCCATTATGCCGTCCTCAGCGCGCCGCTCGACCTCGTCGCGTCGCTCTGGCCACTTCGCCTCGACATGGTGCGCCTTGCGGGGGAGGGCCACGACACGGCCACCGTGGGGCGCGCCTGCCGGTCGTTCGACGCGCTCATCGGGTATGTCGACCAGGTCGCCCAGCCGGATGCCGAACGGCTGTGTCGCAAGCGCCGCTGAAGGGACGGTCTCGAGGCC
>DATEGE010000117.1:0-12416 GCA_035280265.1 Gemmatimonadales bacterium | reverse complement strand
CGTCAGGCCGACGATTTCAGATCACCCAAGCGCGGCGATGTCGCGAGTGCGAGGGGCCCGGCCCTCGCGCCACGGGGC
The DNA here is from genome assembly GCA_035280265.1 of Gemmatimonadales bacterium. Taxonomy (GTDB): domain Bacteria; phylum Gemmatimonadota; class Gemmatimonadetes; order Gemmatimonadales; family GWC2-71-9; genus AG41. Next base: position 12,338 of record DATEGE010000117.1, on the reverse strand, counting down.
CCATGCAAAGGCTCAGAGGGCAGTGACGGAGGCGGTGAGACGCGCGGCGGCGTGGCGCCGAGTGGCGCGGTGATCCGTCTACGAGCTCGGTCGCTGGTAGACGCGCACGTAGTCGACCCGCATGACTTGCGGGAAGACCGTAGTCGCATCCGGAGGCCCAGGCCAGTTTCCGCCCACGGCGACGTTCAGAATGATGAAAAACGGGTGGTCGTAGACCCAGCGGCCGGGGACACCGATCGGGGTCACGTTGAAGTACAGCGTGCTGTCGACGTACCAGCGAATCTCGGTGGGTTCCCACTCGACCGCAAAGACGTGAAACGCGTTGGCGAAGGCGCCGGTGGACAGATCGTAGGGGTGCCCGATCCCTTGCGCGCCCGAGTACCCGGGACCGTGGATGGTGCCATGCACCCGGCCGGGCTCCCGCCCGATGTTTTCCATGATGTCGATCTCGCCGCACGTAGGCCACCCGACCGTAGCGATGTTGTCTCCGAGCATCCAGAACGCCGGCCACAGTCCCTGGCCGCGCGGAATCTGAATCCGTGCTTCGATACGACCGTAGCGCCACGCGCCGCCCTGTAAGGGTCTCGTCTTGAGTCGAGCGGACGTATAGTTGCGGCCGCCAAACATTTCCTGCCGCGCTTCGATGACGAGATCGCCGCTCTCGACCCGCGCGTTGACGGACCGGTTCGTGTAGAACTCGAGTTCCGCGTTGCCCCAGCCGCCTCCTCCGGTATCGTACGCCCATGTCGCGGTGTCGAGCGCAGGTCCATCGAACTCGTCGTGCCAGACCAGGGTCCACGCGGGTGGGTTCACGGGTGGTGGGTTCACGGCTGGTGAGTTCTCGACAGCTGCTCCGTGCGAGCACGAGCCGAGGAGCGTGGCTGAGCCGGCGAGGAGGAGGACCAGACGAGTAATCAGACGCCGAACGGGGGCCGAGTCAGCTGTCTTGAGTGCAGGCGACATCGCGGCGACGGCTCCTTGGGGCAAGCGGTACGTCTCACGCCGAACATGCGGCGAAATCCGAAGGAACGCCAGGATTGGCCGATGCGGTCCCCCACTTTGCCCCACAGCGCAAGCGGGTCGGGATGGAGCCTCTGACGTGAAAAACAAAAAGCCCCCGACTCGATGGCCCGTGGCCTCGGAATCGGGGGCAGAGGTGTCGCGACTTACCGACTAGACTACTGCGCGAGCCTTATGCCGCTGTCTATTCTGTAACCTCCATGCCCGAGGCGGGAATCGAACCCGCATGGGGTTACCCCCACCGGATTTTGAGTCCGGCGCGTCTGCCTGTTCCGCCACCCGGGCTGCGTCGCTCTACTGCATGTTTACCGCATGTTTTCCCGAGATAATCCAGTAATGGCCCGAAATCGCAGGCGATTTTGAGTCCCCTGCATCTGCCATTCCGCCACTCGGGCGCAAACTGCTAGCTCTTCGGCGGCGCGATCCGCTCCCCGTCCTTATGCTTCGCCAGCATCCGCTCCGCGAAATCCATCCGCTCCTCGAGATCGGTCAGCCGCCGCTGCACGTCCTCCAATTCGTCCAACCTCGCCTGTGTGTCTGTACCACCGCTCGCAGCACCCCCCCCCTCAACCTTGCTCCGCAGCTCTTCGATCGCCGCCGCCATGTCACGCCGGGACGCCTTGTGGCCCAGCCGGCGCAGTCGCTCAGCCGGGTTGGGCCCGATGCGCCCCGCCAGCGCCTTGCCAATCGAGATCATGACGATGACGAACCCGACCCCGAGCGCCCATTCCGGAATCATGCCGAACATGCTGTCTCCTCCGAGGCGGTGAACTTAGCGCCCCGGCGCCCCCTCCGGCAGCGGGTGAAAGGCCGGTGGTGTGTCAGATGTCACAGCCCTCAGAACCAGGCGGGCAGCATGCTGTAGCACGCGCGACCGCCGAGCGCGCCGCCCTAGGAGCGCCTCACTCGGCCGTCTGTGGGAGAACACGCTTGCCCGACATGCGACTCTGGGCTCGGGTCCGAGCCCGGGCCGAGTGCCCGTTGCGCCGCGGTGCCTGGTACCGCGTGGTCGACATCACTCCAGTCGAAGCGATTTTGGACGTCAATAACCGCTTGGTCCACATCCCCCGCGCGTGGGTGCAGATCCTCCCCCTCCGGCCGCCACTCTGGTCCGTGGTCTCAGGATCCCGCGACGCTACGGGACACGAGGCTCGCTCGGAAACGACGTATGGGGTGTGCCCCAACTGCTGTGGCCGCGCCGCCCTGCACCGCACCGCCGCCACTTGGCGCTGCCAGCGGTGCGGCATGGTGTCCGCGGTGGCGTGGTCGGACTCGGATTGGCGTCCCTTCGAAGTTCGGATGCAGCGCCCCACTGCCAGCACACTGGCCAAGGCCCGGGCCCGCGCGCTGCAGGCGCTGGCGACGGCGTTCGGGATCCGTCCCTAGGGCCTGGGGCGTCTCCGGGGGCGCTGTGGTGGGGCGTGGGGGGGCTTCTCACGGCGCTGCTCCCGCCGGTGACGAATCACCTCGGCAACCTGCTCACGGAACCGCTGACGCTCTCCTTGATAGCGCGCGCGCTGCACCGGCGTGAGGTAGCCCTCCATCTCGCGGTCCTCGTCGCGGTCGATCTGCTGCAGCTTCTGGCGGTTCTCCTGCTGCCGGCCCATCAGCTCGGTCACGCGCTGCTGGTTGGGTGAGGCGGCCCGGAGTTCGCCGCGCAACGACTGGTTAATCTCGCGCTGCCGCTGTCTGAGCGGCGTGCGTTGCTCCTCGAAGCGCTGCTCCGTCGCCTGCAGCTTGATGGCCTGATCGTCGCTCAAGCCGAGCGTCGTGCGGACGTGCTCGTTCCAGCGCTGCCGGATCTGCTCCCGCAGCTGCTGCGCTTCAACGCCGTTCTCCTGGGGCGGGGCCCCGGAGTCCGGCTCTTGGGCCGCGAGCGCGGGCGTGACGGCGAGGATCAGCATCCAAACGAGTCTCATCAACCCTCCAACGATTCCAGCAAGGCGCGCAGCTGGGACGCGCTCAGCTGCTCGAGCCCTACTTCCTGCGCCGAAACCGTTTGCTCTTCGTCCGGCTGGCCGACCGCCTCGAGCACCTCGCGCAATTGCCCGGCGGACAAATCTCGCAGCTCGCCGGCCGCGGCCGTCACGGACACGGGTGCGAGCATCTTCGACCGCATCTCGAGCGCTACGACGCCCGCGCCCACGAGCAGCACGACGGCCGCGGCGACCCGGAGCCAGGCGGGTTGGATCCACACCCACACCTCGGCGCGCGGCTCCGTCCGCAGGCGCTGGACCACCGCCGTGGCGGCGCGCTCGACATCGAGGCGCTCTGCCGCGCGAACCCCGAGCCGCTGCGCCACCTCTTGCAACGCGGCGTCGTCCAACCTGGCATCGTCGTTCCTGGCGTCGTCTTTCATCTCACGTACTCCTTCAATCTCGTCACGGCGTGGTGATAGTGCACCCGAGCCGCGCCGGGTGTCGTCCCGAGCGCCGCGGCGATCTCCTCGTACTCGAGGCCCTGTTGCGCCCGGAGCAGGAACACCTCACGCTGCAGGCGCGGCAATCGCTGCAGCCCGCTGGCGAGCCGGGCCTCCGCTTCGCCCGCCACCGCATCTTCATGCGGGTCGCCATCGCGGGCCTGGAGGTCGTCCACGAGCGGCACCACGCGCGCGCGACGCCAGCGCCGGTGCGCGTCCTTCAACACGTTGCCGCCGATCGTCAGCAGCCAGGTGCGAAACCGGCACTGCCCGCGAAACTTCGTCACCGCGCGGAACGCCCGAATGAACGTCTCCTGGACCAGATCGTCGAGGTCTGCCTCGGGCGCACCGGCCCCGCCCAGAAAGCGGGCGAGCGCCCGCGCATGACGGCGCACCAGCTCGGCGGCCGCCTGCTCGTCCCCGCCCTGCCAGGCGGCAATCAACGCCGCATCGCTGGGGGCCGGGGCCGGGGCCGGGACGGCGGCGGGGTCCGCGGGAGGCATGCGTTTGGTACGGTGGACGGTAGAGATCCCGAAATATTAAGGTGATGGACGGTGGGGGAAGTTGTGGAGGAGACCGTGGACCTCCACCATCCTCCCCCAACCTTGAATTCCCCGAAGCCGGCGTATAGCTTCTCATTTTCGAACACCCGTTCGAACCCATGCGACCCTACGACGAGCGGCTCGACCAGTTCCTCTCCCGGGCGGCGCAAGTCTTCGCCGACCACGGGTACCACTCGACCACCATGCGCGACCTCGCGGCGGCGACCGGCATGTCCCTCGCGGGGATGTACTACTACGTCCGCGGCAAGGAGGAGCTGCTCTATCGCATCCAGGAGCGCTGCTTCATGCGGGTGCTCGCGGGCGCGGAGCGGGCGTTGGCGGAGCTCGGCAGGGGCGCCGACGCGGTCGAGCGGCTGCACGGGTTTATCCGGCACCACGTCACCTTCTTCGCCGCCCACATGGCGGAGATGAAGGTGTTGTCGCACGAGGCGAGCTCCCTCACCGGGGAGCGCCAGCGCAAGGTCAACGCGATCAAGCGACGCTACGTGGACCTGCTCGAGACGCTGCTCAAGGAGGTCGCACCCGACGATCAAGCGGTGGAGCGTGGCGCCGCCGCGTACGCTCTGTTCGGCATGATGAACTGGATCTACAACTGGTACGACCCGGCGGGCGAGATCGATCCTGAGCGCTTGGCGGGTCTCATCGCGCGTATCTTCGTCGGCGGGTTCGCCGACGCGCGTTCCACGGTACACGGAGGCTGACGGCCCATGGCAACGATGACGGCCCCCCCCAAGCCCGAAACCAAGACGCTGGTCCACTATACAGTCGACGGCGCCATCGCGATCCTCGAGCTCGACGATCCGCCGGCGAACACTTACACCTACGAGATGATGCGCCAGCTCGACGAGGCGATCCTCAAGGCGCGGTTCGACGACGGCGTTCACGTGATCGTGCTGCGCGGCCGCGGCGACAAGTTCTTCTCCGCCGGCGCGAACATCGGCATGCTCAACACCGTCACGCCGCGCTTCAAGTTCTTCTTCTGTCTCCACGCCAACGAGACCCTCAATCGCCTCGAGCAAACCCCCAAGCTCATGATCGCCGCGCTGAACGGCCACACGGTGGGCGGCGGGCTCGAGATCGCGATGGCGTGTGACATCCGGCTGGCGCGCGAAAACGCCGGCAAGGTCGGCCTCCCCGAGGTGAACCTCGGCGTGCTGCCGGGCACCGGTGGCACGCAGCGGCTGGCGCGGCTCGTCGGCAAGGCGAAGGCGATCGAGCTGATGGCCAAGGGCGAGCTGTTCTCGTTCGACCGCGCCAAGGAGCTCGGCATCGTGCACGAGATCTTCCCGAGCGCCGACTTCTGGGAGCAGGTGATGCTGTACGCCAGGCAGTTCTGCCCGCCCCACAAGGCGTCGAAGGCCGTCGGGCTCATCAAGCGCTCGGTACAGACGGGTGCGGAGATCCCCTTCGAGTCCGCCCTGGCGCTCGAGCGCGAGCTGCAGCAGCAGCTGTTCCAGAGCGAGGACGCCAAGGAAGGTATCGCGGCCAACATCGAGAAGCGGATGGCGGAGTTCAAGGGCCGGTGAAGACCGACCTGTTGATCGGGAACGAGTGGCGCGCCGCCGTCAAGCGGTATTGCCTCACCAATCCCGCCACGGAGGAGTCGCTCGCGGAAGTGGCGGAGGCGGGCGAGGCGGAGATCGACGCCGCGGTGCAAGCGGCGCGCGCCTGTCTCGAGTCGAAGGCCTGGCGGGAGCTGCCGGCGCGACGCCGTGGCCAGCTGTTGTACCGCGTGGCCGAACTGCTCGAGCAGCGCGGCGCGGAGATCGCCGAAGTCGAGACCCGCAACAACGGCAAGCCGCTGTTCGAGTCGAAGATCGACGTGGCGATGGCGATCGAGACGTTGCGCTACTACGCCGGCTGGGCCGACAAGCTCAGCGGCGACACGCTCCCCGTGAACGGCAACTTCTTCACCTACACGCTGCGCGAGCCGGTCGGCGTGGTGGGCGCGATCGTCCCCTGGAACTTCCCGCTGAATCTCGCGACCTGGAAGGTCGCGCCGGCGCTCGCGGCGGGGTGCACGGTGGTCTTGAAGCCGGCGCACGAGACTCCGCTCACCGCGCTGCTGTTGGGCGAGATCGCGGTCGCGGCGGGATTCCCCGCGGGGGCGCTGAACGTCGTCCCCGGCCCGGGGTCGACCGCCGGCGCGGCGCTGGTACGCCATCCGCTCGTCGACAAGATCGCCTTCACGGGGTCGACCGAGGTGGGTCAGTGGATCATGCGCGAGGCCGCGGCCACCGTGAAGCGCGTGACGCTGGAGCTGGGGGGGAAGAGCCCCAACATCATCTTTGCGGACGCGGACTTGCCGGCCGCCGTGCGCGGTGCCCAGAGCGGCATCTTCTACGGCAAGGGGGAGGTGTGCGCCGCGGGCTCGCGGTTGCTCGTCGAGCGCGCGGTGCACGACCAGGTCGTCGCCGAGCTCGCCGAGCGGGCAAAGAAGCTCATCCCGGGCGATCCGTTCGACAGGAACACGAGGCTCGGCGCGATCGTGTCGAAGCGGCAGCAAGAGACGGTACTCTCCTACATCGCCGCGGGACACAAGGAAGGCGCCCGGCTGGTGGCGGGGGGCAAGCAGGCCAAGGTGAACGGCAAGGGCTACTACATCGAAGCGACGGTGTTCGACGGGGCGAGCCCCGGCATGAAGATCGTGGACGAAGAGATCTTCGGCCCGGTGCTCGCCGTGCTCACGTTCGAGAACGAGGCTGAGGGGATCGAGCTCGCCAACCGCTCGCGGTACGGGCTCGCGGCCGGCATTTGGACGAAGGACGTGCAGAAGGCGCACCGGGTAGCGCGGGCCATCAAGGCTGGGACGGTGTGGGTGAACACGTACAACTTCTATGATCCAGCGGCGCCGTTCGGTGGCTACAAGTTCTCGGGGTTCGGGCGCGATTTGGGGAAAGAGGCGCTGGAGAATTACACCGAAGTGAAAACCGTGTGGGTGGGATTGTGAGCGCGGAAGTCGGAACTCGGAACGCGGAACAGGGAGACCAGCGTCCGCGAGGTCGGTCAACCTGTTCCGCGTTCCGAGTTCTGCGTTCCGCGTTGGAGTGCTCATGAGGGAGGCGTACATCTCCGCGGCGCTCCGCACGCCCGTCGGGAAACACGGTGGAGCCTTGGCGTCCGTTCGGGCCGATGATCTCGCCGCCGTTCCGATCAAGGCGATCGTCGAGCAGACCGGCATCGACCCCACGTCCATCGACGACGTGATCCTCGGGTGTACCAATCAAGCGGGTGAGGACAATCGCAACGTCGCCCGCATGGCGTTGCTGCTCGCCGGATTACCGGTCGAGGTGCCGGGGCAGACCGTGAACCGGTTGTGCGGATCGGGGCTGCAGGCGGTCACCAGCGCCGCGCAGGCGATCAAGGCGGGCGAGGGCGACGTGTTCATCGCCGGCGGCGTCGAGAACATGACACGCGCACCGTACGTGATGCTCAAGTCGGGCGAGCCGTGGAGTCGCAAGCCGCCCGAGACCGCCGACACGACGGTCGGTTGGCGGTTCACGAACCCGCGACTCAGAAAAGAATGGACGATCTCGCTGGGTGAGACTGCCGAGGTGGTCGCCCAGCGCTACAAGATCGGGCGCGCCGAGCAGGATGCCTTCGCCGTCGAGAGCCAGCGGCGGGCGGAGGCGGCGCTCAAGGCATGCGTCTTCACGGATGAGCTGGTACCGGTTCCCCTCCCCGACGGCACGACCTTCGCCAAGGACGAGTACCCGCGCCCGGGCACGACGCTCGAGGCGGTGGCGAAGCTCAGACCCGCGTTTCGTCCGGACGGGACGGTGACGGCGGCGAGCTCGAGTGGGATCAATGATGGAGCGGCAGCACTACTGATCGTCGGACGGTCGGACAGTCGGACGGTTGGACAGAAACCCATAGCGCGCGTCGTAGCCACTGCCGTCGCCGGCGTCGATCCGAGCTGCATGGGCCTCGGCCCGGTCCCTGCGACGCAAAGAGTGCTGAAGCGAGCCGGGTTGACCATCGATCAAATCGACCTCATCGAGCTGAACGAGGCGTTCGCCGCCCAGGTGATCGCCTGTGTGCGCGAGCTGCACCTCGATCCCGCTAAGGTCAACATCTACGGCGGCGCGATCGCGCTGGGGCACCCGCTCGGCGCCACCGGCGCGCGAATCTTGACGACCTTAGTACACGCGCTTCGCCGGACGCAGTCGCAGTTTGGGTTGGCGACGATGTGCATCGGCGTCGGCCAGGGCATCGCCATGATCGTGGAGCGGGTGTGATGGCGGCGTACGATACAGTGGTGGTCGAGATCACGAGCGCGATCGCGAGCGTGACCCTCAATCGGCCAGAGAAGCTCAACGCTCTGGACCGCGCGTTGTGCGATGAGCTGCGCGAAGCGCTCGCCTTCCTCACCCGCAGCGACGGCGTCCGGGTCATCCTCATCACGGGAGCGGGCAGGGCGTTCTGCGCTGGCGCCGATCTCGGCGTGCTGGCGGACGAAGGACCAGCGCTCGTCGCCGCCGGGAAGGACGTGGCGCTCGCGATCCGCGGTGCTCCGCAGCCGGTGCTCGCGGTCGTGAATGGGCCGGCGGCCGGCGGCGGCGCCAACCTGGCGCTCGCGTGCGACTATCGCATCGCGTCCGATCAAGCGACGATCGGCCAGGTGTTCCACAAGCTCGGTCTCGTGCCCGACTGGGGTGGCACGTATTTCTTGCCGCGCCTGGTGGGTCCGTCACGGGCGTTGGAGCTGGTGTGGAGCGCGCGCCTGGTGCCCGCCGCGGAGGCGCTCGCCTTGGGCCTGTTCGATCGCGTCGTTCCGCACGCCGAGCTCGCGACCGCCGCTCGGACGTTGGCCGAGCAATGGGCCGCGCAGCCGTTCGGCGCGGTGCGACGCGCCAAGGAGGCGCTGTACCGGAGCGACGCCAGCTCGCTCACCGCGATGCTCGATCTCGAGATCAGACAACAGACCGAACTATTCGCTTCCGCCGAGGCGCGCGAGCGCATCGAGGGAGCGTCACCCGCGAAGAGGAGTCGCTGATGGTCCGCAAGCTGAACAACTTCGACGAATGGATCGACTATTTCCGCTACTGGCAGGACTCGATCGGCCTGCCGCAGGGAGAGATCCGCGACTTCAGGTTCGAGGCGAAATTCGGAGACCCCGAGGTCCCCCACATCGAGTTCGGCCATTTCAAGGGTCAACGCAAGTGGCCCACCGTGATGCACATCCCGGATCAGCGCATCCGGGATGCGCTCTTGAACCTGATCGTCTATCAGGGCGACACGGAGTTCGCCTCAGTGGAGCAGCAGCGCAGTCTGCTGACCCACGCACCGTCGGACTACGACCTGCTGGCGCTGATGCGCGTCATGACGGAGGAGATGCGGCACGGCTGGCAGATGTCCTACCTCTTGTGTAGCCACTTCGGGGATGAGGGGAAACGCGAGGCCGCGAAGCTGCTGGAGCGCCGCGCGGACGATGGCGAGCGGTTGCTCGGCTCCTTCAACGAGCTGGTGGACAACTGGCTCGACTTCTTCACCTACACACAGTTCATCGACCGCGACGGCAAGTTCCAGTTGACGATGCTGTCCGTTTCGGCGTTCGACCCGTTGTCGCGCTCGATGAACCCCATGCTCAAAGAGGAATCGTTCCACCTCGGCACCGGCAACAACGGCCTGTTGCGGATCGTGAAGGCGGGCAAGATGCCGCCCGAGCAGATGCAGCGGTTCTTCTACAAGTGGATTCCCACGGCGTTCGATCTGTTCGGCACCGACAACTCGGCGTCGGCGCACTGGGCGTACGTGTGGGGATTGAAAGGCCGCTACGACGAGCGGGAGAACCAGACCGAGCCCGACAAGGCGAAGCTCAACGAGCTGAGCCGCGAGCTGTATCGGCAAGAGATCACCAAGCTGGTCGAGCGCCTGAACATGTTCATCCCGGACCGGGACCGCTGGCTGCGCATGCCGGACCCGAAGTTCAATCGCAAGATCGGCACCCACGCGCACCAGCGCTACACGGTGGACGGCCAGCCGATCGACGACGCCGAGCAGTACACCGCCTATCTCCAGACCGTGCTGCCGCAGCGGGAGCACTACGACGCCGTGCACGCGATCGAGAAAGAGCCGGGCTGGATCGAGCCGAAGAAGGCGGATAGCCTGCTTAAGTGAGCGCGCCGCTCGTCATCGCGCATCGCGGCGCGTCGGCCCGCGAAGTCGAGAACTCGCTCGCGGCGTTTCGGGCCGCGGCGCCGCTCGGCGCCGACGGCGTCGAGCTGGACATACACGCCACCATCGACGGCGGTCTGATCGTGCATCACGACGAGGCCATCGCCGGCCGGCCGATTGCCTACATGACGACGGCGCAGGTGGCGAGCCAACGATTGCCCAGCGGTGAGCCGGTCCCCACCCTGGCCGCGGCGCTGGAGACGCTCGGACACGCCCTTCAAGTGTTCGTCGAGGTGAAGTCCTTGCCGGCGCAGTTCGACGACCGGTTGCTCGAGGCGCTCGATGCCGGTCCCAATCCAGGCGGCTACGCCGTGCACGGCTTCGATCATCGCATCGTGGAGCGCCTGGGGCGCAAGCGGCCTGCACTGCGGCGCGGCGTGTTAAGCGCGTCCTACCCGGTCGACCCGCTCGCGCCGCTCCGCGACGCGGGGGCGACGATGTTGTGGCAGGAGCGGACGCTGGTGGATCGGCCCCTCGCCGCGGCGCTGCACGGCGCCGGTATGCAACTCTTCGTGTGGACGGTGGACGACCCGACCGAGATGCGACGGCTGCTCGAGCTCGGCGTGGACGGCCTCTGTACCAACCGCCCGGAGCTCGCACGTCGCGCCGTTGATGCGATGAAGGGGGCCGCGTGACCGGCAAACGCATGACGGTGATCGGCGCGGGGACGATGGGTCACGGTATCGCGTATGGGGCGGCGTTGGCGGGCTTCGAGGTGTGGCTCACCGACAGCCGTCCCGAGGCGCTGCAGCTCGCACGCGGCCGGCTCAACGATCTGCTCGCCGTCGCCGCCAAGCGTGGCAAGCTCTCCGAGCCGGACCGGCTCGCGGCGGCGGCCCGCTTGCACGCCGAGCCGCAGCTCGCGCCGGCGGTGCGGGAGGCAGAGGTGGTCATCGAGGCGGTGCTCGAGCACCTGGGCGCCAAGCAGCAGCTGTTCGCCGAAGTCGAGCGGCTCGCGCCGAAGGAGGCGCTGCTGGCGACGAACACGTCGTCGCTTTCGATCGCCGCCATCGCGGCCGCGCTGCAGGATCCGAGTCGCGTTATCGGTATGCATTTCTTCAATCCCGTGCACGCCATGAAGCTGGTGGAGGTCGTGACGCATCCGAAAGCGGCGCCGGCCACCGTCGAGCGCGCCACCGCGCTGGCCCGCGCCCTCGGCAAGGAGCCGATCCTGGTGCAGGACTCCCCGGGGTTCGCGTCCAGCCGGCTGGGCCTGGCGCTCGGCCTGGAAGCGATGCGCATGCTCGAGCGCGGCGTGGCGTCGGCCGAGGACATCGACAAGGCGATGGAGCTGGGCTACAACCATCCCATGGGCCCGCTCAAGCTCACCGACCTGGTCGGCCTCGATGTCCGGCTCGCGATCGCCGAGTCGCTGTTTCAGGCGCTCGAGGAGCGGCAGTTCGAGCCCCCCCAGATCCTGCGCGAGAAGGTGGCGAAGGGGGAGCTGGGCAAGAAGACCGGAAAGGGGTTCTACACCTGGAGCGGGTAGGGCTGCGTTTTGTTTTGTCGACTCACTGAGCCATGGCGCGGAAGAACTGGTACTCAGGATCGGACGGTGTCAACGCCGGTCCTCGTCCCAAATAGTCATTGTAGACGGTCACGCCCATACCCGTCGGGGACGACGTGACCGGCCCGATCAGGTTGGAGTTGAGGAGCGCGATAAGCTTCGGCCAGCCCTGTCCGCCGTCGCTCCACGCATAGGTGCCGTTGGACGTCGCCGCGAGGGTCTTCGAGCTGCCGTCCGCGTAGTCGTATCGCCGTGTGACCACGAGTGTGTACGCGGCATGGTGCAGCTCCGTGCATTTGGGGATTCGGTACTGGGAGCCGTCGGGGAGCGTGACGACCCCGCTCGTGTCCACGTTGGCGCCGTTGGGAATCTCGTGCACACAGGACCCCGGCCTCCAACCGGCCGGGGTGGCCGCAAAGGGCTCGGGGGTCGCCTGCTCGAGCGTGAGGCTTCCACCGACGAACGTCACGTTCGCCCCGTTCGAATCGGTTTGGGCGCAACAAGGCAGCGCCACTCCGTTCACGGTGACGAGGTCGTACCGACCGGCGATACTCGGCGCCTGGGGGTCCACGAGCTCGCACGCGCCGAGGTTCATCAGCACGATCCCCAGCACGATCCCTAGCGCCGCCCGTTTCATCATTAGGAATACCCC
>DATEGE010000116.1:0-2093 GCA_035280265.1 Gemmatimonadales bacterium | reverse complement strand
GGGGGGGGGCGGGGCGCTGAGCGGCGCGCGGGTCAAGGACCCACGCGCGCCTGCAGCTGATAGCGCGAGTTTTGGAATAGGCCCGCGACGCCGACGTAGTACGTCCCCGGACCGAGCACACTCGAGAGGCGCGAGCAGAAGTTGAAATGCTGGCCGTCGATGTAGTCGGTGCTGGTAATCAAGGTCCCGCTCGCGTTGAACAGCCCGAGGGCCGTCGCTTCCTCCAGCGCGAACCCGCACGACGCCAACCAGCCCGACGTCTCGAACGTGTACGTTCCCCCCAGGGGTATCGTCACGCGGTACACATCGAGCTCCAACGTGTCGGCGTACGTCGCGCGCACATAGCCGCCGATCGCCAGCACGTTCGCGGTCGCGAGGGTATGGTTCGGCTGGACCGGAGCGGGGAGCCCGATCGGGAAGGAGACCGGGTACGGTCCCGCACTCATGACGGTGATGGTGCTCGGGAACGCAACGCCGCCGAACGCGCCCCACAGCCTGCCGGGAACGCCGACCTGCTGATCGCCACTCTCATCGGTACCGCCGTAGATGACATACCGGCCGTCCGGCACGTCGTTGAACGTGAAGGCCCCTCCCGGTTGCGCTATCACCGCGCGAATCACGGCCCCCGTCGGGGAGTAAAGCAGCGCGTACACCCGCGTCGGCGGGCCGAACGTCTGGGTCAAGCTGTTGTAGGCGTTCAGCAACCCGGCGCCGTACACGGTCGCGGGGCCGACCGCGTACGAGGTGAGGCGAGAGCGCAGCGCGGCCGCGCTCAGCCCCGGCTCATGCGCGAGGAGCAGCGCCGCCACACCTGACACGTGCGGCGCCGCCATCGACGTTCCCTCGGTGATCGCGTAGTCCGGCGCGTTCGCGCTGAAGTCCCAGATCGTGGAAGTGACGCCGTCGGTGGCATCGCCGAGCGCGAAGTTCCCCCCGGGAGCGCTAATGGCCACGTGAGGGCCGAAGCTCGAGTACGACGTGGGCACGCCGTCCGGACCCACCGCCGCCACTGCCAAGACTTCCGGGTACGCCGCCGGAAACTGCGGCGTCGGTGAGCCGTCGTTGCCAGCTGACGCCACGATCAGGACGCCGGCGTTCGCCGCGCTAGTGATGGCGTTGTGCAGCGTCGGGTCGTCGCCCGGGCCGCCCAGACTGAGGTTGATGATCCGAGCTCCTGGGGTGACCTGGACCGTGCCACCGGCGCCGTTGTCCGCTGGGAGCCCAGCCGCGTAGAGAATCCCCTGCGCGATGTCGTAGGTCTCCCCAAAGCCCCCTACGCCCAGGGCGCGAACCGGGCGGATGCGCACCACCCAGTTCACACCGGTCACGCCGACGCCGTCGTTTCCTACCGCCCCGATGGTGCCCGCGACGTGCAGACCATGGTTGCCGAGCACGTCGGGTACATAGCAGGTGCCGGTCGAGTCGGGGCTGTAGGACCCGGGGCTGGTGGGGTCGGGGTCGTAGCCCGTGCCGTCGTCGGCGTTGGTGATGAACCCGCCGGCGCAGAGCGGCAGCGAATCGACCCCGTTGACGAAGTCGTATCCGTCGTTCGTCAGGTTCGCTGCGATCGCGGGGTGGTTGAAGTGGATGCCGTCGTCCACCACGGCCACCAGGACGGCGCTGCTGCCCTGGGAAATGGTCCAGGCGCGCGGCAAGTCGATGATACCGTAGTGCCAGCTCTGGAACGCGTAGAACGGATCGTTGGGAGTCGTCCGTCCTCCATTGACCGTGGGAGGGCGTGGGGCAGCGGCGCGAACGTATGCGGGCCGCTCCAACCAGAAGATCCGGTTGCGCGTCACGGCGGCGACGGCGGGATCGCGACGCAACGCCGCCGCGACGGCATCGCGCTCGGTGGTATCGGCGACGCGGATCCGCGCGGTGAGGATCGCCGGCGAGACCCCCCTCACCGTAGCTCCAGGCACTGCGAGCGTTGCGAGGCGCTCGCGCATGGCGGCTCCAACCGCCCGCACCGAGCCGCCCGCGCGCAGCGCCGCGGACCCCACCGGAGGCGCGCCGAGGGCAGCGTCCCGGAACGTGACGAGGAGGTCGTGCGCCGAGGCCGTCATCAGCTGACGGTCCGGCCGACGCGCTAG
>DATEGE010000115.1:0-11338 GCA_035280265.1 Gemmatimonadales bacterium | reverse complement strand
ACGCGCACGCTGCGCGCGCGCGCTGATTGGGCGGCGCGCACCACGTTCGGGCTCTCCCCGCTCGTCGAGTGCAAGGACAAGAGGTCTCCGGGACGGGCGAGCGCCTCCACCTGACGAGCGAACACCTCGTCGAACCCCATGTCGTTGGCGCAGGCCGTGAGCAGGGACGAATCGGTGGTGAGCGCCACGGCCCGCAACCCCGGGCGGTCGGACTGGTAGCGCACGACGTACTCGGTGGCGAGATGCTGGGCGTCGGCGGCGCTGCCGCCGTTGCCGGCGAAGAACAGCGTGCCCCCGGCGCGCAGCGTCGCGATATAGGTGTCCGCGATCGTGGCGATCGCCTCCGCCTGCTCGGCCACGCGCCCCGCGAGCGCCGCCAGGGCGGCGAGCCCGGTACGAGCCTGCTCGGCTGGCGTCACCGCGTGATGGCCTGCACCAGCGCGCGAAGCTGCGCGTCCGAGGCCACGCTCTCTTCCTCCAACGCCGTCCCGATGACCACGAAGTCGGTCCCCGCAGCACGCGCGGCCCGGACCTGATCCGGGGCGCGGATCCCGCCACCCACGAACAGCGTGAGTCCCGGCACGGCGGCGCGACACGCGGCGATCACCGGCGCCGCTACCGGACGCGGGGCGCCGCTGCCGGCGTCGAGATAGATCGCCTGCATCCCGATCAGCCGCGCCGCCGTGGCGTGTGCCGCCACCAGCTCCGGTTTGTCGGCCGGTAACGGCCGGGTCTGGCTCACCGCCTCCACGCTCGTGACCCTGCCGCCGTCCACGAGGATATAGCCCGTGGATAGAGTGGGCACCGGGTGGCGCGCCAGGAACGGCACCGCGCGCACGTGCTCCTCGATCAGATACTGCGGGTTGCGACCCGAGATGAGGGAGAGAAACAGCACGAGGTCCACTTCGGGCGTGAGCTGCAGCGCGGAGCCGGGGAACAGCGCGACCGGCAGGCCCGCCGCCGCCTCGCGCATCGCCCGCGCCACGCGCGCCGTGTCCTGCGTGCCGTCGAACGAAGACCCGATCAGCAGTCCCGCCGCACCAGCTGCCCGCGCCACCCGCGCCACTTCCGCGGCTTGCAGCGGGGCGGTGCGGCTCGGATCCACCAGCACCAGGAGTCCCGGCCGACGCTCGAGCAGGCCTCCCCCTCCCGGTGCTCCCATCAGGCGCCCGCCTTCCCGTCCGCCGTTTCACCTGCCCTCCCCACCCGCTCCGCCAGGGCTGCCAAGCCGCTCGCGTCGGCCTCCGCCTGGGCCTCGAACGCGTACGTCACGAAGGCGTCCGCCGCGAGCAGATCGAGCGCCAGCTCGCGTCCTCCCTCGGGCCGCCGCACGACGCGCGACAGCACGCGGTCGCCGAGCCGCGCGAGGTGATCGGGTAGCGACAAGTCCGCCTCGTCGACCGCCAGCGCGAGGCGCGCGCGCAGGGCCGGCGGCGGTGCCGGACGGCGGGCCTCGAGCCAGGCCACGACCTCAGCGTGGGTCATCGCGTCAAGAGCCTCGCGACGATGGCCGGTGTCTGTGCCCGCGCCTCGCCCAGCTTCGTGGGGTCCCCCGCACCCGCCGAGGCGAAGTGCGGCCGTCCGCCGCCTCTGCCGCCGCTCACCGCGGCGATTGCGTTCGCGATCTCCCCCGCCCTCACGCCCTGCTGCACGAGATCGTCGGTGACGCCCACCCACACGGCCGCGCGCTCCTTCTCGCCGTTCGTGAACAGCACTGAGATCGCCCGCCGATGGCTCGCCCGAAACGCGTCCATCACCAGCCCGATCTGGTCGCGCGTCTCGAGATCCGAGTCCCCGACGTGCAGCTCGACGTCGCCGATGCGTTGCACGCTCTCCGTCGCGCGTTGCAGGTTCCCTCCCCCCGAACGCAACAACTCCTGGACTCGCTTCTCGAGCTTCCTGTTCTCCTCGATCAGCTGTTCGATGCGACGCACCAAGTGCTCGGGGTGCGTCTTCAGCGCGCCCGCGGCCTCCTCGAGCTCGCCCTCGAGCTTGCGGATCAGTGCGTACGCGCCAGGCCCCGTCACCGCCTCGATGCGTCGTACGCCCGCGGCGGCGCCCGTCTCGTGCGTAAACCGAAACACCGCGATCTGCCCGGTACTCGGCACGTGCGTGCCACCGCACAGCTCCAGCGAAACCCCCGGCACGTCCACCACCCGCACCACGTCGCCGTACTTCTCAGTGAAGAACGCGATCGCCCCGGCGGCGATCGCCGCCTTGTACTTCATCTGGCGGGTGGTGACCGGAAGATTCTCCCAGATGTGGCGGTTCACTTCCTCCTCGACGCGGGCGAGCGTCGCGTCGTCTACCGGTCCATGGTGCGCGAAATCGAAGCGCAGCCGCTCGGGATCCACCACAGAGCCTTGCTGGCGTACGTGCGGGCCGAGCAGCTTGCGCAGCGCGGCATGCACGAGGTGCGTGGCCGTGTGATTGCGCTCGATGTTGCGGCGCCGCGGCTCGTCCACCTCCGCGAGCACGTCCGTGGGCTCGAACGCCTGCGCGAAGCGACCCACCACGGCGCTCACCCCCCCGCCGTCCACCTTCTCGACGGCGTCCACGTCCAGGGTCCAGCCCTCGCCCTTGACGCGTCCGGTGTCGCTCACCTGCCCACCCGACTCGGCGTAAAACGGGTTTTCAGCGAGCACTAGCTCCACTACGTCGTCTGCCTGGCGGAACTTCACCACTTCCGTCTCGGCGCGTGTGGTGTCGTACCCGACCCACTTCTGCTTGCGGCGCGGCTTCACGGCTCGCCACGCGCCGCCGCGGCTGACGTGCACGGCCGGCGCGTCGCCGGCCTTGGCGCGCTCCAGCGCCTCGAGCGAGCGGGTGCGCTGCTTGCCGAGCTCGCGCTCGAACCCGGCGACGTCCACGGCTTGACGGCGCTCGGCGGCGATGAGCTGCGTCAGGTCGATCGGGAAGCCGAACGTGTCGTAGAGCTTGAAGGCGTCGGCGCCAGAGATCGCCTTCGCGCCCCGCAGCTGCTCCAACCGCTCGAGACCCCCTTCGATCGTGTCGAAGAAACGCTCTTCCTCCGCCCGCGTCACAGTCTCGAGGTGAGCCCGCTTGGCGGCGAGCTCGGGGTACACGGCGCTCATCACGCCCTCCACCGGGCGCATGAGGTGCACCAGCGTCGGCTCGCGCCGCCCCAGCAACCACGCGTGGCGCACCGCGCGGCGCAGGATGCGGCGCAGCACGTAGCCGCGTCCATCGTTCGACGGATACACGCCGTCCGCCAACAGGAACGCTACGGCGCGCGCATGATCGGCGAGCACCCGATACGACGCTCCCGCGGGACCGCGGTCGTACTTCCTCCCCACCACTTCTTCGGCCCGCTCGATGATCGGCGTGAAGAGGTCGGTGTCGAAGTTGGACGGGACGTGTTGCATCACCGCGGCCACCCGCTCGAGGCCGGCACCGGTGTCGACCGACGGCGCCGGCAGCGGGGAGCGGGAGCCATCGGCCTGAAGGTCGTATTGCATGAAGACCAAGTTCCAGATCTCGAGCAACGCGCCAGCGCTCTGCAGCGCTACGAATTCGTCGAGCGTCAGGTCAGGCTTGCCTTTCTTCCAATCGCCAATCCCTCGCAAGTCGACGTAAATCTCGGTATTCGGGCCCGCCGGACCGGTGTCAGCCATCTGCCAGAAATTGTCAGCGTCTCCCAGCCCGTAAATCCGCTCGTCCGGAACGAACCCCTGCCACAGTCGCCGGGCTTCGTCGTCCGTGTGATGGACGGTGATGTAGACCCGCTCACGCGGGATCGCGAGCCACGCCGCCCCAGTGACCCATTCCCATGCCTGCTCGATCGCAACCTTCTTGTAGTCATCACGATCCTCGTCGCTCGCGTTCCCAAATCGGAAATTCCCGAGCATCTCGAAGAACGTGTGATGGCGGGCCGTGTGGCCCACCTGCTCCAGATCGTTGTGCTTCCCGCCGGCCCGGACGCACTTCTGGCAGGTGACCACGAACTTGTGAGGCCGAAGCTGCAGACCCTGGAAGACGCGCTTGAATTGCACCATCCCGGCGTTGGTGAACAGTAGAGTGGGGTCGTCGGCCGGGACGAGCGACGAGCTCGGGAGTTCCTGATGGTCCCGAGCCTTGAAGAACGCTACGAACTTGCGGCGGATTTCCGCGCCAGTCATGCGGAGAATATACTGTCCCCCTGCGGGCAACTGAACGGCGGGCCTGCAGTTACCTGAAACCCTTAGGGCCTGAAGAACTCACCCATGTCCGGCGCGGTGGCCGCCGCGCCCGGGACCGCGGTGACGCCCAGACTGGTCAACGCGAGGCGCAACGTGCTCTGATGCTGATAGAAGACGGTTGAACGATAGCCGGTCTTGCTCCTGGCGCTCACGGCGACCCAGGCGACCTTGCCGCCGCCATTCGTGTTATCGCTCCCCGATTCGTCGAACAGGATGATCAAGAGCCCGTCCGCCTGGAACGTGGCGCTGTTGATCAGCGGGTCGATGTTGGCCTTCAGCCAGGCATCCGCCGTCTCGAGCGAGCAGTCATGCGCGTCGTTGCACAGGTTCGGCACGATGTTCGAGAATGACGGCAGCGTCCCGGTGGCGAGATCGCGGGCGAACTGCGTGAACGGTACGAGGTTGTTCCGCTGCACCGAATCGCCCGCCACATCAGAGAGTAACGCGAAGACGTTGTGCTTGCGCGCGTAGTTTCCGACATCGGGCCCGGTGTACCCGACGGACGGAAGATCCTCCGCGTACGACTTCCACGTTTTGCCCGCCGCGACCAACTGTCGCACGATGTTGTCGACGCTCACGATCGTCGAATAGCTGTCGTTGTTCGTGATGATCTGGCCGGTCGCCAGCTCGAAATAGTTCCCGATGGACGGGTGGGTGTTAGCGTAGTACTGCGTCGCGAGCCCGTACTGGTCCGCCAACCCCTTCAGGTAGGGCATGGCTGAGCTCCCGATCACGCTCGCGTAGTCGGTGTTCTCCTCCGTGACGAGGAACACGTGCCCGAACCGTACGCCGACCGGGATCGAATCGACGGGAACACCGGGCGCCACCGCGTCACGGCAGCTCGATGCGAGCGCGGCCGCAGCACTCGTGGCCGCGATCCCCATGAGACGGAGGTAACGCGGGATCGACATCATGTGAGCTACGTTCCGGGACGGATCCGCCCGGGTCAGTGACGAGGGTCAACCGGGAGCTGGCTACGAGACGGCGTGGCTGGGCAACAGCTCCCCGCGTCAGGGTATCCGGTCGGCCTCGTCTGAGGACCGTTCGGGGAACCGTACCGGCAGGCCGACCGTCCCCGCCCATTCGTCGGTCAGCTCGAAGGCCTTGCCCATGTCGAAGCCGAGGGTCCGGAGGCGCCGCGACAGGTCTTTGAGGGCCCAGATCACCGTGCGTTGCACCTCGACGGAGGACCACTGGCCGAACTCGTTGTGACTCAAGTCGGCCTCGAGCGCAGCGGCGATCGCCGCGGCGAACCGCCCGTGCGAGCCAGGCGAGCCGACCGAGGATGGCGCGGGCTGGTTCGCCAGCGTGCGAGGCTCATCGGGCTGCTCCTGGGCACGAGGCGACCCCTTGTGCGGGCCAGATCCGGCCCCCCATAGCAGCCATTCCAGCGTCACCCCAGCCAGTCCCCGCTCCTGCGCGCGCCTCACGATGAGGCGGGCGGCCTCCGGCGGGAAGTTCTTGCGCCGGGGCCATTTCTTTACGGCAGCGGCAGTTACGGGCGCCCCCACCTCCGCGGCGAACTCTCGATGGGTCAAGGAGATACCGTCCCAGGGGCTGAACGCGTCGAGCAGGATGGCGAGGCGCTGCCCGACAGGCCCCAATTCGGCTCTTCTACTGCCCTTGACAGATGACAAAACGGCCCCAGGTTAGTGACGGAATTGGTCGCGTTGAGTCCAACGACGACCCGACGTGACAATACCTAAGGTGTCGCCGCTCAGGACCCTTGTCAACACAGCGGGACGGCCGGTGCATCCGACAAACGTCAGCGTAACACAATACGGTCGGAGAGTGGGTGATCGCCGGACCGGCGAGGAGCGGCGCGCGAGCGTCGATCGCCGCGCCCCGGCGCTCCCGGCTGACGACCCGCAGCTGGGGCGTCTCTTCCCGTACGCGCGGTTCCCCGACGCGGCCGCGAGCGGCCAGGGCGCGATCTCGGCGCACCGCCGCGACCTCGATGGCCGTCTCGGCCGCGATCCCGGTCAACTCGTGGCCGCGCTCGACTACCTCCTCAATATCAGCCACGAGCTCGTCGCGCCGACCATCGTCGAACAGGAAGTGCTCGCGGTACTCGAGCGCCGCTCGGTGACCGATCCGCTGACCGGGATGTTCAACCGCTACCACTTCGAGGCGACGCTCAAGCGTGAGGTCGCGCGCTCGGCGCGGCACCCAGCCGAGCTGTCGCTGCTGCTCCTCGACGTCGACCAGCTGAAAGCCGTGAACGACCGCTGGGGCCACCACGCGGGCGATCGCGTGCTGCTCCGTGTCGCGGCCGCGATCCGCCAGAGCGCGCGCAGCTCCGACGTCACCTGTCGCTATGGTGGCGACGAGTTCGCGATCATCCTGCCGGATACTGATGCCCGCGGGGCCCGAGCCGCAGCCGATCGGATCTGTGCCAACGTCGGCGCGGTGCTCCCCGACGCCGGCGTCGGGCCGGACGTCGCGACGGCGGTGACGGTCAGCGGCGGTCTGGCCCAGCTGCCGCCCACGGTCGGTGAAATGTCCGAGTTCGAGCTCGTCGCCGCGGCCGATCAGGCGCTGTATCAGGCCAAGCGCCGCGGCCGCAATTGCGTGGTCGAGGGCACCCCCGCCCCCGGCTCCACCCGAGGAGAAGGAACGCCATGACCGTCCCTCGCAACGCCGATGCGCCCCGTCCCGTGCCGCAGATGAGCGTAGTCGCGCTCTCCGAGGCGTTCAACGGATTCTGGGCCGATCTCGCCAGCGACTTGGACGTCGCCGTGCACGTCGTCGGCTCGGCGGAGCCCCTCACGCCCCGGCCAGACATCGTCGCGCTGGTAATCGCCGCGGGGGGAGCGGAGCGCGAGGCGATCCATTGGCTCGCGACGCACGCCGTCCCGCCGAGTCTCCCGACCCTGGTCGTCGGGACGGATCCTGGCAGGCGCACGGCCATGCAGCTCGTGGCGCACGGGGCCAGCGACTACTTCGCGCTGCCCGACGATCTCGAGATCTTCCACAATGCGCTCGTCGCCGCGGTGAAGGCGGGCCGGGCGCGCGCCCAGGCTCTCGCGAACGGTCCCGGCGACGTGTTCGCGCCCATCGTCGGCGAGAGCGCCGTCATGCGGCGCGTGCTCGAGCGCGCCGCCCGCCTGCTACCCCACCGCAACGCGAGTGCGCTCATCGTCGGCGAGACGGGGACGGGGAAAGAGGTCCTCGCCCGCGCCATCCATCAGGGGGGACCCCGCCGCACCGCCCCATTCGTCGCCGTGAACTGCTCGGCCCTTCCGGAGCACCTGATCGAGTCGGAGCTGTTCGGTCACGAGCGTGGCTCCTTCACCGACGCGCATGCCGCGAAACCGGGACTGTTCGAGGTGGCCGACACCGGGACGTTGTTCCTGGACGAGATCGGCGAGCTGCCGCTCGGGCTCCAGGCGAAGCTGCTGCGAGCCCTCGAGGACAAGGAGATCCGCCGCGTCGGCGGAACGAAATCGCGCCGGGTGGACGTGCGGATCCTCGCCGCGACGAACGATTCGCTCGCGGACGCGGTACACCAGGGACGGTTCCGTGAGGATCTGTTCTTCCGTTTGAGCACCGTGGTGCTCGCGCTCCCGCCGTTGCGGGAGCGGGGAGACGACCTGTTCGTGATCGCCGAGTCGCTCCTCGCGGCGCTCGGGCGCGAGCACGGCCTCCCCGTGTCCCCCCCCATGACGCCCGAGCTGCGCCACCAGCTTCGCGCCTATCCATGGCCCGGCAACGTTCGCGAGCTCAAAAACGCGCTCGAGCGCGCCATCCTGCTCTCCCCCGCCGGGGGCCAGGTGTCGGCGGACGAGCTGCTACCCCTCGAGAATCGTGCGGCCTCTCCTCAGGGTCCGATTCCGTTCCCGGCCCCGCTGCACGAGATCGCCAGCGCCGCAGCGCGCGCCACCGTCCAGTTATGTCACGGCAACCGCAGCGAGTCGGCGCGCCGGCTCGGCATCTCCCCCCGCCGCCTGCGGCGTCTGTTGAACGGCGGCGACGAACCAGGCTTCGATATGGACGACCGGGAGCTGATGGAGACGAGCGTCCGTCCGCTCACGGCGCGGCTGGTCCCGCTCCCGGAATCGGTCTTCGGCGGCTCGTACGGCTGGCGACGGGAGTCGGCGACCGGCGGTCGCGCCCGCTCGTCCTAGTCTCGCCTGGTGCATCCCGCACCAGCGCTGGGACGAAATGTCCCTGGTACACGTGCCCAACGCGTGCACGCGGGGCCGCAAGTGACACGGTGACAACGACGCGCCCCGAACGCGGCGCTCGGAACGCTTCCTGCATTTCGAACCGGCACCGGCACGGCAGCGGCTCACCCGAGCCCCCCGCCCCCACCGCGATCAAGGAGAGCATCGTGTCGAATCAGCGTCTGGTAATCTCGGCAGGGCTCGTCCTGCTCGCTGCGGGCTGCCTGGATGGCGTCGCCCCCGCCGCGCGAACGGCGGGCGCGCCGACCCCGCACTTCCTGCGTTGGGCGTCGGGCACGCCTCCACGGTTCACCACCCTCGGCTCCGTCCGCGGCGGCTCTAACAACGGGCACGCGCACCTCGCGTTGTCGAGCTCCCTGTCCCTCAACCGTTACTCGGCGAGCTTCTGGGCGGTGCGCGGGACGGAGCGCTCGTTGGAGATCGACTACCAGAGCGCGACCGGCGACACCAGCAAGCCGTTCCTCCGCTTCACCACCGCGGACCCCGCCTTCGTACCTGGCGTCGGAGACCTCGCCGTCGGGGACTCTGTGTTGATCACCGTCACGATCGATCCTGAACGGATCGGCGTGGCGCTCGAGCCCATGGGGTTGCAATTCGGCTCGCCGGCCCAGCTCCAAATCTGGTACACCGGCGCCGACGGCGACTTCAACGGTGATGGCGTCGTGGATCAGACCGACGCGGAAATCGAGAGTCAGTTCCTGGGCGTGTGGTACCAGGAGGGGTCGACGGATCCCTGGGCTGTGACCGCGGCGACTCACTCTCTCGCGGACCAGAGCTTCATAGTATCGCTGCCGCACTTCTGTGAATGGGCCGTTTCCTGGTAAGGATTCGGACGATGCGCGTGACCCGGCTCTTGATTGCGCTGGCCCTGGGCTCCTCCCTGCTCGCGTGCGGTGAGCTGGTGAGCCCGGTCGAGAAAGCAGCCACCTCTGATACGCTCCCGCGCGCCCACGCGCCTGGCCCGGTCCAGGCCAGTCGGGCGGCCTCCAACTATGCGATAGGCTGGTAGGGCCGTGAACCCACAGGACGGCACCATAATCCCCGGCAGCGCGCTGGTCGACGGCGCCCGCGGGCTGGCCCGCGCGGGCCGCCACGCCGATCTCGTGCAGTACCTGAGCGCCTGCGAGCGGCGCCAGCTCGAGGAGACGCCGAGTCTCGCGCTGTTGTATGGAACCGCACAGGCCCGCCTCGGGCGCCACGACGAAGGCCGCCGCTGGCTGGACGTGGCGCGCAAACAGGCGCGCGCCCAGCACGACCTGGCGACGGAGCGGCGCGCCCTCAATGCGACCGGCGCGGCCGCCCTCGTGAGCGGCCACATCAACGAAGCCGCGGCAGCGTTCACCGAGGCCCTCATGGCCGCCAGCCGCGACGGCGACGTCGCCATGAGTGGCGCCTGCTCGAACAATCTCGGCATCGTCAGCAGTCTGCAGGGACGCTACGCGGAAGCGATCGGGTCCTGGCAGATCGCCCTCGCCGCCTTCGAGAAAGCGGGGCTCAAGCAGGGCGTCGCCGAGTGTCATCACAACCTGGGGATCACGTATCGCGAACAGGGCGCATTGGGACGCGCGCTCGCCGAGGCCGACCAGGCCGTGGCGGAGGCGGAAGCCGCGGGGGACCGCACGCTCTACGCGCTGACGCTGCGCGGGCGAGCGGAGATCCGCGTGGCGCGCGCCGAGCCGGAGCTGGCGCGGGACGAGCTCGAGCGCGTGCGGGTGATCCGCGGTCAGCTATCGGACCCGGTGGGCGAGGCGGAGGACCTGCGCGTCGGGGCGGCCGTGCTCGCGGCGGAGGGTCGGATGGCGGCGGCCGAGCAGAAGCTCCGCGCGGTCATCGGCGTGGCGCAGAAGTTCGGGCGCCGGCAGCTGCTGGCGGAAGCGACGCGGGACCTGGCACTGGTGCTGCGACGGCTGGGGCGCATGGCGGACGCGCAGGCCGCGGCCCGCACCGCCAAGGCCATCTTCGCCGAGCTCGGCGCGGAAGGCGAAATCCGTACCCTGGCCGGTCAGAACTGGGACGACGACTTCGCGGCCGAGTTGCACCGCTCGCTCGCACCGCTCCACGCCGCGCAGGCCCTGGCCGATGCCGGGCGCTACGTGACGCTCGTGACGTACTTGAGCGAGCGCCCACAGCACGAGCTGGAGCAGTCGCCCATGCTCGCCCTGCTCTCGGCCATCGGATACAGCCGGCTCGGGCGGCTCGAGGTGGGACGGCATTGGGCGAGGGTCGCGCTGTCGCGGGCGCGCGCGCAGGCCGACCGAACGCTCGAGGTGCGGGCGCTCAACGTGTGCGGCGCGATCGCGCTCGAGCGGGGCGGGATCGATGAGGCGACGCGCTTCTTCGCGCAGGCCCAGGACGAGGCAATGCAGGACAACGACATGGCCACGGTCGGCCGCTGCGCCAACAACCTCGGCATCATCGCCAATCTGCAGGGCCGCTACGCGCGCGCGATCGGCGCGTACACGCGCGCGATCGCAGCGTATCAGCAAGCCCATTACGACCGTGGGGTCGCCGAAGCGCAGCACAACCTCGCGATCACGTATCGCGAGCAGGGGGAGTTCGAGCGCGCCATGCAAGCGGCCGAGGCGGCGATTCGCGAGGCCGAACAGGTCGGGGATGGGCAGCTCAAGGCGCAGGCGCTCGCCGGCCGGGCCGAGATCCGCATCGCGCAGGGTGACGCGGAGCTCGCCGTTCGCGAGGCCGAGCGCGCCGTGGCCATACACCGCGAGCTGAACGACGCCGTGCGCGAGACCGAAGACCTGCGGATCCTGGGAACGGCGATGGGCGCGGCGGGGCGGACCGCGGACGCCGAACGGATGCTCCGCGACGTGATCGCGCGCGCCACCGAGCACGCTCGGCCGCTGCTCATCGCCGCCGCCGAGCGCGATCTGGCGCAACTGCTGGCCAGCGCGGGAGACCTCCCGGGGGCCAAAGCGGCGGCGCGCCTGGCCCGCA
>DATEGE010000114.1:0-10158 GCA_035280265.1 Gemmatimonadales bacterium | reverse complement strand
TCGTCGCTCGATCTGCCGTCGGAGAGATTGGTGCAGCGCGCGCTGCGGACGCTGCTGCGCCGAAGGACCGCCATCATCATCGCCCACCGGCTGTCGACGGTCGAGATCGCCGACCGGGTCCTGGTCATCGACGCCGGGCGGATCGTGGAGGACGGGTCGCCGGCGGAGCTGCGGGGGAGCGAGGGGCGTTACGGGTCACTGCACCGGGCGTGGGAGGAATCGCTGGCCTGACCCCCTGGTGATCGTCTACCTGCCGGACGTGTCCGGGTAGAAACGCCGCCAGCCGACCTTCACGAAACCCAGCCTCTCCAGGATCGGCGCCGACATCGGGCCACCCCAGACCACCAGGCCCGGGATGCCCGACTCGCGCGCCATGCGCAGGCGCTCGGCGACCATGGCCCGGTAGATGCCGCGGCCACGAAACTTCTCGAGCACCGCGCCGCCGTTGATGTGAGCCCCGTGCGGTGGCCACAGGGTGAGTCCCGAGCTGCCAGCGGGGTCGCCATCGATCGTCGCCAGCAGGACTCGGCGGTTGCCCGCGGCGATCTGGTCCTGGCGCCGGCGTTCCTGGGACGCGCGCTGTTCCGGCGTCACCCCTCGCGGTGCGTCGCCGAATGCCTCGCCATTCACGCCGTCGGCGAGGCGGAACGACTCGGCATCGGCGAGTGCATCGCGGAACTCGAGCCCGTCGATGGCCGATGAATCGATCTCCGCGCTGACCGGCAGCACCATGACCGCCACATCCGGCGCGACCGGATCGGGGCGCACACCGCGGTTAGCGAGGTAGGAGGCGAAGTCCTCGGGCTCGATGTCGGGGTCGATGGTCCACATAAAAGGAAGGCGGCGGGATGCAAACACCTCGCGAGCCTCATCGATCACCTGGTCGGCGTCCTCGCCCCGGCATCTGATCCAGGAAACGTTGTTCGGCCCCGGGATCGGATAGTCCTGCACGATCGTGATCCGGTAGCGCGGAGTTTCGATGACCTCCGTGCCCGGTCCCTGGGGCTGGCGGAAGCGTTTGGCGAACTCGATCAGGCCCTGCGATACTGCGGCCATGTCGTCATTCTCGCGCGCGCTCCGCAGGTGGGAGATGACGCGGGTCGCGACGTTCGTGCTCGCGGTCGCGTGGCTCGCGCTCCTCGCCGCGTACGGGTATGCCGCCATCTCCGTCACTCCGAGCCTCCAGAGCGCCGTCGCGGCCGCGGCGGTGGCCGTAATTGGCGGAGCCGGCATTCTGTATGCTTGGCGCGAGCCGGGCCGCTAGCCGGAGCGCCGGCGCGTAAAGCCGCACTTAATCACCACGGAGTGTCGTCCATGGACTCTCTCCACGCGCTTGGTTTCTACGCGTCCTCCGGCATCTCGCTCGCCGGCGGGATCGGGGTGGCGCTTCTGCCCACGCGGAGACAGCGTGGCCAGGGCCTTGGCGTTGCGGGAATAGGCCTCGCAGGCATATTCGTCTCGCTCTCGGCAGGATTCGCGGCCGCGATCGCACTCGTGTGCTACTTCGGCGCGGCGTGGCTCATCGCCAGTCCGGGCTACCGGAGCATGCCCGGGCCCTCGGTCACCTCGCTGTGGAGGCAGGTTGGAGCGGTGGGCGCCGCCGGACTGCTGGCAATCCTGGCGTATTCGGCGTTTCGCGGCGATTTCGCGCACGCGACCTTTTATGGAGGTGCGTTTGA
The DNA here is from genome assembly GCA_035280265.1 of Gemmatimonadales bacterium. GTDB lineage: Bacteria > Gemmatimonadota > Gemmatimonadetes > Gemmatimonadales > GWC2-71-9 > AG41. The sequence goes on along the minus strand of DATEGE010000114.1, from coordinate 8,479 downwards.
CGCCGCCGCCATCGGCCGCCTGATATTCGAGCACGACGCGATCGCGGCCGAGGCAGTCGCGGTGCTGGGGCTTGTCGCGCTTGTCGGAGCGACGGCCGCGTGGCGGACCAGGGAGCGGGGACGTTGAGCGCAGACCTGGTCGCGGTGATGTTCGTTGCCGCCGGCCTCGTCGCCACCGGGGTGTTCGCCGCAGTGTGGCGCAGGGACTTGACGGCGGCCCTGGCCGGAGTGCCGCTCATGTTCGCGGGCGCAAGCGTCGCATTCGCCGGCATCGCCCGCTTCGCCGCCGCCGGAGGACCGCATGTTTTCGGCCAGGAGTTCGCGGTGCTGCTGGCAGTCGCGGCCGTGGCTGTGGTCGCCCTTGGCCTCGGCATCGCTGGGCGGGCAGGCCAGGAGGGCTCTCGCTGACCTTCATCGCCCACCTGGGCGAAGTTCTGCTCGCGGCGTCCGGAGCGGCATCTGCAGCCAGGACGAACGCTCCGTTCGACCCTGCCTCGACGCTGCCGTGGGCCGTCCCGTCGCTGCTGATCGCACCGTTTGCCTCGTTCGTGCTGGCGCTGTCGAGCATCCGCACCCGCAGGTCGGCCTCAGCGATGGCGATGTTCGGCACGGTGGTCACCCTGCTGCTCACGTTGCTCGTGGCATGGGGCCTGAGCAAGCGCTCGACGCCATTTGTCGCGAGCTATCAGTACATCAACCTGTCGGTGGCGTTCAGCGGACCTACCAACTTCCAGACGTTCGCGCTCCGGATCGGCATGCGCGCCGACCACCTGACCGTGGTGGCCCTTCTGGCGATCGAGGTCTGCATGATCGCCGCGATCGGGTGGCACTCGGTAATGGGTCGCGCCGAGCCGGGCGCGGCGCGCTTCCACGCGGTCATCACAGCGTTGCTCTTCGCCTGCTCCGGGATGCTCGTAAGTGACGACCTGGCCGAGCTCTTCGGCTTCTGGGCCATCGGCGGGGCCATGACGTACCTGCTGCTGGCCCATCGCTGGGGCGTCGACAACGCGGCGAGCCGCGCTCGAGTCGCGCTTGCGCTGCCGTTCCTCACAGACCTGTCCTTCCTGTGCGGCATCGCGTGGCTTTACGCGCGATACGGGACTCAGAAGCTCGACACCCTGCTGCCCATCCTGCACACGAACCCCGGCTGGACCGTGCGCTCGCTGGTGGTCGGCTCGGTCCTGCTAGGGATCGGGATCGCGGGCCGGCTCGCCCTGTGGCCTTTCGTCTCGTGGATCACGCAAACGTCGGTGACCGCGCCGGCGGCCGCCTCGGCCATCGCGCAGTCCGCGTGGTCCGTGATCGGCATCGTCGTGCTGTTTCGGTTGATGCCAATCGTCGTCGCGTCCAACGAGCAGACGGTCAGGGGGTTCATCTCCTTCGGCCTGGGCGCCGCGATCGCCGCGCCGCTGCTGAGCCTCTTCGGAAACGAGCCGCGGCGAGCGGTCGCCCTGGTCGGCTCTGGTGCGGTGGCGGCCGCTGCGGTGGTGGTGGTGAACGGCTTCCAGGGCCAGTCTTCGACGTTCGCCATCGCGGGGGTCGCTGCGGTGCCCGCGATCGCGCTGGCGCGCGCGGGCGCGGTGCTGGCGATGGCGTCGATCGCCGGCGCGATGCGCACGGATGACCTGGCGGAGATCGGCGACGCGTGGAGCCGCATGCGCGCCAGCTCCGGCGCGCTGCTGGCGTCGACGGTGGTCATGGCAGTGGGCGCGGCAGGCGCGCTGGCCTTCGGCATCAACTCGCGCTCGGGCAACGGATTCGCGCTGGGCGACGCCGTGCTGCTGGTCGCCATCGGAGGCCTTCGCATCTTCCTGGGAGCGTCGTTCGGCGAACTGCGCCGCCGCCGCGCCTTCGAGCCCGATCGCGTGCGTGAAACTCCCGGCGCTCTGGGCTGGCCCTACTGGCTGGCGGTGGTCGGCGCTGTGCTGGTGGTCGCGTCCTTCACGACTGCCTGGCTGAATTACCTTGACGGCCAGAGCCACAAGGGCGCGTTGCCTGCTGCGTTCGTCACCTGGGTGGGCGTCGCGGTCGTCGGATTCTTGGTCGTGGGGTTCGGATACGTGACCGCGCGGGATGCAGCATTGGCAGCATCCGCGACAGCGGGGCGATGGCTGGGACGGGCCATGGGTCTTGTGTTCGCGGCGATTGACCGATTCGTGATCGGCCCCACCACCGACATCGCTCGCCGTCTGAGCGAGGGGATCCCGGCCGGCGACGGTGCCCTGGGCCGCGTCACCGCGACCACAGGCCAGCTGGCCCTTGCTGTGGCGCGCGGTCCGGCGCTGCCGCTCGTCATCGTGCTCGCCGTGGTGCTGGCGGTCGTGTTCGCAGTGGTGGCCCCAGGGGTGGCGCGATGATCGTGTTGTCGATCGTCGGCGCACCGACCCCGTCTCCGGTCGGCGTCCCGGGCGCCGGCATCTTCTCTTCGCCTTTCCTGCTGAGCCTCATCGTCTGGCTCCCGACGATCGCCGCGATCGTGATCGCAAGCGTGCCCAACCCGCGAGGCCGCTACGACGTTGCGCTGAAGCAGGTCGCCTTTTTCACCAACCTCGGCGGGCTCGGCCTGTTGTTCATCGGCTACAACCAGTTCGAGAACTTCCTGCCGACCATGCAGTACGAAGAGAAGCTCTCCTGGCTGCCGGCGATCGGTGTGACCTATCACCTCGGGATCGACGGCCCGGGCCTGATCATGCTGGTGCTGTCGGGGCTGGTCGGTCTGGCCTCGGTGATCGCGTCGTGGGGCGTGCGCGAGAGGGTGCGCGCGTACTTCGCGCTGCTCCTCATGGCGGAAACAGCGGTCAACGGCGCGATCGTCGCCCGCGACATGTTCGTGCTGGTGCTTTTCTGGGGCGCCGCCGCAGTTCCTCTGGCGCTGTTGATCCTGGGCTGGGGTGGACCGAGGCGGACCGGAGCCGCGTGGCGGCTTCTCGGCTACTGGGGAGCCGGCACCGTCGTCCTCGCGATTGGCGCTCTGACCCTCTATCGCGTGACCGGCGGGCAGAGCTTCGACATGGACGTCCTGCTGAAGTCGGGTCTCGGGCTCTCGCCGCGGATCCAGATCGTCGTGAGCCTGATCATGATCGTGGCGGCGGCGACACGCTTGCCGCTGTTCCCGTTTCACGGGTGGACCCGCGACGTGCTGGGCGAGGCGCCGCAAGGAGTCGTCGTCCTGGTCGCGGGCGCGGCCACGCGGATGGGCGCTTTCCTAATCCTCCGCACCGTGATCGCCGCCGAGCCGGCGGCCGCCCACATTCTTTCTCCGCTGCTCGCGGCGCTGGCGGCGCTTACGGTCGGGTTCGCTGGACTCGCCGCCCTGCGCGCCAGCGACGTTCGCCACGCCGGCGCGTATCTCGCGATGGTGCCTGGGGGCATGACTGTGCTGGGCTTCGCGGCCATCTCGCCCGCCGGAATCGCCGGCGGCATCCTGAGCCTGTTCACGGGTGGGCTTGCCGCGGCCTTGATCGCGGGCGTGTGCGCGACGCTCGCCGAGCGCGCGCAGTCGCGCAGCCTGAGCGTGCTGGGCGGCCTCGCGCCGCGGATGCCGAACATCGGTTGGCTGATGACGATCGCCGCCATGGCTCTGCTCGGCGTTCCGATCCTCGCCTCCTTCTCCGCCGAGGTGATGACTTTCTTCGGCGCTTTCAAGACGCAGCCGATCGGCGCTTTCGCCGTGGCAGCGGGGTTGGCGGTGAGCGCTATCGCACTCGCCGTGCTGCTTCGGCGCGTCCTGTTCGGTTCGCCGAACCCCGAAGCGCCCGGCGTGTCTGACGCCTCGCTGGGCGAGACGTGGTACCTCGGCCTGCTGGCCGGCGCCCTGCTGTGGGTCGGGCTGTTTCCAGGGGGGCCGAAGATACCCGGCACCGAGGTGCCGCTCTTCGACCCGGGACTGATCACGCAGATGTCCGCGGGACTCGCGGACATCTCCTCACCCTACGTGCTCCCCGTACAGAACGCGCCGGCCGCGCCCGCCCAGTGACCTACCTGGTGCTGGCGCCCGAAGCGCTTGTCGTCGCCGGAGCGATCGGAGTGCTGATTGTGCCGCGTGCTTGGCGCCGGTTCCTGCCGCAGGCGACCGCCGTGCTGGTCGTTGTCGCCCTGGGCATCGAGCTGTGGGCGGGGGCCGCGACGCATTCGTACTTCGGCGGAGCGCTGCTGCAGGACCGTTTCGCGCTGTTCGCGAAATCGGCCGCGCTCCTGACCGCCGCGATCGCTCTTGCCGCGACCGACTGGACCGCGGAGGATTCGCTGCGGCTGGGCCTCGCCATGCCGCTGCTTGCTGCGTTTGGTGTGATGGTCGCGGCTTCGTCTGCCGACCTGCTCGGCCTGTGGGCCGGCCTCGAGCTGGCAGGCGCGGCAGGTGTCGTGCTGGTGGCGCTGCGGCGACCCGATCTCGGCCTGCGCCTCCTGGTGATCGGAGCGATCGCCAGCGCCCTGATCCTCGCCGGGGTCGCGTTCGTCTACGGGACCAGTGGCAGCGCTGACCTGACTGGCATCCGCGCCGGATTGACCGGGCAGACGCCGACGGTGGCCCTGGCGATCCCGATGCTCGTGCTGCTGGCCGGCCTGGCGCTGCGCGCCGGGCTGGCTCCATTTCACGTGGGAACTCTGCCGGTTGGCCTGGGCGCGTCTCCGCTGGGCGCCAGCCTCGTGATCGGGTTGGTGGCGGTGGCCGCCGCGATCGTGGCGGTGAAGCTGGCCGCGGCGCTGATTCCCATCCCGAACGTCTACGTGCCCTATGCGTACGCGGTATCGGGCCTCGCGATGGTGGGTGGCGGCGCTGCGGCGCTGGCCGTCCGGTCACCGCGGCCACGGCTCGCATACCTCGCCGTCGGCCAGCTCGGCTGGGTGGCCGCCGGCCTAGCCACGCACTTCCGCTCGGGTCTGGCGGCGTCCCTGTTCCTGCTGGGCGCGTTCGCGGTGGCGGCCACTTGCGGACCCGCGCTGCTCGGGCGCGCAGAGGGTGGTGAGACTGCGTTCCACGGCTTTGGCTCGGTCCGCCCACTGCGGGCTGCCGGACTGGCGCTGGCGATGCTGTCCCTTGCCGGTGCGCCGCCGCTGGCCGGTTTCTTCGGGGAGCTGGCCGTCGCCGCGGCGCTAGCTCAGAGCGGCAACTTCGCGCTGCTCGGCCTCGGGTTGGTCGGCTCGGTGATGAGCGTGGCGGCGACAGTGGGGACGCTTCGCGTCCTTTTCATACAGAGCCCGGTGGAGGAGACACGCCGCGGCTCGGCGCTGCCGGCGGTGACGGCGTTCTCCACGGTCGGGGCGGTCGTGTTCTGCGTTGTGGTGGCGGCGTACGGGATCTTCAGCTTCCCGATCCTCAGCCTGGCCGATCAGGGGGCCGAAGCCCTAGGCCTGAGGTAAACTCCGCCGCAGCGACTCAGCCGAGGTCGCACTAAACATCGAACTAAACGTCGAACTAAACGTTTTGGAGGTCCCGCCTGGCCGCCCGCAATCGGCGACCTCGCCCTCGCAAGCGAGGCCGTCAAGCCAGTAGGCGAAGGTCGCATCAGCGGCAGCTCCGACTCGCGCTGATAGCGGTGATCGCGCTGTCGACGATCTCGCTCGTCAGCACCGGCGCCACGATCGGGATCGTCGACTATTTCGCCGGCGACCTGCCGTCGATCGACGCGATCCAGACCTCGAACCTGAGCCAGACCTCCCGCATAGTCGACCGCAACGGCAACCTGATCGAGGCGGTCTACCACGAAAACCGCACCGTCGTTCCGCTGAGCAAGATCAGCGTCAGGCTCCAACGGGCGACCATCGACACCGAGGACCGCACCTTTTACAGCAACTCGGGCGTTGACTATCGGCGCCTGGCGATCGCGATCGCGTTCGACCTCACGCACCGCTCGTCGACGCTGGGCGGTTCGACGATCACGCAGCAGGTGGTCAAGAACGACGTGCTCGACACCGAGGAGGCGCAGAGCCGGACTATCAATCGCAAGTTTCGCGAGCTGCTGCTGGCCGAGGAGATGGAGCGGCGCTATTCGAAGGCGCAGATTCTCGAGCTCTACCTGAACACGATCAACTACGGCAACGGCGCGTACGGCGCGGAAGCCGCTGCGGAGACGTACTTCCAGGTCCACGCTTCCGAGCTGTCGTGGGCTCAGGCCTCGTTTCTGGCCGGGTTGTCGCAGGCACCGTCGGACTACGACCCGTTCGGCACGCCCGACCAGGTCGCCTCGGTCCGCGAGCGGTGGCGCCAGGTGCTCGACGGAATGGTGACCGTGGGAGATCTAGGGCGCTCACGGGCGGACGCAATCTTCGCGAGCGACCTGCTGACGAAGATGATTGCGGCGCATCGCGCCCAGCCGTCCGCTCACAGCGCGCTGACCGCGCACTTCGTCGACTACATCGAGCGCTACGTCAAACAGAAGTACGGCGAGCAGGCGCTGTACGAGGGCGGACTGACGATCACGACGACGCTGGACATGTCGACCCAGGTGATCGCGGACAAGTGGGTCAAGGCCGGCGTGCGCACCTACGCGAAGCGAGGCGTCAACAACGGGGCGATGCTCGTGATGAACCCGGGCGACGGCGAGATCCTCGCCATGGTGGGAAGCGCCGATTACTACGACGCGGCGATCCGCGGCCAGGTCAACCTCACCGGCATGGACCCGCTCGGCTGGCGCGGTGTCGGCTCGTCGTTCAAGGTGTACACGTACGGCGCGGCGCTGCAGGCGGGGATCCTGACGCCGGCCTCACTGGTCAATGACGCGACGGGCGTGATCGGCGGGCATACCTTCAGCGACTGGGACGGTAAGCACGAGGGTTACATCACGCTGCGCGAGGCGCTTGCCGAGTCGCGAAACCTTCCGGCGCTGTGGACGTATTCGTCTGAAGGCGGCGACCGCGTCGTGTCGTTCATGCACAACCTCGGCGTGACGGCTCCGATCGAGAATCAGCAGGGCGTGTCCACGACGCTGGGCCACGACCCGCTGTCGATGTCGGAGCACCTGGCGGCTTACTCGGCGTTCGACAACGGCGGATATCGAGTGACGCCACGCGCGATCCTGCGCATCACGGATCCGTCGGGCCACGTGCTCGAGGCGCTCGATGCGTCGGCGGGGCGCGTGCAGGTGATCTCGCCCGAGCTTGGCTACGTGATGACCGACCTGCTGCGCGGACCGGTGAAGCTTTACCTGGGCGGACTCGGCGCCAAGCCGGTGGCCGGCAAATCGGGAACGACCGAGGCGTACACCGGATCGATCTTCATCGGCTACACGCCGGACCTCGCCGTCGCGGCGTCGATGATGCACATCGACGCCGGCGGCAGCTGTAAGTCTGGGTACGCGTACCTGGCGACGAACTTCCCGCCGTCGGGGTGGCAGTGCCCGACCTCGGTGCTGTTCGGGGAGAACGTCGGCGTCTCGGTATGGAAGCCGTTCCTCGAGGAGTACTACTCCGCGCACCCCTGGCCCGCGATGTGGGTGCAGCCGCCCGGCGTGGTGGTGCGGCAGGTGTGCGCGTACGACGGCGGATACGTTTCGAGCGGCGGGTACAGCGAGATCTTCCTGAAAGGAATCGGTGAGCCGCGCTATCCGTGCGGGGCCAACCCGTACCCGGGCCAGAAGCCCTACGTGCCGCCGCCATCGCCGTCGCCGCCATCCTCTGCGCCGGCTCCTTCGCCTTCTCCACACTAAACGGCGTGCGAATCACGTGGACGGGCGTTGTCGCGACGTCGATCAACCAGTTGATTGGCGTCGCGTGGGTGCTGGGTACGGGCGCGCCTCTCTGGTGGCTGGCGTGGTTTGTCGTGGTCGGCGCGTTCGGTCTCTTCATTCCAGGCGAGGCGAACCAGGTCACCCTCGAGCGGGCGTACCTAGCGGCGCCTGCGCTCGTTTATGGCGTGGACGGACGGCTGGGATATCTCGCGATCGTGGTCGCCGTGGCCGGGCTGACCGACCTGGTCGACGGCACGGTGGCGCGCCGCTTCAACCGTCCGACGCAGTTCGGGGGCGGGCTCGACCCGGTCGTGGACGGGGTTTTCATGGGCGCGCTGTCGATCGGCCTCGCCGTCGGTGGCGTGTTTCCTGTCTGGCTGGCGCTGGTGGTGATCGCGCGCTATCTGCTACCGGCGGTCGCGGGCGGCCTGCTGCTGGCCATGGGACGGCGGCCACAGCTCCGTCACACGCTGATGGGGCAGGTGTCGACGGTGCTGATCCTGGTGCTGCTCGGCGGGACCGCGCTGCTGCGAGGGCTGAACCAGGATGCCTCCGGTTTCGCGGCGGGAGCCGAGGTCGTGATCCCCATCGCCACCGTGGCCACGTATGTGCACCTCGCGTGGTCTCTGCGGAGGCCGGTTGCGTCTCGGGAGGCCGGGTACACTTTGGAGCGGTCGCGCTAAGTGGGGTGCTGGCGGTACCCTGAACCGGCAATCCGCCTTAGCCGGACCGAATTCCGTCGCTGAGGTCTGGGTTCTCAGAACCCGCCGCGGCAAACGGCGTTGAAGGTTGGGACCTGCGCAGCTCGGGTC
>DATEGE010000113.1:0-1503 GCA_035280265.1 Gemmatimonadales bacterium | reverse complement strand
CCGCTCAATCGCCTTCGTCCGGGAGTTTGACGACAGCACCCTCCTCTATGTGCTCGACTCAGTCGGCGGAACGCCTAGACGGCTCGTCCCCCAGCTCCGGTTCGCCTGGTGGCCCGACTGGTCCCCCGATGGTCAATCGCTTCTCTTCACGGCGGGAGAACAGCACGGAGTGGATGTGCACCTCATTCACCCGGACGGCTCTGGTCTCCGAACGGTGTTGCACGATTCCGCCGCGGATTTCCGCTGCCCCGCGTGGGCACCCGACGGGCGCCGCTTCACCCTCTCTGCCTACCGGGCCGGGCGCTCATCCATCCTCGAGGTGGACGTAGCGTCCAGGTCGACTCGAACATTGCTTGCCTCGGACACGAGCTACGTCGATTGCCCGCGATGGTCTCCGCGCGGTGACGCCATCGTCTTTACGATTGACCCCACGCCGGGTGACATCTGGGCACGGTGGAAGAAAAACCCGCTAGAACCTTGGCGCGCAGACCTCGCGATCCTGGACCTCCAGACCGGACGCGTGAGGACGCTGGTCGGGGGACCGGGCATGAGCAATTACGGACACTGGTCGCCCGACGCGGAGTGGATCGTGTTCCAGAGCGAGCGGCATGCGGCCCCGCACATCGATTCTCTGCCGCTCCGGGATCGCTTCCATGCCCTGGAGATCTACGTCGTCCGCCCGAACGGGTCGGACCTGCGGCGACTTACCGGCAACGACTACTACGATGGACACCCATCCTGGTGACGGCGCCTAGCGCGACGCGATCGTCCCCTCCGGGCCTGGGTGTAGGTGGCGAGGGCGTTCCATCCGGAGTTGATCGGCGGCCACGCCTGTCGGTGCGTTTCGACACGGCGCCGCGCACGCCGCTTCGATAACTTGCTGTCGTCAATGAGCGCCAACCTCGAGAGGTCGACCGTGATCCGCGCATCCGCCCCCGCCCCCTGGGCGATGGTCTTTGCCTCCCTGTACCTGCTCGTCGCCATGCCGCTGGGGTGTCGCTCGCGCGAGGACGCGTTTCGCGCCACCCGGGTCCCCGTGGCGCGCCTCGACTCGCTCCTCCAGGCTGCCGACAGCCTCCGTCTCCCGCTCGCCGAAGCGCGCCTGCTGCTCGGCGTCGTCGGCGACACCGCCTACGCGGCGAAGCTGCCGCACGACACGATGAGCATCACGGAGATCCTGGCGTGGTCGCGGGCCGAGCAGGTCCGCAAGAAGCAGGTGGACGCGGCGGCGCTCGCCGCCGCCAAGGCGCGGCTCGACAGCCTCAAGCAGGAGCTCGCGCCCCTGCTCGCTGTGAGCGTGGTCAAAAAGACGTTTCTGCCGAGAGACCCCGCGTCGGAGCAGTACGAGGATTACATCTCGCTCGCGTTCGCCTACAAGAACACCGGCACCAAGCCGATCCGCGCCTTCCAGGGCGACGCCACGTTCCTCGACGCCTTCGGCGACTCGATCTACAGCGCGCACCTGAAGGTGGACATGGCGATCGCCCCCGGTCAGACCAAGCG
>DATEGE010000112.1:0-4052 GCA_035280265.1 Gemmatimonadales bacterium | reverse complement strand
CCTACCTATGCATGGCGCCCGTGGGAGGATCGATGCCTGATGTACGACCGTGGGCCCGTGTAATCGGCGACGTGAACGTGCGGGTCCGCCGCGGCGCATGGTACGAGGTCAGCCGCCTGCAGCCGGAGGCGGCGATCCTCGAGGTGAACAACCGCGCCCTCTCGGTCCCTCGCACCGTCGTCGAGATCGTCGTCACTCGGCCGGACCGCTGGTCGGTGGTGAACCGCCCCTACGACGCCGTGGATCTGCCGATCAGCTGGGGCTCGCGCTACGCGGTGTGCCCGAAGTGCAGCCGGCGGGCGCAGATCCACGGCCACCCCATGGAGATGCAGTGCACCGGCTGCAAGGGACTGTTTCAGGTGCGCCTGCCTTAAGTCGTCACGCGCGTTACCGCCGGCCGGGCCCTACGCTCTTTACCACAATGACCCTCCCCGTCCCCCTCGCCCCCCCCGCCCCCCCGTCGGACGCCGTCCTCCTCGAGCGCATCGCCGCAGGCGAGCACCGCGCGCTATGGGAGTTATCCAAGCGCCACGGTGCCGCGCTGCGCGAGATGGCGTTCGGTCTGGTCCACGACGTGACGACCGCCGAGCGAGCGGTCCAGGCCGCCTTCCAGGAAGTCCGCTACCAGGCGGCGCGCTTCGACCCCGCCCATTTCCCCGTGCTTGGATGGTTGATGGAGGTCACGCGCACGGTGGCGCTCGAGCGCAGGAGCGTCGCGGGCCAACTGTAGCCCGCAGCCGTGGCGCGGAAGGGCGTACCGGGTCCGCAGTTCCGGGGGTTGCGCGCGCTACTCGTGGGGTAGCCGTCGCGGCGTGCTCGGCGCCTCGCAGCTCGAGGTCGTGGTCGAAGTTCACGACACACCCGTCCTGATCGCACGTCCCTGGCTCGAGTTGGTCGCCGTCCCGCCCGCTCGGTGGACCTTGGTCGAGCGGGCGACCCCGCCGTGGCGCGACCCGCCCGGGGTCGGTACGACCCCGTGTGCAATACTTAGAACAGGGGCATCCGCGGCAGCGTGATGCGCCGGCGCTCGCCGCTCACCCGGCGCTGCTCGCCTGACCGCCGCTGCAGGCTGCCGCGGCGGTTCTTACCGGAGCGCCGCTCGACCACCACTGGCACGCTCTCGCGCCGCCGCTCTCGCACGATGCGCCGCCCGACGGTCTTGCGTCTGTCAGGTATGCGTCGCTGGGTCATAGGTCCCCCGTGCGTAGCACGTCCTCATCGTTCGTCGCGAGTGCTGCAAATGCTGCGCCGGTCTAGGACGGCTCGGTGGGGAATCGGGTGTGCCGCGGTTGCGGCGTGAGTCGTCGGATCCTGTCAGGAAGGTGCTGAGCGCGCGCAACACCTGTTTCGTGGACACGGCGCCGCCGCAGGGTGTGACCGCTGTCCCGCGCCCCGGGGCCAAGTTACAACAGCGTCCGGTAGACCTCCGCGGTCTCTTGAGCGGTGCGTTGCCACGTGAACGTGCGCGCGCGCGCCCGCCCTCGCTCCACCAGCTCCTCGCGGCGCAGCACGTCGTCTGATAGGCTTTCGAGCGCCTGCACGTAGGCGGCGGGATCGCGACCCTCGACCACCACCACGGCGTCGCCGCCCACTTCCTTCAGTCCCCCCGCGCCCGAGGTGACGACCGGCAGCCCCGAGGCGAACGCCTCGATCACCGGGTAGCCGAAGCCCTCATATAAGGAAGGAAACAGCAGCACGTCCGCCGCCCGGTAGGCGCGACGCAGGATGCTCTCGTCGGCGAACGGCACGGTGCGCACGTAGCGCTGCAGGCCGAACCGCTCGATGAGCTGTTGTTGCTCGCCCGTGAACCGACCGCCCACCTGCAGCAGGTACGCGTCGGCTTCGGCGCGCAACCGCGCCACCGTGTGAATCACGAGCGGCACGTTCTTCCGCTCGACGGTGCTCCCCACGTGCAGCACTACGAACGCTAGATCGGGAATGCGCCAGTCGGCCCGGCCGCGCGCGCGCGCGTTGGGCGCGTCCGAGAAGAACGCGCGGTCCACGCCGAATGGCACGACGGTGACGCGGCGGTCGTCGCCCAGCCAGGTCGCGAGCTCGCGCTTCAGCCACTCGGTGCCCACGATGTAGGCGTTCGCCAGGCGCAGCGCCTTGAGGGTGCCGCGCAGGAAGCGGTTCCGCAGGCCCTCGCGCCAGCCGTCGGTGGGCGAGCGCAGGATAATCACCGGCATCAAGTCGTGCACGGTGACGAGCGTGGGGCGGGGCGGGCGAGGGGGGCGGCGCTGCACGCGCGTTACCATGTGGGCGTAGCTGTGATCCAGCACGTGGACCAGCTGGGCGCGCTTCGCTTCGCGGCGCAGCCACCAGGGGTACAGCACGTAGCGCGCCACGTAGCGTTGGGGCTCGTGCAGCGGCCCGGGCAGCACCAGCTTGGTAGGGTCGACGTCTTGGGCCCACCAGCGCGGGTAGCCGCCCGAGGTACGTCCGTTCCCCCGGTCGCGCGTGAGATCGCCGATCGATGCCGCGAGCCGCACCTCGAACCCGGGATCGGCGCTCTCCAGCCAGTCGTACAGCCGGTGCGCGTAGCGATCCATGGAGGGCCAGCGTTCGAGCGGGAGATCGGGAACCAGAAGGACTCTCGTCATAGAAAGGCGTCGCACGTCACGAGTCACACGTCCCACGACGTGCGACCTGCGACGTGCGACGTGTGACGCCTTTCTTAGGTAGCACCCACGATCTCCTTCCAAAACGCCAGCGTCCGCTCCGCGACTGCGTCATCCGAGAACTGCTTCATCGCCCGCGCCCGACCCGCCTGCGCCAGGGGACGCCGCTGGTCGGCGGCGGCCAGGCGGCGCAGCGCCGCGGCCAGCGCCAGCGGATCGTCGGGCGGGACCACCAGCCCCGCGTCGCCGATCACCTCGGGCGTGGCGCCCACATTAGTACCCAGCACCGCCACTTCGTGCGCCATCGCCTCCGCCAGCACGTGCGCCGCGGGCTCGGCCCAGGTGGCCAGCGCCCGCGCCGGCAGCACCACCACGTCGAGCTCGGGCCACAGCTTCGGCACCTCCTCGGGCGGCAGCGCTCCGGTCCAACGCACGCGGGCGGCAAGCCGCAAGTCGGAGGCGTAGCGCTCCAACCGCTCGCGGTCCGGCCCGTCGCCGACGATGGTGAGGTGCCACCGCTGCGCGCGGTTCTCCGCCAACGCCTGCAGCAAGGTATCGAATCCCCGCTCCGGCACCAAGCGTCCGACGCAGCCGATCGCGAGCCCCTCATGGTGGAGATGCTGTGGGTCGGTGGGCACCTGCACGCCGAGCTGGGGGATCACCGCCACGTTGAGGCTCGGCACCAGGTCGCGCACCAGCGTCGCGGCAGCCGCGCTGCCGCCGATCACGCCCCGCAGCCGCGCGAGGGTGCGATGGCGGCGCCAGCGGGCGAGCAACGGGAGCGCGAGCGGGACGTTCTGATGCGTGAGCAGCACCGTTGGCAGCCGTAGCCGCCGCGCCGCGCGCACCACCTGCCGCGCCGCGGGGGTCACCGGCTCCTCTTCCACCTGGAGCAGATCGGGCCGCTTGTCCCGCAGCAGCGCGTGCAGCGCCCGGCCGCCGAACGTGAGCGTCGCCGGGTCGCCGTGGCGACGCACCGGGATGGGGAACACCTCCACGCCGTTCTGCCGCTCCCACGACGCCTCGACCGTGCGCCCTAACACCGTCTCGCGCCAGCGTTGCGGAACCCCCACCGTCACGTCGAGCCCGCGAGCCGCGAGCGCCCGCAGCTTGCCGCGGTTGGCGGGTGTGATGTAGGTGTGGGAGATGATTAAGACGCGGCGCATCCGACGTTCCGCATTATATTTGTCCCTCTCGCGGGCCCTTAGCTCAGGTGGTTAGAGCAGCGGACTCATAATCCGATCGAGCGCGCGCTCAAGGTAGCTCCCAAGGTGCCGTTACGCACGTTAGGTGTCGTTAGATGTCGTTAGGTTCGCGTAGGACGGGTAAACAGACGGGTAAACACTTTTCGCGCGGGAGGACACATGGTGGAATTGACCCGGTTTGGTGGACACCGGGTTTGAACTGGTTGCCCAGTTCGTGAAGGATCTG
>DATEGE010000111.1:0-14747 GCA_035280265.1 Gemmatimonadales bacterium | reverse complement strand
TCATCCATGGGCGCCTCCCCGATCATGCGCAGAAACTCGTTCGGCGTTGACGTCACGCGCAGGCACTCGTCCTTCGTGACCTCGCGACCCACGTACAGCTGGTACAGCGCGTCGTTCAGCGTCTGCATCCCGTGCTTCTTGCCCGCCTGCATCATCGAGGGGATCTGCTCGATCTTCTGGTCGCGGATCAGCGCGCGCACCGCGGGCGTCATGATCAGGATCTCCGCCGCCATCACCCGCCCCCGGCCTTTGGCCTTCTGCAACAGCGTCTGCGTGATGATGCCTTCCAGCACGAACGACAGCTGGGCGCGCACCTGCGCCTGCTGATGCGACGGGAACACGTCGATGATGCGGTTGATGCTCTCCATGGCGGAGTTGGTGTGTAGCGTCGCGAACGCCAGATGACCGGTTTCGGCGATCGTGAGCGCCGCCGCGATCGTCTCGAGATCGCGCATCTCGCCTACCAGCACCACGTCGGGGTCCTGGCGCAGCGCGTACTTCAGCGCCGCCGCGAAGCTGTTGGTGTCGGTCCCGATCTCCCGCTGGTTGACGATGCAGCTCTGGTGGCGGTGGATGAACTCGATCGGGTCCTCTACCGTGATGATGTGGCCCTTGAGCTCTTTGTTGATCTTGTCGATCATCGCCGCCAACGTGGTGCTCTTCCCCGATCCCGTCGGACCGGTCACGAGCACTAGCCCGCGCGGCTTCTCGGCGAGCTTCGCGACCACGCCAGGCAGCCCCAGCTCTTCGAACGTGCGCACGTTGAACGGAATCTGCCGGATCACGAGCGACACGCAGCCGCGCTGCTTGAAGCAGTTGCCGCGGAACCGAGCGAGGTTCTGGATCCCGAACGAGAAGTCGAGCTCGTTCTCGGTCTCGAAGCGCTTCTTTTGATTCTCGGTGAGCACCGAGTAGGCGATCGACAGCGTGTCTTTGGGGGTGAGCACCGCGTCCACCCCCGAGTTGACGATGTCGCCGTCCACGCGGAGCTTGGGCCGCTCGCCCGCCACGATGTGCAGATCCGACGCGTCCCGCTCGATCATCTCCTCGAGCAGGGAGCGCAGGTTCACGGACTGCGACGCGCCCGCCGTCATGCCGCCGTTTCCTTCACGACTTCCTCCAGGGTGGTAATGCCGCGCTTCACTTTGAGCATGCCGTCCGTGCGCAGGGTGAGCATGCCGTCCTTCACCGCCTGCTCCCGCAGCTCCTCGGTCGATCCGCCCTTCAAGACCATGCGCCGAATGGCGCTGGTCATCGCCATCACCTCGTACAGCCCCTGCCGGCCCTTGTACCCCGTGCTGTTACAGGTGTCGCAGCCCGGGCCCTTGTAGAACGTCAGCTTCGCCGCCTCGGCGGGCGGAATCCCGAACGCATGGATTTCTTCGTCCGAGTACTTGTGCTCCTGCTTGCAGTCGGGGCACACCCGCCGCACCAGCCGCTGCGCCACGATCAGGTTCACCGCGCTCGCCACGTTGAACGGCTCGATCCCCATGTCCACCATGCGCGTGACCGTCGAGGGCGCGTCGTTGGTGTGCAGCGTCGAGAGCACGAGGTGGCCCGTGAGCGCCGCCTTGATGGCGATCGAGCCGGTCTCGAGATCGCGGATCTCTCCCACCATGATGATGTTCGGGTCCTGCCGCAGGAACGCCTTCAAGGCCGCCGCGAACGTCATCCCCACTTCGTTGCGGACCAGCACCTGGTTGATCCCCATCAGGTTGTACTCGACCGGGTCCTCCGCGGTCATGATGTTCACATCGATCTGATTGATCCGCGATAGCGCCGAGTACAGCGTCGTGGTCTTGCCTGATCCCGTCGGACCGGTCACGAGCACCATGCCGTACGGATTCAGGATCGCGCGCATCAGCTCCTGCTCGGCCTTGGGCTCGAAGCCGAACTTCGTGAGGTCGAGCGCCAGGTTGCCCTTGTCGAGGATGCGCAGCACGATCTTCTCACCGAACAGCACCGGCAGCGTCGAGACGCGGAAGTCGATCACCTTGGCGCCGAACTTCAACTTGATGCGCCCGTCCTGCGGCACGCGCCGCTCCGCGATGTTCAGCTGAGCCATGATCTTGACGCGCGATGTCAGCGCCGCCCGCATCTTGATCGGCGGCTTCATCACCTCCTGCAACGCGCCGTCCACCCGATAGCGCACGCGCATCTCGTGCTCGAACGGCTCGATGTGGATGTCCGACGCCCCGCGCTTCACGGCGTCCGTGAGCAAGCCGTTGATCAGCTTCACCACCGGCGCGTCGTCCGCGAGATCCTGCGCCTTGACGTCTTCGTCCGCCTCCTCTTCCACGACCTCGAGGTCCTCGGCCGCCTCGATGTCCTTCAGCAGGGTCTGGAGCTGCGCGTCGGATTGCTGGTAATACTTGTCGATCGCGTTGCGCAGCGTGTATTCGCCCGCGATCACCGGGAACACGTCGCACCGGGTGATGAACTTGATGTCCTCGATCGCGGTGACGTTGTTCGGATCGGTGATCGCCACCGTGAGGGTCCGCCCCTCGCGCTTGAGCGGCAGCACGGCGTGCTTCACCGCCACGTCGGGCGGCAGCAGCTTGATGATCTTGGGATCGACTTCGAAGCGGGACAAATCGACGGCCGGCATGCGGTATTGACGCGCCAGCATCTTGGAGATCTCGGTCTCCTCGACGAAGCCCAGTTTCACCAGGGTGTAGCCCAGCCGCATCCCCGTGTTCTTCTGCTCGAGGAGGGCCTTCTTGAGCTGATCGGGAGTGATCAGCCCCTCGCGGAGGAGGATCTCGCCCAGCTTGTCGGAGATAGCTGCCGCGGTCGCCGTACGCAACTCGTTGAAAATGAACAGCATAACATATGGGTCGACTTCTGGAAGTCAACCCCGAATTGCCGGTTGTGGAGGATTTGGAGGTTGGTGGAGGTCGATGGAGGTTTGTCTCAATTCAGGGCACGACCCCCGAAAACATCACGTAGCCTCGCAGGCTCTCGATCAGCTTTGGTCCGACTCCAGGCACGCTGTCGAACCGGGCCAGCCCGCCGAACGGCCCGTGCTGCTCGCGCCACGCCACGATGCGCTGCGCGAACGCCGGTCCGATGCGCGGCAGACGCGTGATCTCCGTCACGTCGGCGCGGTCTAGGTCGATCCGCTCGCCGGGAAGGAGGGGGCGCGCCAGCCGGGCGGCACTGCGCGCGGTCGCCAGCAGTCCCCGCCGGGACGGTGGGGTGTCGGCGGGAGTGACGAGCTGCACGTCGCCGGGAGCGGCTGCACTGGCGGGCGCGAGCGCCAGCCGTACGCCGGCCCCGGCGAGCGTCAGGAGGGCGAGGAGTAGGGCCGCGCGGCGGTCGTCCATGGGGGCACGCTAACGGAGCGCCAGCGGACGTGCGTCATCCGTTTTGTGCACGGGAAGCCGAAAGATTGCGGTGTACGAATGCGGCATGTGGAGCGCGGAATGTCAGTGCAAGCGTCGCGGTGCGGCTCGACCTCTCACTTCAATTCCGCACTCCGCACTCCGCACTCTATCGGACCAGCGCCACCGCCACATCCCCGACAACCTGCAACGACGCCGAGCTCACCTTGTCGATCGTGTCTTCCGTCGTGTGCCAGTATGGGTAGTCGAAGTCCACCACGTCGATGGCATGGATGCCGGCCTTCTGGAGCGCGACGTGATCGTCGGTCAACGTGGGCTTCACGCCCGGAATGAAGATGCGCCCGTATCCCAGATCCGCGGCGGTGCGCCAGACGCGGTCCACGACTTCGGGCGCGAACGCCTGCGAGTTCCCCTCATAGTAGAACTGCTGATCCTTGTCGGCCACCATGTCGAACAGCACGGCGAAGAGCGGCGGATACCCGGCGGGCTGGTGGGCGGCGAAGTAGCGCGAGCCCATGAGCACGTCGTTCGAGTCGGCGGTGAAGTCGCCGAAGTCCTCCCCGTCCACGAACAGGAGATCGACGCCCAGGGCGGGCGGCTTCGCCTTGAGGGCGTCGGCCACGCCGAGCAGCACGGCGACGCCGGAGGCACCATCATTCGCTCCCGGAACGGGGAGGCGCTGCTGACCGAGGTTGGCGCTCTGATCAGCGTGCGGCCGCGTATCCCAATGGGCGAGCAGCAACACTCGCTCCGCCGCCGCCGGCCGAAAGCGCGCCAGGAAGTTGCGCATGTGGAGCGTCTGCCCGTGGTGCGTCACGTGAGTGAATGCCTGTACCACCACCGTGTCGGCCGTCGGACGGAGCCGCTCGAGGATCCAGTCGCCCGCGCGCTCGTGCGCTGGCGTCCCGGGAATGCGGGGCCCGAATTGCATCTGCTGCTCGAGGTAGCTAAAGGCGCGCGCCCCGGCGAACTCACGCTCCCGGCTCGCCCCGCTCTTGGCGGTACACGCGAGACCGAGCGCGAGCCAGGTGGCCGCGCGCCGGAGGCGGCTCTTTCCAATGGTCACGGGGGTAGTGATGTCTTGTAGAGGCTTGGGCTTCCGAATATAATGGCGGCACCGATCGTGCGCACCATCAGTCGTTACCTCCTGCGCCAGCATATCGCGCCGCTCGGCTTCGCGCTCGCGGCGCTCACCTCGTTGATGCTCATCCAGCAAGTCGCCAAGCAGCTGTCGAGCCTGCTCGGCAAGGGCCTGCCGACGGCGGTCATCGTCGAAGTGTTCGTCCTGTCGCTGCCGTTCATCGTCGCGGTGACGCTGCCGATGGCCGTGCTCGTGGCGGTCTTGCACGTGTTCACGCGCCTGGCGGGCGACAACGAGATTACCGCCATGCAGGCCGGCGGCTTGAGCGTCATGCGGCTGGTCACCCCGGTGTTCGCCGGGGCCGCCGGCGTCGCGCTACTCTCGTTCCTGTGGAACGACCAGCTGCTGCCGCGCAGCAACCACGCGCTGCGCACCTTGCAGGTCGACATCCAGCGCAAGAAACCGTCGTTGACGCTCAAGGAGCAGGTCATCAACGAGGTCGTTCCCGGGCAAACCTTCCTGCGGGCGGCTCGCATCGACGGCAACACCAGCAAGCTCAAGGACGTGACGCTGTTCGACCTGGGGAACGCCGAGCGCCGCCGCATCATCACGGCGGACAGCGGGCGGATGGCGTACGCGTCGGGCGGGCGCGACCTCTTCTTGACCCTCGAAGACGGCGACATCCAGGAGGTGAGCCGCACCGACCCGACGCAGTTCAATCGGACGTTTTTCCGCACCAACCGCCTGCGCGTCGTCGGCGTGGGAAACAGCTTCGTACAGACGGAAAACGACACCTACAAGAGCGACCGCGAGATGTCCACGTGCGAGATGCGGGCGGCCGCGCGGGACGCACGGCAAGACGGCGAGCGCGCCGCGCGGGACGCGCAGCTCGTGATCGTGAACGACCTGCGGCGCCTGGTGGGCCTGGCCGTCGCACCCCAGCTCGGCGTGCCGTACCAGCCCGATACCGAGCCCCCGGGGGTCTACTGTCATCTCATGCGGCGGCTCACGACGTGGTTGCTCCCAGCGTCGGCCCAAGCCCAAACGCCACAATCCAGGCCGGCTGCTCCGGTCAGGCCCGCGACCCGCCCCCGCCCCCTGCCCCTCCCGCCTCCGCCGGGACGGCTCGCTCCGCCGCCCGTGCAGACACCCACTGTGTGGGTCACACCGGGCGCGGGACAGGCCGAAGAGCAGCGGCTGCGGAACGCGGCAACGCGCGCGGCGACCTACGAGGTAGAGATTCACAAGAAGTACGCGATCGCCGCGGCCTGCCTCATCTTCGCGCTCGTGGGTGCGCCCGTGGCACTGCGGTTCCAGCGCGGCGGCGTGGGACTCGTCATCGGCATGAGCGTGGCCGTGTTCACGGTCTACTACGTCGGTCTGATCGGCGGCGAGGAACTGGGCGACCGCTTGATCGTGTCGCCGTTCTTCGCCATGTGGACGCCCAACCTCATTTTCGCCGTCGTCGGTCTGGTCGCGCTGTGGCGTATTCGCAAGCCGGGGAACTCCCCGCACGGCGGTGACTGGAGCGACCTGCGCGAAGCGTTCACGCGGCCGCTCGCCTGGCTCCGCCGATGAGCACGCTCGACCGCTACGCGCTGCGCGAGTGGACCAAGGTGTTCCTGCTCGCCGCGCTGGGGTTTCCCTTCCTCGTGATGGTCATCGACCTGACCGACAAGCTGGACACCTATCTCGGGCGTGGGATCTCCAAGGCGCAGGTGGCCTACTCGTACGTGTTCTTTCTTCCCGAGACGATTTCTCTCGTGCTGCCGGTCGCGGTGCTGTTCGCGGTCGTGTTCACGGTCGGCACCCTGGGCCGCTACTCGGAGCTGACGGCGGCAAAGGCCTCGGGCATTTCGTTCCACCGCGTGGTGCGCCCGCTGCTCCTCGCCTCGCTCGCGGCGGTGATCCTGGACCTCGGGCTCACGGAGCTCGCTCCCGTCACCTCCGCCCGGCGTGCCGAGCTCCTGGGCGAGAAGGCGGCGCACCCGACGCGGTCCCGCTTCACGCCGTTCGTGTATCGGGCAGACGGCGGCTGGGTGTACTCGATCCGCTCGCTCGAGTTGCGGACCAGTGGCGCGGAGATGCGAGACCCGATCCTGGAGCGTGAGGGGACGGGCGAAGACTACCCGACCATCGTCGTGGCGGCGCAGCGCGCCACGTACGACACGGGACGAGCGGCGCGCGGGTGGACGCTTTCGAAGGGCTCGGTCCGCTATCTGCTCGGGCCGGGACGGGAGCCCACCTTTCAGTTCGAGGGGCTCAAGACCAAGGCGCTGCGCGAGACGCCCACCGCGCTGCTCGCCGAGCCGAAGGCGCCTGACGAAATGCGCTACGCCGAGCTGGGGCAATACGTGGACGCGTTGGCGCGCTCGGGCTCGGATACCAAGAAGCTGCGCGTCGAGCGCGCCCTCAAGCTGGCGGTCCCGTTCGCCTGCATCGTGATCGCGCTGTTCGGCGCGCCGCTCGCGATCTCGACGCCGCGGAGCGGGACGGCGTGGGGCGTGGCAGTGTGCCTCGCCACCACGTTCGTGGATTTGCTCATGTTCCAGCTCTCGAAGGCGGTGGGCTCGGGCGGCGCGCTGCCGCCGGGGTTCGCCGCCTGGGTGCCGAACATCCTGTTCGGGGCGGCCGGCGTGTGGTTGTGGAGTAAGGCGCGCACGTAGTCACGCGATCGTTACATCAGCCCCGCCCGCGCGTCCTTGACGCGCTCCGGGGCGCGGTTCAGCTTCTCCTGCCTCGATAGCAAAGCCATGCCCATCCGCTATTCACGGGGGACATCCACCATGCGATCCATTGTTGGCGCGCCGCGCGCTTGGGTGGCGGCAATCGTGTTTTCGATGGTCGCGGCTGCGGCGGTTCGGGCGCAGGGGGTGACGACCGGGGCTATCACTGGGCGCGTGACCGACACTGGTGGCCGGCCCATCGCCCTGGCCGAGGTTCGCATCGTGAACCGGAGCACCGGCTACACGACCAGCACGCGGACCCGCGAGAACGGCCTGTTTCTCGTGCAGGGACTCGAAGTGGGCGGCCCCTACACGGTCGTCGTGCGGGCCATCGGCCATCAACCCTCGCAGCGCAACGACGTCGACGTCGGGCTCTCCGAAGCGACGCGAGTCGACGTACAGCTCACCCCGCAGGCGGTGGAGCTGGAGGCGGTCGTCGTACCTGGCGGCGTGACGCCCGACTTCTCGCCGACCCGCCAGGGGGTGGGCACTCAGATCTCCGATTCGCTGGTACGGCGCATCCCCACGTTCAGCCGCGACTTCATCGACCAGCTGAAGTTGTCGCCGCAGGTGGTGGCCGTGCCGAATGCCGCGCCGAGTGGGGGTGGGGCCTACAACCGCTTCAACACGATCACCGTGGACGGTGCGAATCAGAGCGAGCGCTTCAACCTCGCGGCGACCAATGGAGTCCCCGGTGGCAGCGCCAGCGGCAAGATCGTGTCGCTGGACGCGGTAAAGGAGTTTCGCATCGTCTTCACGCCGAGCGACGTGCGCCAGGGCAATTTCGCGGGCATGCTGGTGAACGCGGTGACCAAGAGCGGCACGAACGAGTTCCACGGCGGCGCGAGCTACACCTACCGCAGTAACTCGGATGTGTTGGGGCTGAACCTCGTCGGGCAGGACCTTCGTGCCGCGCCGCTCGACGTGAAGCAGTACAGCTTGTACCTCGGCGGTCCGATCGTGCGTGATCGGTTGCACTTCTTCGTCGCCACCGAATTCCAGGAAAAGACCGTGCCCGCCACGGGCCCGTACTACTTGAACGGCCAGCCATCACCCGCGCCGAATGCACCGGCCGTTTCGCTCGATAGCCTGAACCTCATCGCCACGATCATGCAGAGCACCTACAACTTCAACGTCGGGGCCAGCACGCCTGTCAACAACGACACGCCGTTGCGGAACTTGTTCGGCCGGATCGATTTCCAGATCTCGCCGGCGCACCGCCTGGTAGTCCGCCAGATCATCAACCACGACGAGGACGACTCGTTCTCTCGAAACATCGCCACGTACAACAACTCGCCGCTGAACCAGAACTCCGGGTACCGCTTCAGCTCAAACGGGTTCTCGCGCGTGGCAAAGAACAATTCGACGACCGGGCAGCTCTACTCCAACTTTGCGAACGGATGGTCCAACGAGCTGATCGTCGGTTACAGCACCATCAACGACCAGCGCAACGTACCGGTGAAGGCACCCGAGGTGGGCGTGGGCGTGAACACGGGCGGCACGGTGCGTGCGGTCACGTTCGGCACCGAGCAGTTCTCGCCCAACAACCTGCTCGATCAGAAGATCTTCGAAGCCGTGAACAACCTGACGATTCCCAAGGGCCAGCACACGTTCACCCTCGGTGGCCGCCTCGACTTCACGCACATCTTCAACAATTTCGCGCAGGGCTCGTACGGCGTGTACACGTTCCCGACGATTGCGGCGCTGCAAGCGGGGACGCCCAGCGGCTACGCGGTGGGCTATGCGAACAGCCAGAACCCCGCTGACATTCCCGCCGACTTCCACGTCCACATGTACAGCCTGTACGGTCAGGATCAGTGGAATGTCACCGAACGGCTCGCGGTGACGGCGGGCCTCCGCGCCGACATCCCGTCATTCCCCGACCGCCCATCTCAAAACGACACGCTCACGAACGCGCTCGCGGCCGCCGGCTTGACCGGCATTCGAACGGATGTCGTGCCGAAGACGCGGGTGTTGTTCTCGCCGCGCCTGGGATTCAACTACGACCCCACTGGAGACCAGCGTAATCAGATTCGGGGGAGCGTCGGCATCTTCACGGGGCCGCCCCCCTACATCTTGTTGGGGAACGCCTTCGCGAACACCGGCCTCGGTCTCGTGCGGTTGAGCTGCACGGGCGCCCAGACGCCGGCGTTCACCGTCGACATCAACGCCCTGCCGAAAGCTTGCACCGGACAGCCGGTGCCCGGGCCTGGGCAGGCCGGCACCGTCGGCGTCAATCTCACCGATCCGAACTTCAAGTACCCGCAATACTTCGGGGTGTCGGCCGGGTTCGACCGCCAGTTGCCGAACAATTGGGTGGTCACGGTCGAGGGCATGTACCGGAAGGCGATCAACGGTGTGTTGATCCGCGACCTCGACATCAAGGGTCCGCGCATGGTCGGCGGGGTGCCGTACACCGATCGGGACGGACGCGTGCTGTATGCCGATACGATCAATGCCAACGGCAGCGTGCCGTTCTCGAGCACGAACCTCAACGGACGCTGGTTGGACTCTCTGCGCCACGTCGCGTTCACCGAAGGAATCATCGAGGTTACGAACCAATCCAAGGACTTCAACTACTCCGCATCGGCGCAGCTCAACCATCGTTTCTCGGATCGGTTCGAAGCGACCGTCGCCTATACCTACACGAAGTCCGAGGACGTCCAGAGCCTCACGTCGGATCGCGCGATTTCAAACTGGCGGAACGGGCGTCAGCTCTCGAATGCGCACGACGATCTGGTCACCGCTCCCTCGGTGTTTTCCCGGCCGGACCGCGTCATCGCTTACGGGACCTACACGTTGCCGTGGCAGAAGGCGACCACGGACATCACGCTGTATTACGAGCACAGCTCAGGGTTTCCCATCAGCTATGTCGCCTCGGGCGACCTGAACGGCGACGGCTACAACGGGAACGACCTGCTGTACATTCCGCGCGACGCGACGGATCCCAACGAGATCCGGATCGGCACGGGAGTGAACGCGGCATTCGTCCAAAACCTGCCCGCGGCGAAGGCGTTCCAGCGCTTCATCGACGCCCAGCCGTGCCTCGCCAAGCAGCGCGGTCAAATCATGAAGCGCGATAGCTGCCGCAGTCCCGCGCAGAACCGCATCGATCTCTCAATCCGGCAGGCGGTTCCTCAATACCGGGGGCATCAGTTCGCAGTGCAGCTCGACATCTTCAACTTCCTCAACTTCTTGAACAAGAACTGGGGCCAGGTGAAGCTGCCGACGCTCAGCCCGACCTTCCCCGATCAACGGGCCCTGATTCAGACAGGCCGTAACGCGGGGCCGTTGAATCAGTCGATCCCCACGTTCACGTTCGACAACAGACTGTATGACGCCACGACCGGGGACCCCAAGCCGTTCGAGGGTAGGCTCAGCAGCGTCTATCAGATTCAGCTGTCGCTGCGGTACACGTTCTGAGCCGGCCGGGGGATGAAACCAAAGTAGACCGGCAGGCCGAGCAGGATGCCCCCGAAGGCCAGGCCGGTCGCGCCCGGATGCTCGCGCAGGGCGTTGCCGAGAATGAGGAGGGACGCGACGACGAACAGCAGCGGCACCACCGGATAGCCGAGCACGCGCACCGGCCGCGGCCGGTCGGGCTGACGGCGCCGTAACACGAACACCGCAGCCGCCGCGAGCGCGTAGAACGGGAAGATCGCCACGACGAACTGATCGGCGAGCTCCTCGAACGACTGCAATAACACGAACCCGACGCCCAGACACGCCGTCATCACGATGGCCGCCGAGGGCGTGCGGAAGCGCGGGTGCACCCGCGCGATGCCGCGGAAGAACAGCCCGTCGTCCGCCAACGCGAAGAAGATGCGGGGTGACGTCAGGATCGACCCCAGCAGCGTGCTGAACGTGGAGACCATCACCACGATCGCGACCAGCCCCACCCCGGCGCGCCCGACCAGCAGCTGCGCGGCGTCCGCCGCCACCAGCGGTGAGCGCCCCATCTGTCCGATCGGGATGAGGTAGAGGTACGCGGCGTTGACGAGCAGGTAGATCGCGATCACCGCCCCCGTGCCGATCATCAGCGCCCGCGGCAGGTTGCGCTCCGGATCCTTCACCTCGCCCCCCACAAACGACAGGTCGCCCCAGCCGTCGTAGGCCCACAGGACCGACACGAGGGCGAGTCCGAACAGCCCCGGACTCAGCGTCCCTCCCGCCGCCGAGAAGTGCCGGAAGTCACCCTGTCCCGCGAGGAAACCCAGCAGCACGAGTAGGGTAAGCGCCCCGTACTTGGCGCCGGTCGTGAGATTCAATACGAGGGAGCTCCACTTCAGGCCGACGTAGTTCAGGGTCGCCGTCACGACGATCGCCGCGGCCGCGATGTAATGCACCGCGCCCGCGTACGGCTGCAGCTCGGGGTTGTACCCGAGCGAGCGGAGCAGATACTCGGCGAACGGCGTCGCGATCGCTCCCAGGGCCGAGGCGCGGATAAGGACCAGCTCGGTCCAGCCGAATAGAAACGCCGGCAGCCGCCCGAAGCCCTCGCGGATGAAGACGTAGACACCACCGGAGCGGGGAAACAGCGCGGCGAGCTCGGCGTAGGTCAGAGCACCGCACAGCGCCAGCAGGCCGCCGAGGATCCAGACCGCGAACATCGGCAGCGGGGCGGGGACGCGCTCCGCGATAATGGCGGGCGTGCGGAAGATGCCGCCGCCGATGGTCGAGCCTACGAGCACCGCTACCGCGCTCCACAGTCCGAGTCGGCGCGGCAGCCGCTCGCCCCAGCGATCCACAGGCATGGACATGCGAGCGCCAATATACATTTCCGGTCCCATGACGCGACGCTTCACGCGGCTCGCTTGGAGCGCTGCCACCTGCACCTACCTGCTTATCATCCTCGGCGGCGTCGTACGCATCACCGGATCGGGGATGGGGTGCGGCGAGCATTGGCCGCTGTGCAACGGCAGGCTGCTCCCGCCCCTCGACGTGCCGACGGTGATCGAGTACATGCACCGGCTCGTGGCTGCCGCCGTGAGTGTCCTCGTCGTCGCGCTCGCCCTGTACGCGTGGTTGCTGCGACGTAAAACCGGGAGTGGGGAGTGGTACCCCCCCGCGCGCGCCTCCTACGTCGCAGTGGCTCTGCTCATCGTCCAAGTCTCGCTCGGTGCCATCACCGTGAAGCTCAGCCTGCCGCCCTGGACCGTGGTCCTGCACCTCGGCACCGCGATGCTCTTGCTCGCGACGCTGTTGGTGACCGCGCGCGGACCTCGGACTGCGCCGCCCTCCCGGCCCGGATTAGCCGCCTTGGCTCTGGGGTTCGTCACCGTGCTGTTCGGCGCGCTCACCGCCAACCTCGGCGCCGCCAGCGCCTGCCTCGGTTTCCCGCTCTGCAATGGGCAGCTTGTCCCTGTGGGGAACTACCTGCAGTACGTCCACTGGACACACCGTGTCCTCGCCTATGGGTTGTTCGGCTTCGTGCTGTGGTGGGCGATCCGCCGCAAACAGCGTCGTGCGTGGTACGTGGTGGGCCTCGTCGCACTGCAAGTCACGGTCGCTGCCGCGATGGTCCTGCTCGCGCTGCCCTCGCCCCTCCAGGCGCTGCATGTCGCGATCGGTGCGGGGGTGTGGGCAAGCTTGGTGCTCGCGGTGCTTTGAACCTGTCGCGGCAACTACCTACGGGCACGGGCCCCGCGCAGCGACTGCGTATTTTTGTCGCGGAGCGGGGCCCGTGCCCGTAGGTGGAGCGGTCAGACCAGCAGCAGATCCTCCTGGGGCGCTCGAGGATTCACCTCGGGACCGGTCGCGTCGATGTAGACGTTGATCTCGCTGCGCATCCCGAACCGGTCCGGCAAGTAGACGCCAGGCTCGACCGAAAAGCCCACGCCCGCCACGAGCGGCCGCGTGTCTTCGGTCTCGAAGTTGTCGATATGGGGGCCCGAGCCGTGCAGGTCGCGATCGATCGAGTGTCCCGTGCGGTGCACGAAGAACTCGGCGAGCCCGGCGTCGCGAATCACGCCGCGGGCCGCGTCATCCACTTGGGCTCCCGTCACCGGTCCGCTCGGGCGCCACCGCTCGCGCAGGAACGCGATGGCCGCATCGCGCGCTCCCTTCACCGCCTGCCACACCCGTCGCACCTCGGCATCGGGAGTCTGGCCGGCGAACGCCATCCATGTCTGGTCGGCGAACACCGAGCCGCGACCCGGTCCCGCCCAGAGGTCGAGCAGCACCACATCGCCCGCCGCCAGGCGACGATCCGCTCCCGGGTGCGGCTCATAATGGGGCATCGCCGTCGTCGGTCCGAACGCGACGATCGGCCCCTCGTTGGTCCAGAGCTGGGCGCGCTCGATCGCTTCGAGCACGCGCCGTTGCACGGTCGTCTCTCGGACCTCCTGGCCGCGCGCAGCCTCGCTCCCAGCCCAGCTGAGGGCATCGCGCGCGATCGTGGCCAGCGCCTCCGCCGCCCGCCGGTGGCCCGCGAGCTCCGGCGCGGACCAGTGCGCGGCGAAGCGCGATACCAGCGGTGCCGATGAGACGAGGCGCGCCCCGAACGACTCGAGCAGCTGGACGACGCCGTGCGGCACGCGATCAAGGTAGGGCACCTGATCGAGCGGCGAGATCTCCATCGCGAGGGTACGACCCCGCACGACCGCCTCCAGGTGGCCGTGCAATTCGCGCCAGGCCCCGTAGGGCCGTACTTCGCCGCGGAAGTCGGCCAGGGGTTGCAGCTCGATGCGATGCGCTATCGCCACGGTAGGCCCAGACCGCGGCAGCAGCACGAAGAGGCGGCGGGTCCCCATTCCCGTATCGCCGAGGATGCGGGTGGCGATCGGGTTCACCTTGCGGAAGTCATAGAGCAGCCAGCCGTCGGCTCCGAGGGTCGCGAGCGCCGCTTGCAGCCCGGGCAGATCGAAGCCGTCGAGCAGCGGCATCAGCGGTGCCGCGGATCCGGCGGCGCCGCGCGCCACTCGCAGCGCGCACCTCCCGTGGCCCGGCAAGACACGTGCAGCATGGCCCCTTCAAATCCCACGAGCAGCCGCAGCAGCTCGGTGAAACCGGCGCCGTACAGGCCACACGCGGCTCCGTCAGGCGTGGCGTGCAGGGCGAGCGCGTCCTCCACCCGAGCGATCGGCACGTGGCTCTCGCGTTTGAGATCCCCCGCGAGCACCGCGCGCGCGGCGCGCCGCGCGGCGAGGTAGCCGAACAGGCGCGGGGTGGCGCGTGCCGCCCAACGGGTGAGAAAAAAGAGGCGCCGCACGGCGCGGCGTGCGGCGCGCCGGCCCGCATCGGCGAAGACCAGGTCGGCGTCAGGGCGCCGTCCCACCAGCCGCAGCAGGGCCTCGACGTGTGCGGGGTCGGCGCGCGCGTCGCGCCGCACCATGTGCTCGTATTCGCGCAGCTGCATCGCCACGGTCGGCGACAGGCCGAGCCGCTTGGACAGCAGCTCTTCCGCAAACTCCGAGAGGCCGTCCTCGACCGGTGTGTCGAGGTTCTTGACCGCCTCGAGGACGGCCAACGGAACGATGCTATGGACCACGGCGCGCGAAACCTAGCACTTCCGGGGCCCATTGCGAAACCCGGTCGCGAGGGGAGAGGTTACGGCACGCTATGAGCGCGACCACCCCCCCGCCCACTCCCCCGCCC
>DATEGE010000110.1:0-2408 GCA_035280265.1 Gemmatimonadales bacterium | reverse complement strand
AGGGAGTTACCGAACCACTGATGCGCGAGCTCGTGCGCCAGGATCCACTCGTTGCGGCGGTCGCCGGTCAGGAAGCGCGGGCCCAGGCTGGGGATCGTCTGATGCTCGCGGAAGCTCTGCGTAGTGAACTCCGCCACGGCGTATTTCTCGTCGGCAAAGGGATACGGGCCCAGCAGCTCGCTAAGGAAATCGAGGATCTGCGGCACAGGCGCGAAGTCGAGTCGAGCCTTCGCGGTATCGTCGGCGAACACGTAGAAGCGCAGCGGGATGCGCCGGCCGTCGGCATCCGCGGAATCGTCGAGCTCGATGTACGCGCCGACGGCGATCGAGACGACGTCAGGATAAATGGGATGGCGCGTGGCCCAGTGGTAGGTGACCCACCCATCCTGGGCGCCAGATCGAGAGACCAGCCGTCCATTAGACACCGCCGTGAGGCCCGCCGGTACGGTGACGATCACATCAGCAGAATCGGCTTTGGCGAGGGTCGACCCCGGCGCCGGCCACCACGCGCGCGCCGAGTACGGCAGTCCATACGTCGATGCCGCTGGCGCCCCCGCGTGCGGCTCCATGGACAATGCCGGTGCGCTCTCCTTGCCGTGGTAGAACACGCGCAGCGCCGATGAACGCCGCCCAGGGCCGGCTGGGCCGACCGTCACCGTGTCCCCTCGGCGGGAGAACGTCGCCGATACCCCGGCTGACAGAATCGAATCGATGACGAGCGTCGGTGCCGCGAACAACCGTCCGGGGTGCACGATCGCCGCTGGAGCGGTGGCGATCCATGCCTCTCCCTGAATCGTTCCCCGGGCCGGATCGACTCGCACCGTCAACCGATAGTAGACGCCGTACGACGGCACGCCTGAGGGGCCGCGCTGACCCGCGGCAGCGCACGCGAGCGAGAGCGAGACGATCAGCGCCCGGCCGGCGGCAGACACCTGCCCCCCAGGTCGATGCGATTCACAGCCGTGAGAATGAAGACCCCCGGCTGGGCCGGTCTTGTACGATGCAAACGTAGTCACGGTCCGCTGGCGGGCCACGGCCACGCCGCTCCTCGGACGCCACTCGAGTCGCCGTGCGCGGCGCGTACGACCCGTGTGGCAACAGGCTCGGACGTCGCCCCCGCCGCGAACCAGTAGCGGGGCAGCAGCGCACTGACCGGTCGGGCAGGTCGACGAGGTTGGACATGCCGCCCCCGAGCACCACGATATCGGGATCGAGCGTGTTGATCAGCGCGGCGAGCGCGCGGCCGAGACGGTCGTGATATCGGGTGAGCGTCGCCACCGCCGACGCCCGTGCCGAGGATGACCCCGAACACGACGTGCGCGCCCGCCGCCGCGCCGTCGGGACGCCGCGTAGTCACGTGGCGTGGTCACGCGTCGAGCGATCTCCTCACCGGCGCGCGACAGGGCAATTCCTTCGATCTTCGGCGCTACGCGCCCGGCGCCGCTCCTATCGACGTCCAGCGCCGGCGAACATCGCAGCGTACGGCCGCCCGTCGAACGCCGATCGCACGTGCGAGATCTTGCCATTCGTCAGCTGATGCCATTCGGCGACGAGCACCCGACCTTCAGCCGGCGCCTTCGTCTCCAGATCAAAGAACACGGCGGCGTCGTTTCCTTCACCGATGATCTTCTTCACATCGAGGCGGACGGTCACCTGCAGCAGTCCCGTCAACGCTCGGAGGTACTCGTCCGCACTGCGGTAGGTCTCAAACAGGCCCACGAAGGTCAGGTCGTCGGCCAAGTACGTGCGCGCGCTCGTGAGGTCTCTCTTCACGACGGCATCGTAGAACTTCTTGAGGACTTCTCCCGCTTTGGCCATGAGTCGTGTCCTCCTTCATCGCGTTGCGGTTCGCGACGCTCGGGTCGCTTGCTTGGGCGCGGTCCGAGACATGTAAACGTTTCGGTTCGAGACGGTTCACCAGCAGCGACATCAGCCGGGGGATAAGTTCTGGCACACTGTGGCCGAAAGGAAAATCCGTGAACACCCTCACCCGAATCCTCTGCCGCGGGACCCTCCTGCTCGGTCTCGGCGCCGCGTCAGCCTCGGCTCAATCTTACCACGTCGCCAAGACGACCGTGCTCGGCGGCGACGGCGGCTGGGACTACGTGGCGCTCGACAGCGTCGGCCACCGCTTGTTCATCGCCCGCCAGAACCGCGTGATGGTGGTCGATGAGGAAACTGGCCGGCTGCTGGCCGAGATCCCGGGACTGACGCGCGCGCATGGCATCGCGCTCGCCTACGACGCGGGTCGCGGCTTCGCCACCTCAGGGCCCGACAGCGCCGTCACGATGTTTGACCTGAACACGCTCAAGGTGCAGGGGCACATCACGGCGGCCGTCGATGCCGATGCGGTCCTGTACGACCCCGCGACCAAGCACATCTTCACCTTCAATGGCGATGCCCACTCG
>DATEGE010000109.1:0-12810 GCA_035280265.1 Gemmatimonadales bacterium | reverse complement strand
CCCGCCTGCCGTGGCAGACGGGGCCGGATGCGTCGTCCCGCGAGGCGGGTTCAGGCGGGGCTGACGGGGCTCGAACCCGCGACCTCCGGTGTGACAGACCGGCACTCTAACCAGCTGAGCTACAGCCCCCTGCGACGGAGGGTCGCAATATAGGCCGGCAGTAGGAGCAATTCAATGGCTCAAGACTCAGAAATTCTTGCACTTGAACGCCTGCTTGACCTTTGGCATTTGCGCTTCGTACTGCCCATTGAACCCGAGCATCTGAGTCGCCGTCGGCGCATGCACGCGCATGCCGAGCTGCAGCGCTTCCTTGTTTCGCTGGAGTCGGTCGTAGATCGTCTTGGCGTCGGCACAGCTCTTCGACTTGATCATCGCCTGGTACGGATCTCGAAGTGTCAGCACCGACGCGATCCCCCACCAGAAGCTCGCCTGGACACGAATCTGTTGCCTGGGTCCGACCGTGTCCGCGGGTGTACGGGGCGCCACCAGCTGCAGCAGCTGGTCCAGCCAGGGATACGCGCGATCGTAGGCCGCGGACTGTGCGATCTTCGATCCCGCCGTGAGCATGAACACGGCTGCGCTAAGCCGATCGCTCGAATCGGGCGAGGTCACGGCCGGCGCGATGTAGGTCTTCGCGCTGTCGACGCGGTCGGCGAACGCGTTCCGGAACACGTGCAACGCCGCCGTGTCGGGTTTGAGCTTGTTGGCCTGGGCCGTATCGTAGACGGTGCCCTCGACGATCCCCTTCGCCACGAGCAGCGACCCCTTGACGTCGTTCGGGTCGAGCTTCAGCGACTGCTTGTACGCCCACACCGCCGAGTCCTTCTGTCCCTTCAAGTCGAAGGCCGATCCGAGCGCCTTCCAGGACCACGACGCCTTGGGCACATGGCGTACGGCGGCGTGGCTGAAGAACAGCAGCTGCGTGGTGTCGGAGACCTGCTGGGCCGCGCCGAGCGCGCCCTTGAGGAGCGTCGTATCGGCAAGCTTGGACGTATCCTTCGTCACCTGTTCGACGAAGGCGTCGAGGGTACAGCGGTGCAGCTCGCCTTCGATGCAGACGCGTTGCCGGAACGCCGTCAGGCGGTCGTCGCCAGGATTGTGCGCCAGGCCGTCGTCGAGGATCGCCTTGGCTCGCTCGTACTGCCGCTGCTGCCGCAGCAGCTCCGCGATGCCGAGGCGCAGCTGGATGTTCTGCGGCTCGCCGCCCAGCTCGTGGGTGAACGCGTCGATCGCCTTGAGCGTGTCGCCCTTCTGTTGATAGGCGTGCCCGATCGTCTCCCACGCGGTGGCGTTGAGGGAATCACCCTTGGTGGCGCGCTGCGCGGCCGCGATCATGCTGTCGAGCGGCAGGTGTTGGGCCTCGTACACGGTCGCGACGCACAGGTGCGCCGCGGTGAGATTGGGCTCGATCACCAGCGCCTTGCGGGCCGCGTCCAGCGCCTTCGAGAATTGGCTCTTCTGCCGTTGGTCGTTGCACTCGCGCGCCTGCTCGGCGGCGCGCACGATCGTGTTGGCGCGCTGCGCGATCGCCTCGCCCAGCGCGGGCGAGGTCCCCGGGTTGCTCGACACGCTGAACAGCGCGGCCATGCCTGAGCTGCCGATGTCCCGGATGCGAATGCGGGCCACCAGCGCCGGGCTGCTCCGCTCGAGCGTGCCCGTCGTGTAGGCGTTCACCGAGAGGAACCGTCCGAGCTGATTCGCCTGCGTCTCGTCCAACAGCACGTCGCACGGATAGTCCGACGCCTTCAGGGCCTCGCACAGCTTGGGCTTGGGAATGACCTGCACGCGGGAGCGGGCCATCGAGCCGAGTTTTTCGCGCGCCACGTCCATCACCGCGATGCTCACCGCGGAGTCGGCCGACGTCTTCACCATCAGCGGCAGGACGAGCAGCTTCTCGGCGGGTGGCGTGTAGGCGATCTGGGCGGGGGCGGCGGCGGGGGCGGCGACGGCCATCAACCCCACCGCAGCGACGAGTCGTACTGATGTCACGCGCGCTATCCTCACGGTATCGTCTGATACCCCAATGGGCGAAGAGGGATTCGAACCCCCGACTTCCTGCGTGTAAGGCAGGCGCTCTGAACCGCTGAGCTATTCGCCCGTCGCACGGCGGGTTCTATAGGGCGAGACCTACCGGGAAGAAAACGCAGTAACCGAGTACGAGTAGAATCGGCGCGGCCGTGGTCGAACCCTGGTGCAGCAACCAGTACCCGAGCGCGAGCGACACGACCGCTGCGCCGAGCGTCACCCAGTTGCTCGGTCCGAAATGCAGGCGGGAGCGCGTCACGCTTTGATCGGGCATAAGCGGAAGAGTTTACGCGGCCGTTTCCACGTCGTCAAGCAGTTGGCTCGTCGTCGGCTGGCACGGTCCAACCCTCGTCGAGCAGCGCCTTCCGCACCCGATCGCGCCGCCGCCGGACGCGCACCAGCCAGATGAGGGCGCACGCCAGGACGGTCCAAAACAGGCCGACCGCGCTCGCCCATCCCAGCCAGCCGTAGCGCGTCGCCACCTCGCGCTGCCAGCGCTCCTCAAAGTCACCCTCGGTCACGTGGTAGGTGTCGCGCAGCGCGGCATCGAACGTCGGGTCGCGCCCCAGGCGCTCGATGAGCGGACCGAGGCCCGCCGCCTCACCCCAGCGTTGCAGCAGCAGCACCGCCGTCGTGGCGAGCGCGTAGGCCGTGGTCGCATCGGGCCGATCGGCGCGCAGCGAGCGATCCACCTCATCCAGGTCATAGCGCACCCCGCGGGCCACCTGCCAGTTCAGCCGCAACGCGTCGAGGCGATCCCATTCCCCCGCCGCCACGGCGGCGTACCCCTCCTCGAACCAGAGGGGCAGCTGTCGTCGCACGCGCCAGCGCAGCGCCAGGTGGGCGAGCTCGTGACGTAAGATGCCCGACAGTCTGACGGTCGGACGGTCGGACAGTAAGACGATCGTATTGCGCTCGGGAAACGCGGCGCCGTCGCTCCAGTCCGGGACCCGGCCGCGGGTCAGGGAGTCGAAGCGGGTGCGGGTGGGGGCGAGGATCAGGCGGATCGGACGGTCGGGGAGTAGTCCGATCCCGGGAAACGGCCCGGTGCGATCCGCCGCTTCGGCCAACGCCGCCGCCAACCCGTCTTGCCCGGGCCACGCGACCGCGCTCACCCGGCCCACGGTCACGACGGCGGGCGACGAGGCGGACGGCGGCGGGAGAGACGCCTGCAGCAGGAATGCAGCGAGGGCTACGAGCGCGGCGGCTCCTGTCCCTGGAGCACGAGCGCGAGAGTGTCCTGACACTTCTTGCCCCAGGGGTTGAACTTGTTGGCCTTGAATCCTTGCTCCCAGGCTTGCTTCGCCTGGTCTTGGTCGCCCGCGAACCAAAAGGCGCGCCCCAGCTCGTATTGCGCCTCGATCAGGTTCGGACCGAGCTTGAGCGTCTTCTGGAAGAACGTCTGCGCATCCTCGTACATCTCGCGCTGCGAGTAGACGAGCCCGAGGTAGAAATGGGCGTACAGCGTGGCCTTCTTGTCGTTGTCGAGGCGGATCGCCTTCGAGAGATGCTCGATCGCTTCGCCGAAGATGCGCTTCTTGAGGCAGATGTACCCCACGTTGATGCGCGCGAGCGAATTGGCGGGCTCCTTCATCAAGACTTTCTGAAAGGTCGCGAGCGCATCGTCGTAGTCCTCATGGAGCATCTGCGCCCAGCCCAGGAGCGACTCGGCTTGCGTCTCCCCCGGCGCGAGCTGCAGCGCCTTATGGAGCGCCTGAATCGCGCCCGCGTAATCTCCCAGCGAGATGAGGCTCCAGCCCTTCTCGACGAACGTCGAGGCACCGAGGTGGTCGGCGTGTACGGCGGGGCGCGTGCCCGTGAACTCCGGCGCGGACGGCTCCGTGGTAGACGCCGACACCTGCTTGAACCGGTCGACGAGCTTGCGGACCTCGTCCTTGAGAGCCGACAGCTCGCCGATGAGCCCATCCACCTGCTTGAAGTAGGCGATGATCTCGCGCTTCACCGCCTCGCGCTCGGCGTGCCCGGTCACGGTCTCGAGGCGACGCGCGATCTCCTCGTACTGACTGCGCAAGGCGGGCAGCGGCGAGTCGACCATCAGACCGCGGCCTTCTCCTTCACCGCCGTCTCGAGCGCGAGCTTTTCCTGCGACGTGAGCAGCCGCGCCGTGTTGAGCACGATGATCGTGCGACTGTCCTTCACGACCAGCCCCGTGATGTACTCCGCTGCGAGACCCTTGACCAGCTTGGAGGGCGCGGTGATCTGCGGCGCGGCCACCTGGAGCACCTCGGTGACCGCGTCCACGACCACGCCCAGCTTGCCGCCCTCCCACTCGAGAATCACCGTACGCGTCTCTTCCCGCAGCGGCGCCGTCACCCCGAGCCGCTTGCGCAGGTCCACGAGCGGCACGGCGACGCCTTGGTAGCGCAGCACGCCTTCGAGAAAGTCCGGGGCCTTGGGCAGCGGCGCGGGCGCCTCGTAGCGCAGGATGCGCTCCACCTGGAAGATGTTGAACGCGAAATCCTGACCGGCCACCTTGAAGGTGACGAGTTGGACTTCGTCGCCGGCCGTCATCCGATGCGGTCTCCCAGCGCGTCGAGGTCGAGGATCGGGATGAGGGTGCCCCGGCGCCGCGCCACGCCGGATGCCCACGGCAGCGCCTCGCCCGGCGGCACCGGCAGCGCGGGCTCGCGCACTACGTCGTCCGCGTCGTCCACCTCGAACGCGACGCGGCGTGCACCCTCTCCGGCTCCGAGCTCGACCAGCACCGCGGCCCGACCGCGGTCGGGGGGAGGTGATCGGTCGCCCATCAGCGCGCCGAGGTGGACGACCGGCACGAGGCGCCCACGCAGCGGCGTCAGCCCGCGCATCGCGGCCAGCGCGCGCGGCACCGCGAGCACGTCCGCCAAGTCGCCCACCTCGAGTACGCGAGCGAGCGGCAGCCCGTACGCTTTTCCCTCCACGCGGACCAGCAGATAGCCTCGACTCATCAGCGACCCCCTCGCACCCGCGCACCTCGCACGGCCAGCGCGGCCGCCACTCCATCGGCGATCTCGCCGATCGGCAGGACGCGCTCCGCTCCGCCGATCTGCACCGCGGCGGTGGGCATTCCCGCAATGACCGCCGTATCGCGGTCCTGGGCGATGGCACCACCCCCCACGGCCCGAATCGCCCGGACGCCGTCGGC
This sequence comes from Gemmatimonadales bacterium, assembly GCA_035280265.1. GTDB lineage: Bacteria > Gemmatimonadota > Gemmatimonadetes > Gemmatimonadales > GWC2-71-9 > AG41. The sequence continues at coordinate 7,640 of DATEGE010000109.1, read as the reverse complement.
GCCGTCGCGCCCCATCCCGGTGAGGACGACCCCTACCGACCGGGGCCCGAACACCTTGGCTACAGACCGGAACAGGGGGTCTGCCGCCGGCCGCACGCCCCACACCGGCGGCTCCTGGTCGAGCGCGATCACGGGCCCATCGGGAGCCGCGAGCACTCGCATATGATAATCGCCCGGGGCGACGTATGCCGTGTCGGCGGCCACCGGCGCCCCGTCATCGGCCTCGACCACGCGCAGGGCCGAGAGCGAGTCGAGCCGTTCGGCGAGCGAGCGCGTGAACTTGGGGGGCATGTGTTGCACCACGAGCACGGCAGCGCCGCTGCCGACGGCGAGATGGGGAATCACTTCGGCCAGCGCCCGCGGCCCGCCGGTGGAAGCCGCGACCGCCACGGCGAACTGCGCGCGGGCTCGGAGCGCCGCCTCCGGTGAGCGCCGCGGCGGCAGGGGCGGTCGCGCCATCACGGAGATGTGCGACAGGTCGGCGGCGAGTGCGCGGCGCACCGCCGCGCGGAGCTCGGGTCCCATCCGCTCGAGCGCCGCGCGGTTCGCCTCCTCGGGCTTCGCCACGATCTCGACGGCGCCCAGCTCGAGCGCGCGGATGGCGGCGCCCGTCCCGGGTCCAGCGTGCGCGCTCACCACGACGACAGGGCGCGGCGCCTCCGACATGATGTAGCCGATGGCGCCGAGCCCATCGAGCTCCGGCATCTCGAGATCCATCGTGACCACGTCGGGGTCGAGCTGGTGCACCTTGCGCACGGCGTCGAATCCGTCGCGCGCGGTGCCGGCGACACGGAACTCGCCGGCGCCGAGGATGCCGTCCGCCCCACCCAGGACATCGCTCACCACGCGCCGCATCAGCGCGCTGTCGTCCACGACGAGGACGCTGGGCCGCCGGTCAGAGGATGATGGCATCGGACCCGACCGACCGGATCTCTACGCGTCCATCGGCCACGTAGAATCGCACCGAGCGCCCCGCTCCGCCCCCAACCGCTTCGCCCGCCACCGGAATCCCCACCCGGCGCAGTGCGCTGCGCGCGGCCAGGATGTTGCGCTCTCCCATCTGTACCGAGCTGGGCGTCATCAGCGCGGCGAACATGCTCGCCCCCCCCGCCAGCTTGGCGACCAACCGCCGTGAGTCGGCCCCGAGCGCCGTCAGTTTCTCGATCAGCAGCGGCACGGCGGTCTCCGGAAACTTGGCGGGGTTCGAGGTGTCGCGGGCGAGGCTCTTCGACGGCAGGAGAACGTGCGCCATGGCGCCCGCGCCGGCGCGCGCATCGTGCAGCATGATCGCGACGCACGACCCGAGGCCCAGCGTGACGATCACCACGTCGCCCCGCTCGGCCGCCCACTCGGCCACCTTGACGATCCGCTCCTGGGGTGGCGACGGTCCCGTCATGACGCCGCTTTCCGATAGATCCGCTCGCGCGGCTCCTCCAGCACGAGGCGGTCGCGGGCGGGTCCGAACAGCGTCTCGACCTTGCCGAGCACCAGCACGCCCCCGGGCGCCAACGCGTCCGTGAAGAGCGAGAACAGCCGCTCCTGCATCGGCCGGTCGAAGTAGATGACCACGTTTCGGCACACGACCACGTCGTACGGCGGGGCGGGAGCCGGCTCGCTCGTGAGGTCGTGCTTGATGACCCGGACGATCCGCTGCAGCATCGCGATTGGTCGCCGCGGTGCCTCGGCGCTGAAGTAGCGACGCGCCAGGTCCGCGGGCATTTCGGTGAAGGCCGCCTCAGGGTATTCGGCGGCGCGCGTCCGCTCCAGGCTGGTGCGATCGATGTCGGTCGCGTCCACACGGGCGCGGGCCAACAGCGTCTCCTGATCGAGCCGCCGTGCCGTCTCGGCGAGCGCCACTGCCACCGTGTAGGGCTCCTCACCCGACGCACACCCAGCCGACCAGACGCGCACTTCGCCGCGGCGCGCAGTCCACAGCTGCGCCAGCCGGGACTCGAGCGCGCGCCACGTCTCCACGTTGCGGAAGAACTTGGTGACGTTGATGGTCAGCGCATCGAGCAGCAGATCGTACTCGTGAGCGTCCTGATCGAGCAGGCGGCTGTAGTCGTCGAACGTGTGCACGCCCCGGGCGCGCATGCGCACGCCGATGCGGCGGCGCAGGCAGCGGTCCTTGTAGGAGCCGCACGCCAAGCCCCGCGCCCGCGAGATCTTCTGGGTGAGCGCGCGGAACCCCCGCTCGTCCTGCTCGGCCGTCACGACAGCGCGCTCAGCGTGTCCAGATTGGCCTTGACGAGCTCGTGCTTGGGATTGAGCTCGAGCGCTTTGCGCCACAGCTGTGCCGCGAGCTCCCGGTCGTTCCGCTTGTAGGCGATGTTGCCGAGCTTGAAGTAAACGTCATCCCCCAGATCGGGCGCGAGCTCGATCGCGCGGCTGTACGCGTCCCAGGCTTCGTCGTACCGCGAGCCGCGGTACGCCAGATCGCCGAGGTTCTTGGACAGCTGCGGCAGCGACGGCTCGTTCTTACGCGCGATCCGCACCAGGTCTTCCGCCCCGGCCAGGTCGCCCGCGAGCTCTTTCAAGACGGCGACGTTGTTCTGCAGCGCGGCGTGCGAGGGGTAGGCCTCCACGCCCTCCTCGCCCAGGGCTTCGGCGGTCTCGAATTCACCCGCCGCCGCCGCGGTCAGCGAGCGGGCCCAGAACCACGCGGGGGGCGGGACCTTGCCGAACAGCTCGCGTGCGCGGTCGAGTCGGCCGGCCGCGCTCGCGAGGTCGCCGCGCTTCAACGCCACCACGCCCCACCCCAGGTAGACCTTGGCGTCGGTGCGGGCTCGCCCCGCGGCCTCGGCGTAGGCCGCCTCGGCGTCGTCCAGCTTCCCGAGCTGCTCGTACGCGTAGCCGAGGTTGTGGAGCACCGCGGGCCGCCCACCCCCTTTTTCCGCGGCCATGCGCAGCGCCTCCATGGCTTCGCGCCAGCGCGCTTGCCGCAGCGCCACGAGCCCGATGTAGAAGTGCGCGTTCGCCTCGGCGGGGCGGAGCTCGGCCACCCGGCGGAACTCGCGCGTCGCCTCGTCCAGCATCCCCGTCTTGTAGAAGGCGATCCCCAGGTTGCGGTGCTCTTCCACCCGGGCATCCGTGATCTGCGCGTCCGCCGGCGACGTGGAGCGACCCGCGCGATGCACGAACCCCGCGGTGATCAGGCCGTACAGCGCCTTGCCGATCTCGAACTCACCCAGTCCCGAATCCTCGATGATCTGATTGACGTCACACGCTCCGTCGAGCAGCTGCAGCAGGCGTTGCTGCGTGTCGGTGAGCTTCGCCTCGCTGATCGCGATCCGGTCCTTGTCGAGGGCGTAGATCAGGTCGAACGACGGGATCTTCTTTTCGATCAGGCTCCACTCGTCCACGCGGCGCGCGCCTTCGAGCAGCAGCGATTCCGGATTGATCGAGACGAGAAAGTCCTGGCGTTCGGGCCCGACGTCGGCCTCGAAGTTGAAGGTGCCCTGCGTCCAGGTGAACAGGTAATAGACCGACTCCTCGATCTGCACCCGCATGTAGCGCTCGAGGTCGGCCTGCGTGATGATCCCCATCCCGACCAGCACTTCGCCGAACTTCTTCCCGTGCTCCTTGGTCTGCCGGTGGACCGCGGCGTCCAGCTGCTGCTGCGTGATCTTGCCGTGCTTGACGAGGATGTCGCCCAGACGATCGCGTCGATTCACGATCGACGCGTAGCAAATGCGGCCCTTCTCGAAGTAGATGTAGCCGAAGTTCGACCGATCCGCGATCGAGAGACAGCCCGACTTCTGTCCCAACGCCAGCAGCTGCAGCACGTCGGGCAGCGACGCTTCCTTGAGCGATCCTTTGATGGCCATCAGCGCAGCTCCTCGATGAGACGGTCCCCCACGTCGGCCCAATCCCACACCATCTTCTCGCGGCTCTTGATGCCGCCGAGACTCGACACGACGAGCCCGGAGGTGCGGAGGCCGCCCGAGCGGCGGGCATCGCGCGGGGCCTGGCCCTCGAGGACTTCGCGCGCCAGCCCGGCGGTGAGGGGCACTTCCTGCGCGGTGGCCGCGCTCACGAGGCGTTGCACCGCGCCCACCAGGCTGCGCACCGAGTCGGTCGGCCGATCGGCCAGGTAATCGAGCAGGGCGGCCTCGGGGCGCGCGTCCTGCTGCGTCAGCAGCCGCTCCAACACGGCGCGTTTGAGGGCGCGGTCGGGCTCCTTGAGCTCCGCGACCAGCCCGCCCTCGAGGCGCGACACGATGCGCTCCTCCAGACCGGACAGGGTGTTGGGATGCGCCGGCGCGGTGAACACGAGCTGGCGATCCTTGTCCTGCAGCAGATTGAACAGATTGAAGAGCTCTTCCTGGGTGCGCTCCTTGCCGGCGATGAGATGGATGTCGTCGAGCAGCAGCGCCGTGGCGCGGCGGTAGCGCGCGCGCCACCAGTCCACCCGGTTGCCGTCGATCGCGGCGATCAGCTCGTCGATGAACGCCTGCGTGGACAGGCATGCTACGACGGCCCGGCGGCCACGCGCCAGCTCGAGACCGATCGCGTTCAGGAGGTGGGTCTTCCCGAGCCCGCTCTTCCCCACTAGCACGAGCGGGTTGTACTTCTTGCCGGGCCGGTCGAGCACCGCGCGGACGGCGCTCACCGCCACCTGATTGGACGGTCCCACGGCGTAGGCCGAGAGCGGGAATGCCGCGGACGGCCCCGGTGGCGGCGCGCCACCGCCGCGCACTTTAGCGGCCACCTCCTCGGCTTCGGCCAGGCGCTCCGGGTCGCGGAACACGCTCGCGCCCGCCGCCTGTGGGTCGAGCTCGCCCACTTCCGCCGCGAGCTCCTTGAGGCGCTCGACGTCGCGGGCGAAGGCGTTGATCGCGTCGTCCACGTCCGCCGGCGCGTCGTGCTCCAGCAACGCCTCGAGCCGGTGGGTGCGATACCCTTCCCCCTCCCACCGCAGCACGGCCTCGCCTACACGGGCCCGCCACGCTTCCACCGCCTTCCCGACGGTGACGGTCACGTCGGCGAGAAACGCACCGAACTCATCACCTCCGCCCCCGCCCCCGCCCCCACCCTGCGCGCCACTGGCGGCGCGCGCCGGCTCCGCCTTTGTCGCCCCGGGGGCGAGCCCGAGGATCTGCTTGGCCGTCGCCGCGTTGATGGAGGTGTCGTTCACCGCCTGGAACGCCACCAACCGGTTCAGCGCGCCCATCAGCTCGCGCACGTTGCCGAACTCGGCCTGCGCCACGGTCTCGAGCACGCCCGGCTCGAAGCGCGCCCCACGCTCCTCGGCCTTCCGGCGCAGAATGGCCACGCGGGTCTCGTAATCCGGCAGCCCCATGTCCACGACCAAGCCGCCTGAGAACCGCGAAATCAGCCGCTCGTCCAGGTCCGCGATTTCGGGCGGCGGCCGGTCGCTCGTCAACACGATCTGGTGACCGCCTTCTTGCAGCGCTTCGGTGAGCCGCAGCAGCTCCGTCTGCATTTCTTTGCGATTGGTGAGAAACTGGACGTCGTCCACCAGCAGCACGTCGACGTTCTGGAACCGGCGGCGGAACGCGTCCCCCTGCCCCGCCGCGATCGCCGCATGGAACGCCTCCACGTACTCGTCGAGCGTCAGGTATTCGATGTTCAACGTGGGGGCGTGGCGTTTCGCCGCGTCGCCGATGGCCATCAGGAGATGGGTCTTGCCGAGTCCGGAGCCGGAGTAGATGAACAGCGGGTTGTACGCCGCACCGGGGCTTTCGGCCACCGTGCGCCCCGCCGTCACCGCCAGGCGGTTGGCGGAGCCGACCACGAACGTGTCGAAGGTGTACTTGGGGTTGAGCGCGCTGGTCATGCCGTGGTCCCGGCCGCGAGCTTCTTGAGGACGAGCTCGGACACGCCTTTGAGCGTCTCGAACACTCCCTGCCCGTGCAGCGCGTCCGCGCTGAAGCTCGGCACCGCGCGAAAGTTCAGCGAGTCGTCCAGGTCGGCCCGTGACAGGATCAGCTCGCGCGGCAGGTCCTGCTTGTTGTATTGCAGCACCAGGGGAATGGTGCGGATGTCCACGCCGTGCTCGAGCAGGTTGCTCTGGAGGTTCTGGAGGCTCTCGAGATTCTCATCGAGCTGCCGCGCCTGGCTGTCGGCGACGAATACGACGCCGTCCGCCCCCTGCAGCACCAGCCGGCGCGTGGCGTTGTAGTAGACCTGGCCTGGGACGGTGTACAGCTGGAATCGAGTCGCGAATCCGGAGATCTGACCCAGATCGATGGGCAGGAAGTCGAAGAAGAGCGTGCGGTCGGTCTGGGTGGCAAGGGAGACCATGCGGCCGCGGCGCGAGTCGGGCACCCGGCCGTAGATGTAATGCAGATTGGTCGTCTTCCCCGAGCGCCCCGGGCCATAGTACACGATCTTGCAGGTGATCTCGCGCGTCGTGAAGTTGACGAGGGACACTGTTACCTCCCGAACAGCGTCTTGAGACTGTCGCTCAGCTCACGCTCGAAATCGGCCGCCAGCACCTGCTTGGGCACGCTCTCTTGCGGGCTCGCCGCCTGCAGCTCGGCGGCGAGTTGTTCGAAGAATAACTGCACCAACCCGAGCGATGAAACGTCGAGCTCGTAGACGACGAGCGCGACCAGGCGCCCGCGTCCCGTCGCCACCCCCGCCAGAAAGATCCCCTGGCGCTCCCCTTGGTGATTGAGCGCCGCGAACGGCGCCTGCCGCAGCTGCCGGGCCATCTCCTCGGTCGACGCCATGATCGCCGCCCCGAGCGCCGCCGCCGACATCACGTCCAGCGCGCGCGAGAATCCGTGCTGGGCGAGCACCTGGCCCGCCGACGTCATGACGAGCACGAGCCGCACGCCCGCCTCCTTCACGAACTTCACCAGCGGCTCGAGTGTCCAGGCTTCGACGGCGCGGGTCGTCACGTCACCACCTCCGCGCCGCGCAGCAGCTCCAGCCGCACCAGGCCGACGTTCACGTCCGGCTCGGCCACCGCCACCACCAGGATGCCGTTGGCGCTCGGCACGACGAGGAGCGCGCCCTGCGCCGCCTGCAAATGCCAGAACAGCCCGGCGCCCAGGCCCGCCGCCTCCATCGCGCGCCGCAGCCGCGTCGTGAGGCTCGCCGCCAGCGCCGCGAGGGCCGGGCCTTTGATTCCCTCCATCAGCTGCTCCGCCACGACGATCCCGTCGTCGGCGGACACGAGCATCGCCCCGCGTACGCCGCGCACGCGGGTGATCAAGTCGAGCGCCTTGGCGTACTCGGGAGCCGGGGTCGTCATGCGTGCGTCTCGAGCCAGCGGCGCGCCGCGACGGCCGCGCGCTGCGCAATGACGGCCAGTCGACCCATCGGCACCGCGCGGTCGCGCACCACGAGCAGCAGGGCGTCCGACGAGGGCGGCGTCAGATGGACGTGGCCGGACTTGCCCTCCGCGGCCAGGCCGGTCCACGCCCCGAGGCCGAGCAGCTTGACGGTGCGAGCCGCCTCCTGCGAGACGCCCGCGAGGTACGCGGCCACGGCCTCTGTCACGTCTTTCCCCGTGGAATCCTTGAGCGCGCCGCCCAGCACCCGTCCCGACACATCGAGCAGCAGCAGCCCCTCCTGAGCTCCCTCGAGCCCCGCGAAGACGCGCGCCTCGTCGAGCGGCTGCGCGGCCGCGGAGAGCGGCTCGTCGTGCGTCCCCGCCCCCCCCGCCC
>DATEGE010000108.1:0-1880 GCA_035280265.1 Gemmatimonadales bacterium | reverse complement strand
CCCCGACTCCCATCCCTCGCGGGCGACTGGGACGCGTACTCGGCGCTCGGCTCCGCCCCCCAGAACGGGTTCGAAGGGTGGCGCCGCTTCGGTTTCGCGCATTTCACGGTTACGGACTCTGGCGCCGTCGGCGCCATTTTACGGCGCACAGGTGAGAGTTTCGTCGTAGTGACGCGTGCGACACAGCATGCCGATTCGCTTCTCCTCTACGGTAAAGACGATCAGTCGCTGGCGGCGGTTTGGCACGGCGACACGCTCACCGGCCTCCAGCTCACCCGCGGCAAACCGGCGGGGCGACGCATTCGCCTGGTGCGGCGCGCGCGGCCATTCACGGTCGAGCGGCCCTATGCCCTGTGGCCGGGCGCCGTATCCGATTCGCAGTTCGCCGTCAACGAGGATACTGCCGTCTTTATGACCGCGCGCGATGGGGCGCGTCTGGTCAGCTACATCGCGCGGCCCGAGGGAGCCGGCCCCTTCGGCGTGGTGCTGCTGCGCACACCGTACGGCCGTATCCGGCCGGCCGCGGGACGGTTCTGGGCGTCGCGCGGGTACATCTACGTCGCGCAAGACGTGCGTGGCAGAGGCCTCTCGGACGGCGACGCGGCGGACTTCGGGGATTACACGACCGATGTCCGCGATGGCTACGATGCGGTGGAGTGGGCCGCCCGTCTTCCTCGCGCCAACCACCACGTCGGCATGATCGGTCACTCCGACGAGGGACGGCTCGCGTGGTATGCTACGGTGAGCGCACCGCCGCACCTCGCCGCGATCGCACCCTCGGCGGCCACCGGCGATCCGTGGCGCAGCGCGCCGTACGAGGACATGGTGTTCTCGCCCACCAACGTCGCGTGGGCTTGTCTGATGCGAAGTCGCACCGTGGAGGACATAGACAGTCTCGCCCTCGGGCCGGCTTTGCTGCATCTGCCGCTCAGCGGTCTGCCTCAGCACGTAGGCTGCGGGCGGGTGCCCATGTGGGACCGGTGGATCGCGCATCGCACGCTCGATGCCTACTGGCGCGCGCACGCCGTCACGACGTTCATCGCGCAGGTGCGTGTGCCCGTGCTGCAGATCTCAGGCTGGTACGACGACTCGCGCGGCCCGATCGACTACACCGATGCGCTGAACCGCGTGGAGGGGCACCCGTTCATTCGCCTCGTGATGAGCCCGGGAGCGCACAAGGGCGTGGACTACGTAACGGGCGACTTCGGGCCACAGGCTCGCGTGGACACGCGACGCCTGCAGCTGCGATGGTTCGATCACTACCTGCTGGGAAGACCCAACGGCGTCGACCGAGAGCCGCCAGTCGACATGTTCGTGATAGGTGACGACGTTTGGCGACGGGAGGCCGCCTGGCCGCTCGCGCGCGCCCGTCCCATCCGCTGGTATGTTGCTTCCGGTGGTCGGGCGAATACGAGCACGGGCGACGGGACGCTGGACACTGTACCGTCGCCGGGCGCGGCGGCGGACACCTTCACCTACAATCCAGCGGACCCGACGCCGTATCCCATCGACTCGCGCGAGCTCGAGACGTCCTTGAACGAGGATTTCGCCGCCCTCGACGCTTCGCGGCACGATGTTCTCGTGTTCACATCCGGGATCCTGACGCACCCCATCGAGGTCACGGGAGAGATGTCCGCCACGCTGTGGGCTTCGAGCGACGCGCGAGACACAGACTGGAACGTCATGCTGCTCGACGTCTTCCCCGACGGACGCGCCGAACGAGTGCAGGATGGCGTGGTTCGAGCCCGCTTCCGCCACGGGTTCGATCGCGCCGAACTCCTCACGCCAGGCGCGGTAGAGCGGTACGGCATCGACCTCTGGTTCACCTCGCGGGTCTTCCCTCCGGGGCATCGGCTGCGCATCTCGGTGTCGTCAGCGCT
>DATEGE010000107.1:0-37736 GCA_035280265.1 Gemmatimonadales bacterium | reverse complement strand
CTGCTGCAGCGTCGCGATCTGGCGTACCGATTTCGCGGCGGCCAACCCCGCCCCCACTTTCCCGCCGGACCACAGGAGCTGCGTCGCCTGGATTTGGATGTTCCATAGGTTGGGCGCGCCGAAGGGCGAGTTCTTGAACAGCTTGCCTATAGAGCTCGTGTCGGTCGCCGCGCCCTGATAGATCGAGGCGAACTGCCGAGTATAGGTGACGGACCCCGTGACCTGGGGCAGCGCCGACGAAAGCGCCTCCCGCACCTGGCCGGCCGCGTCGACCACGTCGGCGCGAGCCACGCGCATGGCGAAACCCTGATCGAGGGCCCGTTGGACCGCGTCATCGAGCGTCACCCGGAGCGTGTCGGCGGGTGTTTGCGCGCGCAGCGGCCCGGCCGCGAGCAGCGCGACCATCACTAGGGCGACAGGTCTCATTTGCCTTCCTTGGCGGGCGGCGCCAGACCTTCCAGTACCATCGTCATGCGCTTGCGCAGCTCGTCCTTGAGGGGAAATGGCGGCTCGGGCGATCCGAGCCAAGACACGAGGGTGCCGTGGTAGACGTCGCCGAGCACACCGGCGGCACGCTCGGCGGGGACGTCACGCCGCATCTCGCCCTTGGCCTGGAGTTGACGAACGGCGTGCTCACCCAGCTCGTCCCAACGACGGCAGAGCGGGTCGTCCGGCGTGTGCATCTGCCGGGTCCACTCCATCAACATGTGCTTGGAAAGCTCGCGGTCCTCTTCGTAGAAGCTCGCGAACTCGATGAAGAGGTCGCGCAGCTTGGGCCACAGGTGGCCCCCCTTCTCGAGGATTTCGCCGATCCGCGTCTCGGCGTCGGTCACCCACTTTTCGGAGAGGTAGCCGAAGACGGCTTCCTTGTGCGGGAAATAGTTGAAGAACGTGCCCTTGGCGACGTCGGCCTTCTCGCAGATTTCCTCGATCGTGGTGGCCTCCACGCCGTGCTTCCGAAACAGGGCGAACGCGGCCTCGAGGATGCGCTCTTTGGTCTCTTCCTTCTTCCGCTCCCTACGTGAAACATCAAGCTCTGGTGTCATTTATCACCTGTACTAAGATCAATTATGACTATAGTCATCTTTGTAGTCGGAACAATATTGTACCAACTCTCATACGTCAAGCCCGCCTGGAAAGTTTCCTAACCGATGGGAGTGCAACCGCCGTGGAACGGGGACGGGAGACGCGTGAGCCGGAGTCCCGAGCAGGACCGCTAGTACTTCAGCCCTTTGCGAATGGTGAAGCCCCAACGACCTCCCGTGAAGGACACCCCGCTCTGCCAGAAGCGATACCCGATGGCGATCTCCGCCACGTCGCCCCGCACGGCCCGCGTCGGGCCGATCCGCAACGACAGGCCAAGGTCGCCCCCCAGCCGCGCCCGCTCGCGCTCCGGGTACCAGGCGCCGCCGTAATCGAGGAACGGCGCCACGCCGAGAGCCACGAGCCCCCAGGCCTCGTCGGAGACGAGGACGCGGTCCTCCAACGCCAGCCACACCATCCGCGTGCCGGAGAACTGGTGGGCGCCCCACACACGTGGGCCGTTCTGCGTGGTCCAGAGATCGAACTGGTCGCCGAACTTGGACCGTCGCAGCGTGGCGGCTTCGAGATGCAGAACCAACGTCTGACGGCGGAGGTTCTGGCTCGCGACGGTGAACCCGCCGGACACGCGACCCGAATCAGGCACTCCGCCCGTCAACACGCCGTTCCCGGCCGCGCGCAACACTGCAAAGCCGCCGGCCCAAGAGGCCGCGATCTGGGCGCGCACCTCCGGGCCGACCCCCGCCTCGCCCGCCGGATATCCCCACGCGCGCGGTGCCGCCCAGACGCCTACATGGAGCAGCTGCGAGACATCCACGTCCTCGCGCCGGGCGTAGGAATTGAAGCGCTCGAGCACCTGGAATCGGACGTGCTCGACATCGAAGCCAGCGCCGATCGTTCCTGAGACCGAGCGAGGAAAGACTGTCGTCGACTCCGGCGCGAAGTCCTCGCGGCGCCATTGGCCCGCGAGCCAGAGGCGCAAATAGTCCCGTGTGGTGGCGTGTGGAGCGACTCCCGCGGTGACCCTGATCCGTTGCGCGCGCCGTTGCACCACCCCGCCCGGTGCGCGGAGCGAGTCGCGGGCCGTGTCGGGCACACCGTCCTTGAACAGCAACGCCCGCTCGGATGCCGCTTCACCGTCCGTGGTGATGGCGTACCGGGCCGCCGTCTCGTAGAACGGGAGGCCCACGAGCCAGTCACCCTTCTTGCCATCGGACTTGTCGCTGTATTTGGCCTGGAGCCAGCCGCGGCGCGTCAGGAAATGGTGGCTCGTGTAGCCGAGGTCGAAGATCGAGCGGTCGGGGGTCCTGGTGTACACCCCCCCGACCGACGTCGCGGTGCCCAGGAAGTTGTCTTCCACGAGGCCTATCATCCACGTCACGCTGCCGCCCGCACTCGAATATCCGAGCTGCGGTTTCGTGCTCCAGCCGTCGGTGGTGGCCACGCGGAGCGCCAGGCGGCCGGCGAGCCGCATCGTGTCGATCCGCACGCGGCTGAAGACCGCGAGGTTGCGGAGCGCACGCTCGCTTTCGGCGACGCGCGCCGAATCGTAGATGTCGCCGACGTCGACGAGCAGCGCGGCACGAATCACTCCCGCTCGGGTGCGCGCGTGCAGGCGATTCGCGAGCCGGGCGAGGAAGCCTGGTGCGTCGGCCTGCTGGAGATCGAACACGTTGTGATTCGCGACGATGATCGTGTCGATTACGGGAGCCGCCGACTGGCCGACCAAGCGCATGGGCGCACCGTTCAGGAGCACCCACCCCACACACACTGCCGTCGCCCTACTTGACCAAGTCAATGCGCTGGTGCAGCGAGTAAGTCACGTGGCGAGCGGGGTCCCTCCACTCCGAGAAGTACAGCGTGGCGTCGACTCGACCGCTGATCTGCCGCAGGCCCCGGGTGGCCATAAGGAACGTGCCCCGGACGGAATCCGGCTTGAAGGGGCCGCACAGGCAGGTGACCGTCGCATAGGCGGGGATGCGCGCCGCAGGCGGGCCGAGGGCATAGGGAACGTCCTGTCGCAGATCGTGCGCGCGCCCCAAGTCCAGCGCGAGTGTGATCGAATATTCGTCGCCCTCACCCTCGGCCGGGTTGAAGTCGTAGCGTGCCAAACCGACGTCGCCGCCACCGTGCAGCGTGTCGAGTGTCAGCCGGACCAACGTGAGCTTCGGATCCTGTGTGATCACCACCCGGCCGTGCCATTCCCAACGGGCGGCGCTTTGGATGCCCTGGGTGTCCCCGGGGCGCGAAGTGGGATCGCAGCCGGCGACCAGCGACATCGACAGGCAGAGGCGTAGCAGAGAGACGTCGCGGAAAATCGTCCCGTGGCGGCGTAAGTTGGGTGACGCCGACTGAAATGACTTCGTTACCCTTGTCGCGTGACGATCAAGGCCCATGCCGGGCGACTGCACGTTCACTCACTCGCCTGCGCGCTTGCCGCCGACCTAGTCCGCTTGGCTCGCATGTTCCGTGGACCAGGTCATGTCGAACGGGGCGATCAACTTGTACGCGCAGGGTTGTCCATAGGCTCAAACATAGCGGAGGCATGCGGTCGAGGCACCGTGCGCGAATTCCGCCAGTTCCTCCTCTATGCGCGCGGCTCCGCGCAGGAAACGATCACGCACCTTCGCATCGCCGGCGCTGTCGAGCCGACTCAGCACCGAACCATCCACGAATTGGAGAATCGGGTTGTCGTGATCAGTAAGATGATTAGCCGGCTACACGCGCATCCACCGCCGGATGGGTAGGGACGCCTCTTCGTGACGACTCTTCGCGACGCCGTTCCGTGACGCCCGTCGATGGGATCTCAGTACTGCCCCAAATAGCGATTTAACTCCCACTCACTCACTTGGCCGATATACTCCTGCCACTCCTCGCGCTTGGCGTCGAGGTACCGTTCGTAGATGTGGTCGCCCAGCGCTTCGCGGATCACCCCATCCTTTTCCAGATAGTCGAGCGATTCGTGCAGATCGCGCGGCAGGTCGTCGATGCGGAAACGGCGCCGCTCACGGTACGACATCCGGGCGATGTTCTTGTTCACCGGCTCGCCGGGGTCGATCCGCTCCTTGATGCCGTCCAGCCCGGCGGCGAGCTGCACCCCGAGCGCCAGATAGGGATTCGCCGAGGGGTCGGGCATGCGGTTCTCGCACCGCGTGGCCTCGCCGCGCTGCGCTGGCACCCGGATGAGCGGAGACACGTTTTGCGTGGACCACGAAACGTTCACGGGGGCCTCGAACCCGGGCACGAGCCGTTTGTACGAGTTCACCAGGGGATTCGTCACGGCGCAGTAGCCCCGCGCGTGACGCAGCAGCCCCCCGATGTACCAGCGACCGACCTCAGAGAGCTGGATCGGCCCCTTGGCGTCGAAGAAGGCGTTCTTGCCCTTGGCAACGAGCGATTGGTGTGTGTGCATTCCCGAGCCATTGCGGCCATAGAGCGGCTTGGGCATGAAGGTCGCGATGAGGCCGTGTCGCACGGCGATGGTCGGCACGACGAAGCGCAGGCTCGCCAGATGGTCAGCCATGGTGAGCGGGTCCGCGTACCCCAGGTCGATCTCATGCTGCCCTCGGGCCACCTCGTGATGCGATGCCTCTGAGCTGAGCTTCATCTCTTCGAGCGCCGTCACGATGAGGCGGCGGGCCTGCTCCCCGCGGTCCACGGGGACGAGATCGAAATAGCTGCCGGCATCGAGCGTGCGCGTCGTCGGCTCCCCGCGCTCGCTCTGCTCGAAGATGAAGAACTCCACCTCGCACCCGACGCGCATGGCGAACCCCAGCTCGGCGGCGCGCTCGACCTGGCGTTTCAATGCCGTGCGCGGACATCCCTCGAACGGCCGCCCGTCCGGGTAGCGAATGTCGCAGATGACTCGGGCCACGTCCGCCCCCGCTCCGTCGGCGCCCTCGGGGCCGCCGCTCCCCCACGGAATCACGCGGAAGCTCGCGAGATCCGGCACGAGCAACGCGTCAGCCTCTTCGACACGGGCGAACCCCTCCAGCGCTGAGCCGTCGAACGTCACCTCGCCGGCCAATGCCTTCTCGAACTGAGAGGCCGGCACCTCGACAGCCTTGTTCACGCCCAGCAGGTCGGTGAACTGCAGCAGCAGAAACCGCACGCGGCGCTTCTTCAACTCATCGAGGATGTCGCGGGTGTCGGCGGCGGTGGCGGGCATGGGACTAATGTAGACGACGGCAGCGGACGGCAGAAGACGGTAGAGGTCCGCGCAACATCACCGACCCCTACCGTCCTCTACCGACTTCTACTCACACGTCGTAGTACAAGAAGAACTCGTACGGGTGCGGCCGCAGCGCCACGGGATCGATTTCCTTGGCGCGTTTGTAGGCGACCCACGTGTCGATCACGTCCTGCGTGAACACGCCACCCTGGAGGAGGAAATCGTGATCGGCTTCGAGCGCCGCCAGCGACTCGGCGAGCGAGCCGGGCGTGTTCTTGACGTGCTTGCGCTCCTCCGGCTCGAGCTCGTACAGATCCACATCCATCGGCTTAGGCGGCTCGATCTTGTTTTTGATGCCGTCGAGGCCCGCCATCAGGAGCGCCGCGAACGTCAGGTACGGGTTCGACGACGGATCCGGCGCGCGGAACTCGATGCGCTTGGCCTTCGGCGACTTGGAGTACACCGGGATGCGGCAGATCGCCGAGCGGTTCCGCTGCGAGTAAATCAGGTTGATCGGCGCCTCGTAGCCCGGCACCAACCGCCGGTAGCTGTTAGTGGTCGGTGCGGCGAACGCCAGCACCGCCGCCGCGTGCTTGATCAGCCCGCCGATGTACCAGCGAGCGGCGTCGGAGATCAACGCGTAGCCGCCGGCGTCGAAGAACAGGTTCTTGCCGTCCTTCCACAGACTCATGTGCACGTGCATCCCGGAGCCGTTGTCACCGAACAACGGCTTGGGCATGAACGTCGCCGTGTAGCCGTTCTGCGCGCACACGTTCTTCACGATGTACTTGTACATCATCAGCTGATCCGCCATGCGGGTGAGCGTGGTGAACCGCATGTCGATCTCCGTCTGCCCCGCCGTTCCCACTTCGTGGTGGTGCACCTCGACATCGATCCCCGAAGCGATCATGGCCAGCATGATCTTGGACCGGAGGTCCTGCAGCTTGTCCACCGGCGGCACCGGGAAGTAGCCCTCCTTGTGCCGCGGCCGATGGCCCGTGTTCGGACCGCCGCCGTTGGCTCCCGAGTTCCAGATCCCCTCGACGGAGTCGATGTGGTAGTAGCCTTCGTGCGCGTTCTGGTCGAAGCGCGCCGAGTTGAAGATGTAGAACTCGGCCTCGGGTCCGTAGTATGACGTAGTGGCGACCCCGGACTTCACCAAGTGCTGTTCCGCCTTCTGCGCCACATAGCGCGGGTCGCGCGTATAGCGTTCGCCCGTCACGGGGTCCCCCACGTCGCACGTGAGGGACAACGTCGGCACCTCGAGACACGGATCGACGAACGCGCTCGCCGGATCCGGGAACAGCAACATGTCGCTCTCGTTGATGGCCTGGAAACCACGGATCGAGGAGCCGTCGAACCCGATCCCCTCCTTGAAGAGCTCTTCGGAGAGCTCTTTCAGCGGGATCGAGAAGTGCTGCCATGTGCCCGGCAAGTCGGTGAACTTCAGATCCACCACCTGCACGCCGGCATCTTTCGCCTTCCGGACCACGTCAGCGGGCGAAGCGCCGGCTGCGGGCTTCACCCCGGAAGTGCTCGTGGTCGGCTCCAACGTCGCGGTCATATTGTCGGTCTCCTAGAACGGTTGCTGGACGGGTCGTGCACGGACGGTGCCAGGGCGGCGAAAAGCCCGTCGTCGAGCGTGGGATCGACGGGCTTTCGATGAGCTCGCGGGCGAAACGCGTCCGAGCATGAGGCAAGGTACTGGAGCCGTTGCAGGGTGTCAACTAATTCGTGTCACGTACGCAACAGATTATGGTCCTACCAACGCTGAAGCCTGGTTTCGAGGCCCATTGTCATCCGAAATGTGCACAATATGCACGGTTTCCCACACATTGGTCTCAATTGGCGACCGCTTCGAGGAAGCGCCATAACTCCACAGGCGAAAATTCCCCGAACCGCTCCACCACCTCACGCTCGGACACCTCCAAGAAGATCCAGCTCGTCGTCCGACGGTGGTCGCCGCTCAGAAAGTGCAACCGTCCGCGCACCGCGCCCAACTCGGCGTCGCGCTGCAACTCCATGTAGACGTCCCAGCGTTCCTCGCCGCGCTTCAGCTCGCCCATGTGCTTGGCGCGGTCTTGGCCGGGGAAGGGGGCGGTCACGTGGGTACTATGCGCTGCCGCACATAATCCTGCCAGTTACATTCCGGCCCATGACATGTCACGCCTGCGGAGCGAACCTGGCGTCCACTGCGCGATTCTGTCACAAGTGCGGCGCGCACGTCGGCGGCGCACAGGCCGCCGGGTGGCGCAGTGGGCTGCCGTGGGGCGTGGCGGGGGCGGCGCTGGGAGCGCTGTTGACGGTGGTGGCGCTGCGCCAGGGAGCAGGGGGCCGGGAGCCGGAAGCCGGCCAAGTGAACACTCCCGCTCCCGGCTCCCAGCTCCCTGCTCCCGGCTCCCAGCTCCCAGCTCCCGATATTTCACAGATGTCTCCCGAAGAACGCGCCACCCGTCTCTACAACCGCGTCATGACCCTGCACTCGCAGGGCAAGGCGGATAGCGCGGCGTTCTTCCTTCCGATGGCGATCCAGGCATACGCGATGCTCCCGGCGCTGGACGTCGACGGCCGCTACCACATCGGGGTGCTCGACCTGACAGCCGGCGACGCCACTGCCGCACTGGCCCAGGCCGACACGATTCGACGGACCGTTCCCACTCACCTCTTCGCCCTCATGCTTCGCGCCCGCGCCCTCGAGCTGGAGCGCGATACTGCCGGAGCGCGGCGCGCGTACCGTGACTTCCTCAGGAGCGAGCCCGCGGAGCGGGCGCGCCGTCGTCCCGAATACAACGAGCATGGACAAAACCTCGACGCCTTCCACGAGCAGGCGACGGAAGCGACGGCCGGTGGCGCCAAACGTGGCGGCCGCTGACCCCGCCCGGTCGCAGGTAATTCACCTGGCGCACAGCCCGGACGCCGACGATGCCTTCATGTTCTGGGCGCTCGCGTCCGGCCGGATCGACACCGGCGGCCGCCGCTACGTGCACGAGCTCGCGGACATCGAGTCCCTGAACCGGCGTGCACTCGCTGGTGAGCTCGAGGTGACCGCGGTGTCGCTGCACGCGTACGCCTACCTCGCAGATCGCTACGCGTTGCTCGCGCACGGAGCCAGCATCGGCAACCGGTACGGACCGCGCATCGTGTCGCGCTCGCCGCGCCCGGCGGACCCGCGCGCGGCGCTGGGGAGGCCGGAGGTGCGGGTCGCGGTTCCCGGGGAGCTCACCACCGCGTTTCTCACGCTGAGGCTGTATCAGCCCGCGGCCCGACACGTCGTCGTGCCGTTCGATGAGATCGAGCAGTACGTCGCGGCCGGGCACGCCGACGCGGGGCTCCTCATCCACGAGGGTCAGCTCACGTTCGCCGATCGCGGGCTGCACCTCTGGACCGACCTCGGTGCGTGGTGGCACGACGAAACCGGCCTTCCGCTACCGCTCGGCGGCAACGTGGTGCGGCGCGATCTCGGGAATGGCTTGATGCAGGACATCGCGCACGATCTCAAGACGAGCATTCAGTACGGCCTGTCGCATCGGGCCGAGGCGCTGGCGCACGCCGGTGCGTACAGTC
Source organism: Gemmatimonadales bacterium (assembly GCA_035280265.1). GTDB lineage: Bacteria > Gemmatimonadota > Gemmatimonadetes > Gemmatimonadales > GWC2-71-9 > AG41. Next base: position 28,960 of record DATEGE010000107.1, on the reverse strand, counting down.
GCGGGCTCGACGCGGCTCGGACTGACCAGTTCGTCGCGATGTACGTGAACGAGTTCACCGTGGACTACGGTGTGACCGGGCGGCGCGCCGTGGCCGAGCTGCTCACGCGCGCGTACCGCGCTGGCCTCATCTCCGCGCCCATCGACGCGACCTTCGTGGCGGCCGCCGGATGAGCCGGCGCCCGCGGCGGCGGCGCTGGGGCTATCCAGACGGACCCGGCGTCGCCATTATCACAGGCGCTACCCGTAAGGAGCTCTGAGTGGTCGACGTTGCAGGCCCGGTCCAGATCCTGGTGGTCGACGACGAAGAGCCCATCCGGAACGCCCTCAAGAAGTTCCTCACCCAGCAGCAGTTCGAGGTGTACACCGCCGGCTCGGGCGACGAGGCCCTGCAGCAGCTGCGGCGCCATCGCGTGGCGCTCATGTTGTGCGACATCCGAATGCCGGGGACGAGCGGGATGGACCTCGTGCCGCAGGCGCTCGAGATCGAGCCCGAGCTGGCGATTTTGATGCTCACCGCCGTCAACGACGCGACCAGCGCCGCGCTGTGCATGCAGCGTGGCGCCATGGACTATCTCACCAAGCCGATCGAGCTGACCGACCTGGGGCGGGCGGTGCAACGCGCGCTCAAGCGGCGCGAGATGCTGCTCGAGAACCGCCAGTTGAACCAATGGCTCAAGGAAGAGGTCACAACCCGAACGGCGGAGCTGCAACGCGAGCGGATGAAGCTGGAGCGGCTCTCGATCGCCACACTCGAGGCGCTGGTCAACGCCCTGGAGGCGAAGGACCCGTACATGCGGGGGCATTCGGCCCGAGTGGCGGATCTCTCCGCAACAGTCGCGCACGAACTCGGCATGGTCGAGGAAGATGTGGAGCATGTGCGCGTGGCCGGCCGGCTTCACGATATCGGTAAGATCGGGACCCGCGAGGCGGTCCTGAACAAGCAGGGAGCGCTGTCACCGGAGGAGTTCGAGCACGTCAAGCAGCACGTTGTGATCGGATCCCAGATCCTGGCGCCCCTCAGCCACCTTGGCGACATCATCCCGTCAGTGCGACACCACCACGAGCGGTGGGACGGCACGGGGTACCCCGACGGGCTGCGCGGTGAGGAGATCCCGCTCGGCGCGCGGATCATCGGGGCTGCGGAAGTGTTCGACGCCCTCAGCACGTCGCGCGCCTACCAGGAGAAATTGAGCCCGGAGAAGGCCATCGAACGGATCGCCGACCTGGCCGGGACGGTCCTCGACCCGAAGGTGTACGAGGCCCTGGCATCAGTCGTCGCGCGGCGACGCACCCTCGTGTTCCTCGACGAAAGCGGCACCACTCCGGGGTGAGTCTCGTGCCGTCGTGCTGATCGCCGTCACGGGCGCCACGGGGTTCGTCGGACGACACGTTGCCGCGATGCTGGTGCGTCGCGGACACACGGTGCGAGCGCTGGTGCGCGACCCGCGGCGCGCGACGCTCCTCCAATCGCTCCCTGTCCAAACGGTAGTCGGCGACCTGGCCGACTCCACGGCGCTCTCGGCGCTGGTCTCCGGGTCGAATGCCGTCGTCCACCTGGTCGGTATCATCGTCGAAGCGGGACGCTCCACCTTCGAGGGGATCCACGTAGAGGGAACGCGGCGACTGCTGGCCGCGGCGCGAGCCGCCGGCGCCGCGCGCTGGGTGCAGATGAGCGCGATCGGCGCCCGAAACGAGCCGACGGCCACGCGCTACCATCGCACCAAGTGGCTGGCCGAGGAACTGGTCCGTGCCTCGGGAATCGACCACGCGATCATGCGTCCGTCGATCATCAGCGGCCCCGAGAGCACGCCGATACGTACGCTCGCGCGCGTGCATCGCTGGTCGCCCGCCGTGCCGGTATTTGGCGACGGCCGCTTCCCGACTCAGCCGGTATGGATCGAGGACATCGCGCTCGCGTTCTCGCGCGCGGTGGAGAACCCGGCGCTCACCGGCGCCTTCGAGCTGGGCGGACCGGAGATCGTCTCCTACGAAGATTTCCTGCGCGCCATCGGACGCGCGGCCGGTCATCCCCGACCGCTGGTGTATGTGCCGCTGTGGGTGGCGCGCGCGGCGGCCCGCGCGTTCGACCTGCTCGGCCACGTCGCACCGCTCACGAGCGACCAACTCCAGATGCTGGTCGAAGGCAGCGCGACGCCGGGCAACGCGATCGAGTCGGTGTTCGGCGTTCGGCCGCTGCCGTTCGAGACGGGGCTGCGACGCTATCTCGCCGCGGGACGTCCGTGACCCTCACCCACCTCGTCGGCGCGGTGGGCGTCTTGGCGCTGCAGTCGGCAGCTGTGCACGCCCAGGGTAGCGAACGCGACTCCGTCGTGTATGTGCTGTCGCCGACAAGTCGCTTCGAGGTGAAGACTGGCAAGGGGGGGCTATTCGGATTCGCGGGCCACGACCACGTCATTCGCGCCCGGACCGTCTCGGGGCGCGTCGTCTATTATCCGAGTCTGCCCGAGAGCTCCCGCGTCGAAATCACCGTCCCCACCGACAGCCTCGAGGTGCTCACCCCGCCCGACACAGCGGAGATCCGCAAGGTCACGCAGTCCATGCGGACTGAAGTGCTGCACGTGGACCAGTACGCGGTGATCAACTTCGTTTCGACTACGGTCGCGCCCATCTCCGACCGGTTTCGGGTACAGGGTCGGCTGACCATCGTTGGCGTTACGAGGGAGGTTGCCGCGGACTTCGGCGTGCAGGTCGGCACCGACACGCTGCGCGCCACAGGAAATTTCTCTGTGAAACAGACCGATTTCGGAATCCGGCCGTACCGCGGTGGACCGGCGGGAACCGTCAGGGTGGCCGATCGCGTGACGTTCGAGATCGAGGCCATCGCAATTCGGGCGCCGGACCCCTGATCTCTGAGACTACCCAGCAAAAAAACCAAACCCGGGGCCGACTTCTCCCCGGGTTGGCGGTCGGGCGAAGTGGCCGTCACACTCCGACCGCGACCAACTGCACGACTCTGATACGACGTACTTTCCAGGAGGTTTCACCCGCCCGCCCCAACCACAATCCTTGTGATGCGGCAGGCAGGCGATTGGTTGCATCCCCCCATTTCCCGCATCCCCCGCGTCTCCCCGGATCTCCCCCCGATCCCTTACCACCTCTTAACCCGCCCCACACGGGAAACGGTGATTGTCGCGAGCCGGTCGCCTCGCCGCAGCTCGATCTTTGTGTTTGAGACACCCCAGCCCATGCCGATGGCATCGAACACCACCGCTGGGTTGGACAAGTCGAGGCGGACCCCCTGCGCGGCTGGGCCCGGCCAGCGCAACAGAGGCCCCCAGGAGTCACCCACCCAGCGGTCGATGCGTAGGGAATCGGCCGCGATTACAGCCCGGCTACGCGTGCCGTGCGTGACCGCCGAGTTGCGGGCGACGGCGATAGACGAGGTGACGTTCCGCGCCGCCGTATCCAAAGCAATCCAGTCCAGCAGCCCGCTGAGGTGGGGGAGTGTGATGGCGGTCACAACTGCCAGAATGGCGAGGACGACCATCAGCTCGCAGAGCGTAACCCCGTGGCGCATGCGGCAGAGATAAGGGGCTCAGGCTCAAGCGGCGTCACCGGAAGCATGCGGCGAAAAGCGAAAAAACGCGAAAACTGCGGTCTAACGCGCTGACATGGAAAAGGCTATGTTGTGTGGCGGCCGTACGTTGCACGAGAGGCATGACCCCTGCCAAGGTGTGGTCGCGCCAGCAAGCTAAGGTCTCGGAGACACGGGGATGCCGGTTTCACGCCTGAAGTTGGAGCCGCTGCCGCACGCCATTTTCTTGCAGCGTGTGACGGCCCGCCAACCTGCAACGAGTCTAGAGGCGCGCCTGGGACAGGGCGCGTTTCTCGCGCTGCGGCTGGTGGATCTGCTCGGTCCCGATCGCGCACCGGTCTCCGCCGACGCCTTCCATTACCAGTGGGTGGCTACCGATCGGTTCTGCCGCGAGCTCCACGCCGCGGCGACCGAAGGCGCTCACGTGCATGGGATCACGTCGAGCGCGGCCGACGCGCAGCGCCTGGGTGACGTCCAGCTGATCGCACCGGCGCTGTTCGCGTACGCGCATTTCCTCGAGGACGAGCTGCGCCTCGACGAGGCATTGGACGTCCTCACGACATTGCTTGTCGTGGTGGGCGATCGGCTATCATCGGCGGACACGGTCGCGGCGCACCTGCGGTTCGCTCGCGTGCAGCGCAAGCTGAACCGGTTCGACGAAGCGGAGGCGGCGTACGGCGCGGCCGAAGAGCTGGCCAGCGCCGCGGGCGATTGCTACTCCGCTCTCCTCAGCCGCATCGGGCGGGCCAACTCGGTACTCGGGCGAGGCAACCTGGCCGACGCCGAACGACGGCTGCGGGGAATCCTCGCGGATGCCCGCACGGCGGGCGAGCAGGACGCGGAGGCGCGGGCCGAGCACGGTATCGCCGTCGCGCACCATCACATGGGACAGTCAGCCGACGGCATTCCCCACGCGTGGCGCGCATTCGAGCTGTACGAAGAGGAGGACTCGCGTCTTCGTGCGCTCGGTGACGTGGGTGTCATGCTCCTGAGCCTCGGCGACGCGGCCGGGGCAGAGCGAGCGCTTGCGGAAGTCGTGCGTCGCGGGAGCACGCAGGAATCCGTGAGCAACGCGCTGATCGAGCTGATGCACTGCGCGTCCTTCCGGCGCGACCACGTCGGGTTCGCGCGTTGGCGCGAGCGCTGCGAGGAGCGCCTTGCGGACATGCCACCCAACATTCGGGCCGACTTCTACCTGAAGCAGGGAATCGGACAGGCCCGGTTCGGGCGGTTCCGCCGCGCTGAAACCGTCATGAAGGAGGCGCTCGAGATCGCCGGCGCAGCCGGGCTGCACGAGGTCGAGTTCCGGGTCGAGCGAATTTTGGCGGGGCTGCACGACTGCGAGCAGGCGTTGGCGCGCGAGTCGCAAGTCGTCACGGAGCCGGTACTGCAGACCGCCGAGCTGCGCGAGGTATCAGAGTCGCTCGCGCAGCTCGGCGGGTGAAGCGATTACTTACAGGTGTTGCTGTTGTTCGTATCACACCCGTGGCTGGGACCGGTCGCATCGGCACACGCAGCCGTGGAGAGAGCAAACGCAACGACGAGCAGGGCAAGTAGGGCGCGAATACGGGACATTGGAAGCCTCCGCAGACCAGGGTGTGGAACGGACGCAACAGGACACCGCAACGTGGCTGCGCCCGCGTCCGGTTTTTAGGGCGATTTTGCGGCACGATAGGGCGATTTTGCGACATTTGGTGGTTTTAGGAGATTCTGGATGCTCGTTCTAGCCGCCATCTCTGATGTCCAGGTCCACAAGCTGCGCCGGGTCGCGGGTTCGCGGTTCAGCGTGGTTCAGGCTGGAACGTGGGACGACGTGCTCACGGCCATCCGCAGTCGGCCGGTCGAGTTGGCGGTAGTGGATCCGCTGCTGTCGGGAGACGCGCGGTCGCAGGAGATCGAGCGGCTGCGAGTGCTGTTCCCATCGCTGCCGCTGATCCTGTACACCACGCTCACGCCGCACACGGCCAGCGTGTTGCTGGCGTTGGGCCAGCGCGGGATCCAGCACGTGGTGTTCGCCAACTACGACGATCATCCCGACCGGCTGCGGGAGGTGCTGGGCCAGGAGGAGGCCCGCTCCTCATCGCGCCGGCTTCTCGATCAACTGGGGGACGCGCTGGCCCCCCTCCCGAGCGAGCTGCGCTGGGTGCTCGAGGAAGCGCTGCGCTCGCCGGGTGAAGTGCAGACCGTCGGTCAGGTTGCGATGCGCGCCCGGGTGGACCGGCGCACCTGTGAGCGGTGGTTCACCCGCGTGGGGTTGCCATCGCCGCGTCACTTTCTGTCCGCCGCGCGCGTGTTGTATGCGCACCGCCTGCTGCAGGATCCTGGGTTCACCATCGAGGATGTGGCCAAGCGCCTGGGGTACGCACAGACCAAGACCCTGCAGCTGCACGCGCGGGCATACCTCGGCCTTACGGCCGGAGAGATGCGGCTGTCGCTCGGGCCAGAAGAAGCCTTGAAGCGCGTGGTACAGGGCTTCTTGACTCCGCCCCAGCAGGCGGAAGCTTCGGCGTCATGACCATGCAGCAGCATTCCGTCCTAATCGTCGATGACGAGGCGCCGCTGCGTCGCGTCCTCGAGCGCTGCCTCACGCGTCAGGGAATACGAGTCGTGGGGGCCGGCAGCGCCGAGACCGCGTACGAGCTCGTGGCCACGGAGCAGCCCGATGCGCTGCTGCTCGACATCCAGCTCCCGACCATGTCGGGGCTCGCTCTGTACCTCGCCATCGTGCATCGCTGGCCGTCGCTCGAGGGTCGCATCGCGATCATGACGGGGGACGCCGAGGCCGAGGAAGTGCGCACCTGGTTGGACCAGCACCAGTGCGTCGTGATCCGGAAGCCGTTCAACTTGCATGAAGTCTCGGACTGGCTCACCGCGGTGTTCCGCATGGGAGCGCGGCGCGAGCGAGGAGAGGCCCAGGCGTGACGAGCGGTACGCAGCACGAGCCGATCCACGCTCTGCGGGAGTACCGCAACCTCGCGCCCTGGAACCTCCGTGATCTCGCCTCCCTGGTAGGGGCCGTGTTGGACGCGTCCGCCATCACCCCAATCAACGCAGCAGCCCGGGCGCAACCCAGCCAGCGCACGATCCGCTTCTACGTGACCAAAGGGCTGGTAAGCCCGCCCGAAGGGCGTGGCACGGCCGCCACCTACTCGTACCGCCACTTTCTGCAGCTGCTGTGGATCAAGCTGCGACAGATGGAGGGCACGACGCTCGCGACCATCACGAAAGAGATGCAGGATCAGACGGGCGACATTCTCGAGCGACGCGCGGCGCAGGCACTCGGCGTGTCACTCCCTTCGCCCGACCGGCTCGCGATCAAGAGCAAGGGCGCGCCGCCGCGTGGCAAATCGGGTCGCGCGTTGACGGCGTGGCTCGAGCGCGACGCGGCGCGGGACCCCGAGGCTCCCAGCTCGTGGCGCCGCATCCCGGTGGGCCGGGGCGTAGAGCTGCACGTGGAGACGGCGCACCCATTGGCGCGGCTCGGCCCCGATGATGCGGTCGTGGCGGAGACGGTGAGACTCGCGTTGGCCAAATTGATACCCGCGCCGCAGTAGCGGCGCGGGGAGCCTTGGGGGTGGAGGCGCCTCCATAACCTCCACCAACCTTCACCAACCTCACTTAACCTGGGTATTCCGATGTCCTGGATCCTGCTGGTCGTTCTCGCCGTCTTGCTGCTCTGGCTGATCGCCGCGTACAACGGGCTGATATCTCTCAAGAACCAGACGGTCAACGCGTTCAAGCAGATTGACGTTCAGCTCAAGCGACGCCACGATCTAATCCCGAATCTCGTGAACGCGGTCAAAGGTGCCATGGACTTCGAGCGTTCGACGCTCGAGGCGGTGATCCAGGCCCGCAATCAGGCTGTAAAGGTCAACGCGGCGGGACCGGAGGGCGTCAAACAGATCAGCCAGGCCGAGAACGCCCTCTCGACCGCGCTGCAACGGCTTCTGGTGGTCGTGGAGCAGTACCCCCAACTCAAGGCCACCGGCAACGTGGCGCAGCTGCAGGAAGAGCTTACCTCGACGGAAAACAAGGTGGCCTTCGCGCGCCAGCTCTATAACGACACGGCCACGCAGTACAACATCAAGCAGCAACAATTCCCGACCAGCCTCGTGGCGGGGCTCGCGAAGGCCCAGCCCGCCGCGCTCTGGGAGATCGAGGACCAGGCGGAAAAGGCCGTCCCGCAGGTCGATCTCTCGATGAAGCCGAAAGCGTGAGCGACGGCACCTCGCTCAATCTGTTTCAGCAACAGGAAGCCAATCGCCGGCGCACGGTGCTGCTGGTGATTGGCTTCGTCGTTTTCTTCGCCTGGCTCGGGTTCGGCGGGGACTACATCTACTACCTCTCCACGCTTGACGCGCCGCGCACGGTCTACCACCACACCTTCCCGTGGTTCGGGATCGCGCTCACGGTGGTCGCCATCCTCACCGCCTGGTACGCTTACGCGACTGGGCCGGAGAAGGTGCTCTGGTCCACGGGGGCGCGCGAGGTGATCGATCCGACCGATCCGCAGGAGCAGCAGCTCGTGAACGTGGTCGAAGAAATGGCGATCGCGGCGGGCGTGCCACGGCCCCGCATCTGGATCGTGGACGACCCCGACCCGAACGCGTTCGCGACGGGGACCGACCCGTTGCATTCGCATGTCGCCGTGACGCGCGGCCTGCTGACACTGTGCAATCGTGAAGAGCTGCAGGCGGTGATCGGTCACGAGCTCGGACACGTGAAGAATCTCGACGTCCGGCTGATGACCACGCTGGCGGCGCTCGTCGGAGCCGTAGCCTTGATGCACGACGGCGCGACGCGCGTGCTGCGGGGCGGAGGCCGTTTCCCTGGAGGTGGTGGCGGCGGTGGCGGGGGGAGAAAGGGTGGACAAGGCCCCCTCATCATCATCCTGCTGGTGGTGTGGCTCATCTCCTGGATCCTCGCGCCGATCATCACGCAGCTGCTCGCCCTGGCGGTGAGTCGCCGCCGCGAGTACCTCGCCGACGCGATGAGCGCGCAGTTCACCCGCAACCCGCTGGCGCTGGCCACGGCGCTGCAAAAGATCGAAGGCGCGGACGCCCCGACGACCCACATCAAACGCGGCGCCGCCCATCTTTGCATCGCCGACCCGCTCGGCCGCCGTCTGACCTCCCACGAGGGCATGTTCGCCGACGCGCTCGCGACGCACCCACCCATGGCCAAACGGATCGCGATCCTGCGGGGCATGGGCTACGCGCAGATTAAGAGGGAGGGAGGGCAGATCGCGTGACCGGATGGCTCGCCCGTCGGGCCCTCCGAACCATCCACCAATTCCGCACGCGCCTCGCGCGCTACCACTTGCAACAACGCCGCACCGCGAAATCAGTGTTGGCCCGAGACGCCGAGGTCCAGGAGGCCGTCGCCCGGCACGTCGCCGAGCACGCGGTTCCCGAGACGGATGTGCGCCGCCGCGTCGACGCCTACATCGACGAGATCGTTCCCCAGCTCAACGTGTTGTCGTACTACCGCTTGGGCTACAACCTCGCGAAGATCGTCCTCAACCTGCTGTACCGTGTCACCGTGGACTACCAGGACGAGGCGGCGCTCGAGCGCATCCCCAAGCGCGACGTCGTCGTCTATGCGATGAATCACCGCTCCAACGTCGATTATGTCGTGGTCGCGTATGTCCTCGCCTACGGCGCCCACGTAAGCTACGCGGTAGGTGAGTGGGCCCGCGTATGGCCGCTCGAATACGTCTTCAAGTCGTTCGGGTCCTATTTCATCCGGCGCGGCTTCCGCGAGCCGTTGTACCACGCCGTGCTGGAGCGCTATGTGCACCTGATCACCACGAACGGCGTCACGCAGGGGTTTTTCCCGGAAGGCCGCTTGTCGCGCGACGGGCGTCTTGGACCGCCCAAAATCGGCCTGCTCGACTATGTCTGCCGCACCGTCCTCGACCCCGCATTCGAGCGGGACATCTGGTTCGTGCCGGTCGCCATCAACTTCGACCGGGTGCTGGAGGATCGAGCCCTGATCCGCGAGCTAGTGGATGAGGGAGACCGGCCGAGCCGCTGGAGCCAGCTGTGGACGGTGGCGAGCTACGTCGGGAGCAACGCCCTGCGGCTGGTCACGGGGCGCCTGAAGCGCTACGGCCGCGCCGCCGTGAACTTCGGGACGCCGGTCTCGTTGCGCGAATGGCTGGCCACGCGGCCGGGAGTGCTCGAGCTGCCCAAAGACCGGCGGCTTCCCGAACTCGAGCAGCTCGCCGCCCTGCTGATGGAGCGCATCGGTGCGATCATCCCGGTGACGCCGGTGCCGCTCGCGGCCGCGGCCTTGCTGTCATTCGGACAGACCGTGATCGCCAAGGCCGACGTGCTCGAGCGAATGGATCAGCTGCGCGACCGGTTGCGCGACGTGAACGCCAAGGTGGTGCGCGGCGGGACGCGGATCCGCGAAGTGTGGGATCGCGCCTGGCGCATGCTCCGGATGCGGCGGTTGGTGGTCGAGGACGGCGACAGCCTGATCGTGCTGCCGCGCGGGCGGCCGCTGCTCCAGTTCTATGCGAACTCGATCGCGCACCTGCTGCCGATCCGCAGCCCCCGACTCCCCTTCCACAAGGCGCACGACATCGATCCGGCGCTGCCGACGCTGCGTCGTCCGGAGCCGCGGCGACCGGCGTAGCCCTCTCAGACGACGCGCCGCACGATCCCGGCCGCCCGGCCGAGTTGCTCGACGACGGCGAGCAGCAGCTCTCTCAGCAGGAAGTCCTGCGTTTCGAGCCGCGCGAGCCGGGCGGAGCAGCGCGCGGCATCGAGCGCGTCGATGATGTCGGCGAGCGCGGCCGCGCGCCGCCGCTGGGCGCTGTCCGGCATCGCAAACAGCGGCGTCATGCCCCAAGCTAGGGACGGTGCCCGCCGCAGGCGTCACCCTTTTTCGTGAGAGAGGCGACCATTTAGCGCGGCGCCGGACCGGGGAGCGGCGCATCGAGCTGGCCCAACCGCCACCCGGTCACCATCGCCCCCAAGAGCAACACGGGCAACACTTGCAACCCCTGCAACGCCAACCCCGCGGCCACCGCTTGCTCCGGGGCGACTCCGAACGGTAGCAATCCGACGACGAGCGCCGCTTGGGTGATGCCCACGTTGGCGGGCGTCGGCCGGAACACTCCGCTCAGGTTCGCGACGATCAGGGCGGTGAAGGAGGCAGCGAGTGGCACCGCGACGTGGGTGGCGCGGAGGACCAGGTGATAGGTAGCCCACTGGGCGCCCCAGTTGTACAGCGCCAGCAGCGTGGGAGCGAAGAGGCGGCCACCCCGTCCCATCGAGCGCAACACCGCTACCCGAGACTGCACCCGCGCCGGCAGTTGGTCGGCGATCCACGCCCAGCCCCGGGCCCACGCGAGCAGCAGGACGACCGTGAGGGCGAGACCCACGCTCACCTGGAGGACGCGGAGCCACGGCTCGAGCCGCAGCATGCTCGGGGCCATGACGAGGAACAGCGCCAATGCGAGCGCCTCCGCCAGGCGGGTCCACACGACCGAGGAGACCGCGGCCCCGACCGGGACGCCGCCCCGGGTCACGATCAGGTGCACTCGAGCCGCCTCGCCTGCCACCGCCACGGCGAGGTCGTTGACGGCCGACCCGACGAGGTTCGCCTCCTGCGCGACGCGCCAGTCATGCGGTGCGATCGGCTTCAAGATGAGGTGCCAGGCCCAGCCCTTAGCGGCGAGTGACGACAGGTTGACCAAGAGCGCGATGATCAGCACCCAGGGGTTCGCATCGAGCAGCGACGCGAACGTCACCCGCCAAGGAAACCCTGTGAAGAACTTGAGCGCGAGCCCCGCCCCGACGAGCGCCAGCAACCACCCCAGCCACCGCCAGCGCGACCTCACGAGAGCAGCTCAGCGAGGGGCCGGAAGGTATAGCCCGCCGCGCGCGCGTCGCTGATGATTCCCGGGAGCGCGCGCGCGGTGCGGAGCCGGTCGCCCTCGGGATCGTAGCCGTCGCCGTCGTGGAGCAGGATGATGGCGCCGGGAGCGAGCTTGCGCCGCACGCGGGAGCGGATCGTTTCCGCGGACACGCGGGGATCCGAGTCCCACACCCCGAAGGTCCAACCGAACACGGTGTAGCCGAGGCGCCGCGTAGCGAGGCTCACGAACGGGTTGCGGTAGCCGTGCGGCGCACGAAAGGATCGCGGCGCTCGCCCAGTTACCGTGGTGATGACCTCGTGCGTGCGTTCCAGCTCCTCTCGGATGCGACGCGGTCCCTGAACGTGCAGCTTCCGGTGCCGGAACGTATGGTTCCCCACCTCGTGGCCCGCTGCGCCCACCCGGCGGGCCACGTCCGGAAACCGGCGCACGTGCTCTCCCACCATGAAGAAGCCCGCGGGCACACGCTCACCCGCGAGGGTCTCGAGAATGGGCAGTGTGGCGCCAGGATTGGGGCCGTCATCGAAGGTGAGGTAGACGACACGCTCGCGGCGCGATCCGCGGCCGACGGCGCGGCCGAACAGCGGACTGTTGGGCTCGTAGGTGCCGTAGGCCCAGACCCCGATGGCGACGCCGGCGGCGGTGAGGGGCAAAGTGACTGACACGAGGGCATAATAAACACGAAGCCCCCGGGACGGCACGATAGGCCGCCCGGGGGCCCCGCACACCGGTTACCCGGAGCCGGGGGATTGCTCCCTCCGTTCTTCATCCCGCCGCCGCCGGTTGACTGATGCGTCGCTCGGTAGGGCGAACGAGAGCTCCGGCTTCCATCCCCAAGCAGCCTGGCCGGGCCGCAAGGTTCACCGATGTGGGTGCTACGGGTCAGATCGGGTCGCGGACCGACCTTCCGCACTGCGCGTCGAGACACCACGTCGACGCGGATAGAGCACGCGACTGGCCCTATCTATCCGAGCCGGAGAGCTTGCTCCCGGATCGCCGGCCGCCTGAGCCCTTGTTTGCGTCGGCGGCCTCCCCGGAATTTCCGCTCGGACCCGTCTTGAAGGCGTAGTGGAGACACCAGGTCCCGACCCTTCCCTCCAAGCCGCGTGGGAGCAATATAGGGGTGCCCTCAAAGCGCGCAAGTGCCGATGTTTCTTCGGGTTAGCTCACTTCGATGTGCACCGCGTGTGGAGTCTAACCCCTGCCGGCGTCGCTCATTGGCGCGCCCGTCCACACGATGTGGAGTTGTGGAGAGTTGAGGTTGTGGAGGTTGTGGAGGACGGCAGTGTGTTCGTTATGCCTCCATCCCGACTTCGTGATAGCTGTACGGCGCTTCGGCGTTTTTCGGAATGAACAGCCCGCCAGCACCCCCGGTGGCGAACCAACCAGCGAGCAGCTGTGTGGAGCCGGTGAGCGGTTCGCTGAACAATGCCTGCAGCCAGCGGCGGATGTGGCGCAGCTCCGGGGCCCGGCGACCGAGCATCGAGATGACGGCGCCGAGACCGAGCGTGGCTCGCAGAAAGTGGGCAATCGCGTGCACGCGCTGGGCGAAGATGTACGCTCGTACGCCGGGCTCGTCGTACAACAGCGTGCCTTCGTAGGGATCGGCCGGTGGGGCATCCATGCGCGGCCCGAAGTAGATGAACACGCGCTGCTCGCCGTCCTTGCGTTCCACTACGGCCGCGGATGCGTCGGGACTGAGCCGCGCGGCGTGAATCAGGTCCTCGTGCGCGAGAATGCCGACGGCCGCGGTCCACTCGATGGCGGCGAGCGCTTGGTCGAGTGGACATCCGACGCTATCGTCGTAGGCCAGAAGCCGCGGCGCCTCGCCCGCGCGCAGGAAGAAATGCGCGAGCGCGTCGGCCCGATCCTCGAATTCGCGGGTATTCCGTGAGGTTGCGGGAACCGTCATTGTGACATTATAACCAGGGCTCCAAGCCACCAACCAGAGGAGCTTGTGATGCGCTGCTTGGTCGTGATGACGTGGATCACCGCGACAGCGCTCGGCGCGCAGGAGCCGGCGCCGCCACCAGCGCCGCCAATGGACTCCGCACACGCGGAGTCGCTGCCACCGCCGGCACCACCGAGCCCCGAGCAGAAGAAGTTCCTGACGGGACTGAAAACGGCGTCGCGCGGGATTGCCCAATTCAAGGACGGTGTGAGCCGCGTCACGCGTGCCCAGAGCACGCATGACAGCGCGATGCAGCGGCGCGCGGGTCATTTTCTCGCGGGCTTGTGCGGCAGTGGCCGCGCGTTTCTGAAGCGCGGCCGCCCGCAGATGAGCCCGACCGCGTACGAGGACTCCGTGCGGGTGAAAGCCAAGCGGCTCGTCACGCAGATCGACTCGCTGATCGCGTACACGCCGACCTGCGAAGACAGCGCGGTGGCGACGCCGTCGTCGACCGCCGCGGCGCTGGACAAGCGGATGAAGACATACGAGGCGGCGCGGCGCGATTTCCTGATTGCGATCGGGCAGCCCGTGAAGGAAGACAGCTCGAAGCAGGAGAAGCGGCCCCGATAGCGTAGCGCAGTGGCTGGAAACTGTCGTTATGCTGGCTTCACTTCGGGTGCAACCGCGCAACCGCCGCAGCGCCCGGCATTTACTCTATTGACAGGGGTGATCCTCGACCCTACCTTTGGCCCCGGTTCAAGCAATACGTGGCACCGTCACCGGTTTGTCTGCGCACCGCGAGGACCACTTGTCTCGCGGTTTTTGTTTGAGCCCGTCTCTGGTCGCGGTGGCCAGGGTCGAACGTGTCCGGGGCAGTGCCCCTTAGTGCTGAGGTTCAAACGGTATGGCAAAGGGTAAGGTGAAGTGGTTCAATGACGCGAAGGGATTTGGCTTTATCGCGCAGGAGTCGGGTCCAGACGTGTTTGTCCACTTCACGGCGATCCAGGCCGAGGGCTTCCGTAGTCTCGCCGAGGGCGATACCGTCGAGTTCGAGGTCGCCCAGGGTCCGAAGGGCTTGCAGGCGCAGAACGTCCGCAAGGTCTGAGCGGGCTGATCGACGCTCGAGCGGGTCCGGGGTTCCCCGGGCCCGCTCTCGTTTTCGGCCCTATATTGGGTGGCACATGCGCTCGATCATCGCCGTGCTGCTGATCGCGGCGGCCGTGCTGGGCCAGAGCCCCACTCCGTCCTCACCCACCTCACCCTCGCTGCCCATCTACCGCGGCTTCTCGCCGGGGATCAGCTATCGCGCCTTTGTGGAACGAGCCCGAACGCTGGCGGATGGCGACGCGCTGCGGTGCGAGACGTCGCGCAGCACGGCCCAGGTGATGGAATGCGGCGTGGTGATCCGCGGCCCGGGCACGGCGCCGCGCTGCTACTTGAGCGCCAGCTTCGTCGAGGGCAACGCCCACACGGTCGCGTTCTTCGACTCGGCCGGGTTCGGCGACAAGCACGGCGTGACGCTGGTCGAGCGCACCAAGCGCGAGCTGACCGGCCTGTTCGGCCGGCCTCGCCTGGCCAAGAAGGGCGCCTGGGAGTGGCGCTACGGCCGGCGTCTGGTGCGCTTCAATTGGCGCGCGCGGAACACCGCGCGGTGGGTGTCCATCATGCTCCTGGACCTCGATGTGATGGACCGGATCGCGGCGTATGCGAAGCCTGTGACCCACCGCAAGAGCTAGCGTTCCTGGAGCAGTCGTTCCGCCAGCGATGTGATGCCGCGGGCAGTCCCAAGCTGATCCAGCCAGCGAGGCGGGATCCCGGTCTCGCCGTCTCGCGCGCCGAGCAACGCGCCAGCCACCGCGGCGTTCGTATCGGTGTCGCCGCCGGCCTCGGCGAGAAAGATGAGCGTGTCCTCGAGCGATGGCCGGTGGACGGCGCACCAGAACGCGATCTCCACGCAGTGAACCACGTAGCCGTACTCCCCCTGCTGGACGATCGGCAGGTCGCCCTCTGGTTCCCACAAGACCCGCCGCATGGCGTCGAGCAACGCCCGCGGCGCGGCCCCCTCGAGGCGATGTAACACCTCATCCACGAAGTGCTGGTTGCCGTGAAGCAGCTCACGGGCCGCGAGGTTCACCGCCGCCGCCCCCCACGTGCAGCGCTCGTCGGCGTGCGTGATGGCGGCTTGCTGCATCGAGACGCGCACGAGCTTGTCCACGTTATCGCGGTAGCGGAGGGCGACGGGCAGGCACCGCATCACGGCGCCATTGGACGCGGACCGCGGGCCGAGCGTCAGGCGGCCGGCCTCGAACGGCTCCGTGCCGCGCTCGATGAGCCGCAAAGCGCGCTGTGTGGTGAGGCCGATCCCGCGGCCGTCCAGTTTCATCCACTTGACCCAGCGTTGCGCCACGTCGTTCGCGTCGAAGTCGCCCTTCTGGATCAGCGACTCGGCGAGCAGCAGGGCCATGGCCGCGTCGTCGTCGAACGGCGAGCCCTTGGGTGGCGGGACGAGATCGCGTACGCCCTGGGGAAACGCCACGCGGATCGCCTGCGCTGTACCCAGCGCCTCGGTGGGGACTCCGAGCTGGTTGCCGACCGCCAGGCCGAGCAGGGCGCCGCGCGCCCGGCTTACCAGTCGCGGATCGAGGTCCTCGCCGGGGGCACCCGCGGTCAAAACGTCAGCACCACGGCGCCGCTGTGCGGCGCGACGCGGGTCGCGAAACCCTGTCGGTCGACGTGAGGACCGAAGTACGGATGGGCACTGTTGTACGCCGCAACACTCGAGTTTTGGTACAGCCGGTAGTAGCCGATGTGGATGCCAGCGGCGCCCTTCGGCACGAGGCAATTGCAGCGCACCGCCGCGGCGGTTCCGGGATTCACCTCGAGTGTGATGTCCGAGGAGCTGGTGTTGGTGATGAGCGGCGCGAAGTACGCCTGGCCGCCCGCGGTCGCCGTCACCGTAGCGAGCCGCCGCCCGCGCACGCGCTCCAGCAGGGGAAGGGGACCCTCGAGCGCCTCTCCGATGCCCGGGGTCCCAGGCCGCAGCAGGCGCCAACGCAGCTCGCCGCGACCCTGCCTCAGCCGGACGGTAGCAGCGCCTGCCACCGTGTCCGCCGGCACGCCGTCGCGCAGCAGCTCGATCGGCTCGATCAGATCATTGTGCAAGAACCCGACGCCCGACCCCAAGTACCCGGCGCGACGGGCCCAGCCGCCGCCCACCAACACCAGAGCGAGCGCGCCCGCCACCCACCAGCCGAGGCGCCCGGAAAAGCGGCGCATCTCGCCCGAGCGCCGCACTTGCCGCTCCAACGTCTTGACGCCGACTCCGCGAGCGGAGCCGGACGCCCGCCCGGCCTCGAGCGCGGCCAGCACCCCCTCGGCATTCTGAAACCGGTCCTCGGGCTTCTTCGCCAGGCATTTGACGATCACCGCTGAGAGCCAGCGAGGGATCTTGGCATTCACGTCGCTGGCCACCGGCACGGGATCGGCGAGGTGCTTGCCCACGATCTCGGCGCTAGAGTCGCCGTCGTACGGCGGCGTGCCAGTCACCATCTGGTACAACATGGCGCCGAGCGCGTACAGGTCGCTGCGCCCGTCCAGCGCCGGCTGGCCGAGCGCCTGCTCCGGGCTCATGTATTGCACGGTGCCGACGGTGAAGCCAGTGGCCGTCTTGGCGCCGCCCGCTGCGGCTCCGGGGTCGAGCAGCTTGGCGATTCCGAAGTCGAGCAGGAGCGCCCGGCCTGTCTTCGCCTCGATCATCACGTTGTCGGGTTTGATGTCGCGGTGGACCAGCCCGTGGGCGTGGGCGTGAGCCAGCGCCTGGAGCACGGATTCGACGATCTTGAGCGCCTCGTCGACCCCATATGGGCCCCGCCGGCGCAGCGCGTCCGCCAGCGACTCGCCCTCGATGAAGGGCATCACGTAGAACACCAGCCCGTCGCCGTCGCCCGCGAAGTGAATCGGCAAAATCGCGGGATGCTGCAGCCGGGCCAGCGCCTTCGCTTCCTGACGGAACCGCGTCAACATACCCGGTGTCCAGGCGATCTCGGGATGGAGCACCTTGCAGGCGAGGCGGCGATCGAGGTCTCGGTCCCACAGCTCGTACACTTCGGCGAACCCGCCGCGACCTACCAGCCGCTTGACCTCGTACTTGGGGCCGAGCGCCCGGGCCAAGCGCTCGAGCGTGGGGACGACGGGCTCCCCGCCGGTGGGCGCCGCCGAAGCCCGCTCACCAGTTATCACCGTCGGTGAGGGTGAGCCACACGCGGGACAGAACGCCGCACCGGACGGGATCTCGGCCCGGCACGACGGACAGATCAGTTGCGTGGACACGCCCCAAAGATTTGTATTCCGGTCGCGCGGTGCAAGTTAATTTTCCGCATGCTCGTGCTCCGCATCATCGTGGGCCTCGGGCTTGCCTATGCGCTCCTGGTGTTGTTAGCGTGGCGATTCCAGGAGCGGCTCGCCTTCCCGGCGCCGCGGGCGACCGTACCCGATCCGCGTCAGATGGGTGTGCAGGACGCCGAGCGCGTCGAGCTCGTGTCGGGCGACGGGACGAAGCTGGTCGGTTGGTATTTGAGGCCGAAGGTGGTGAAGGGCGCTACCTCCACCAACCTCCACCATCCTCCACAACCACCACAGACCTCCCGCGCCTCGCGCGGCCTCCTTTGGTTCTACGGCAACGGTGAGAACGTCGCCGCGATCTGGCCGATCGTGCGCGAGTTTCAGCCACCCGGCGCAGCCGTCCTGGTGGTGGACTACCCCGGATACGGCGGCAGTGAGGGCCGGACGACGGAGGCAGGCTTGTACGCGGCGGCCGACGCGGCCTACGCAGCCCTCGTGGCCCGGCGGGACGTCGATCCGCGGCGGATTTACGTCTACGGTCGCTCGCTCGGCAGCGCCGTCGCCTCGCACACCGCGGCGCACCATCCCACCGCGGGACTGATCCTCGAATCGCCGTTCACGAGTGCCCGGGCGATGGCGCGGCACTTATACGCGCTGGTTCCGAGCTTCGTGCTGACCCTACGGCTCGACAACATCGCGAACGTTAGGCGCGTCCACTGCCCAACGCTGATCTTGCTCGGCGACGCCGATCGGCTGGTGCCGCCGGACATGGGGTTGGCCGTGGCAGCGGCGGCCGCTGGACCAGTCGAGGTCGTCGTGATTCACGGCGCTGGGCACAACGACACGTACGACGTCGGCGGGACAGAGTACCGCAAGAAGCTCTGGAGATTCGTCGGACAGTCGGACTGACGGACAGTTCGACCGTCCGGCTGTCCGACTATATCACGACCACTGGCACGATCCGATTCCGGTTTGCCTCGTAGCGTCGTTCAGCGGCGTCCAAAGTCCGGCGCACCGCGGCGTCGTCGCTATCCGCGAACTTGACGCTGGCCGCGACTCGGCCGGTAAGCCGCCGCACGGCGACCAGGGCGCGCGTGACTTCACAGCGATCGGGGTCGGCATCGGTGTGGCCGCACACAAGCAACTCTTGGAACAACGGTAGGCTGCGCGCCTCGCCCAGGACGTAAAGCGACTCGAGGATCTTGGGGCCCAGAAAGCGGCGCAGCAGTTGATCGCCGCGGATGCGGTGGAACAGGCGCACCAGCACGTCGCCGTGACCGGCGTAGTAGCGCGCTGCCTCGACGGCGGCCGCAACGAAGGCGTGATGGGCGCCGGGCGTTACGAGGTAGCGTTCGAATAGAGGCCACGCCTCGTCCGGGTGGCGCTCCGCGAGCCCGAGGAACGCGAAGTAGCGACGGCCGAGCGGCGCACCCGTGTCGGCGATCACCGTTCGCAACCCGGCGATTCCCCAGCGAGCCCCTACCAACGCGGCGGCCGCTGCGTGCTGCCAGCGCTCGAGGGCGGGAACGCGGAAGGTCACGAGATGCGGGTCGGGGGGGTTGGGGAAGGCGCGACAACGCTCCAGTGCAGCGAGGAGACGGCGGTCCACTTGGTGGAGCGCCAACTCGACGGCCCCGGCGTCGCTGCGCCGCGCCATTTCCAGCGCGCTCCAGGCGACCCGGTCGAGCCGCCTCGTCTCCCACGCGCGCTCGAAGGCGACCGCATCCGCCGCCGTCAGCAGCGGCTCGAGGGCACCGGCAAATCGGTATAGGGAGAGCGACGGTTCCATTTGCATCAAGCTATCCCGGCCGGGCGGTGGGGCAAATCGGACTTGTCCACACTAGTCTGGAAAACCGGGTGGAAATCTTGTGGGTGTGTGGGAAATGTTGCGCTTCCCCCATGCCGAGCTTAACCTTGCCCCGCGCCCTGCCGATGGCAGTCATCCCGTTTTCCCGACCGAACTTGGAGGGCCTTCTGCGCAGGTCAACTCTGGTGTGTGCGGCGGTGGTGATCGCGGCATGCTCGCGCCCGAGTGGCCCGATTGTGATCGGCCTCGCAGGTCCGTTCTCCCAGCCGTGGGGCGCCTCGATGCTCCACGCCGCCCAGCTCGCCGTGCGCGAGATCAATAGCCGGGGAGGTGTCCGAGGCGACTCCCTGGTGCTCCGCGTCGCCGATGACTCGGCGAACGAAGACGCAGCGGTGCGGGTGGCGGAGGAGTTGTACGCCGACCCAGCGGTCGTGGCGGTGATCGGCCACCTCACGTCGAGCGCGTCGATCGCCGCGGCCCAGATTTATGGCGGGGGCACGGACCCGGTCGTGATGATCTCGCCGTCCGCGTCCAGTCCAGACCTGTCCGGGATCAGTCCCTACGCCTTCCGCGTGTGCCCAAGCGACCTACAACACGGGCCGGTGCTCGCGCGCTTCGCCTTGCAGACGCTCGGTGCACGGCGACTGGCCATCATCTACGTCAACAACGACTACGGCCGCGGCGTGCGAGGCACGATCGCCGCGGAGGTCGAGCGGCTGGGCGGGCGAGTGGTGGAGGCCGATCCCTACGTGGCCACGACGCGTTCACTGGAGCCGTATTTGTCGCGGATGCGTCGCGCCGGCGTGGATGCGCTGTTCCTGGCGGCGGAGCGACCCGGGGCGGAGTTGGCCCTGCGCGAGATGCGCACACTGGGACT
The DNA here is from genome assembly GCA_035280265.1 of Gemmatimonadales bacterium. GTDB lineage: Bacteria > Gemmatimonadota > Gemmatimonadetes > Gemmatimonadales > GWC2-71-9 > AG41. The sequence continues at coordinate 8,598 of DATEGE010000107.1, read as the reverse complement.
GACGTGGCCGGTGCTCGGAGGGGACGCGCTGTCGGGAATCGAGGCTGACGGGGCCCTCGCGGAAGGCGTTCACGTATCGTCGGCCTACCTCGCCGACCGACCGGGCGAGCGTAACGCGGCGTTCGTGGCGGAGTACGCCCGCGCATTCCATGGTGAACGACCGGACCACCGGGGCGCGGGGACCTACGACATCGTACGGCTGCTGGCGCGGGCGGTGGCCGACGCCGGCCCTAAGCGGCACGCGGTGCGGGACTACCTCGCGCGGTTGGGCCGGGGAAAGGCGCCATTCGAGGGCGTGACGGGCACGATTGTCTTCGACGCCAATGGCGACGTGCCGGGGAGGAGCGTCACCATCGGCGTGGTGCAGGACGGCCGGCTGGTGACGCCAGGGGCGCGGTGATGCGCGGCCCCCTCGAAACGATCCGCGGTATCATTCTCATCGGGCTCGCGCTGCTCATGGCCGGACTCGTCGCCACCGCGATTGCGGGCGCGACGACATTGCGGCGGCTGCGGGCGGCGGTGGAGGACGAGCTACGCGACCTGCGCTCCTCGACGGAGGTGGGGAGCGGGCTCGTCACGAGCGTGCTGGAAGAGATGCGGGCAGCCGAGCAATATCTCGCGACCCCCGGCGACGTGGCGCGGCGAGCGTTTCAGGCGACGGCCGACGAGGCCTACGCGTACCAACGTCGCCTGGACGCGTTAGGCGGCTCCACCCTCGAGGATCGGTTCGCGATCAACCGGGTGAAGCAGCTGCACGCGATGATCCAGACCGAGTATTCGATCGCTCACGCACTGCGCGACCTGGGACGGGATCAGGAGGCGCTGGCCCGGGCGGCCACGGTGCGCCCGCAGGCGGCGGAGCTCACGCGGCTGGTGCGAGATCTGTCGCGGCGTCAGGCGCAGAAGGCGGGGCACACGGCCGATCGTCTGACCATCGACGCTCAGGAACGGGAGCGCGCCCTCTGGACCCTCGTTGCCGCCCTCCTGCTCGGCGGCATCTTGCTGTCGCGCTACACGCTGCAGTCGGTGCAAGGCCCGCTCGGCCGGCTCGTCACGGCGGCCGAACGATTCGGCGCCGGCGACTTGCGGCCCGTCACCACGGGCGCCATGCCGCGCGAGTTCCGCGTGCTGGCGGACGCGATGCAGCACATGGCTGACCGGCTGCGGCAGATCGTGGGTGAGGTGATTGGTGAGTCGGACATGATCGCCAGCTCCGCGGGTGACCTGTCGGCCGTGAGCGAGCAGCTCGCCGCCTCGTCGAGTGAAGTGTCGAACTCCATGGTGGAGATCTCGGGTGGCGCGGATCATCAGCGCGCGGCGCTCGCCTCCATGGGAACGGGACTGGAGGAGCTGCGCGCCGCCACCGGCGACATGGCGGAGGCGGCCGGGCGGACCGCGCAGCTGGGCGAGGAGATCCGCTCTGTGGCCGACCGCCATCGCGGCGACGTGGCGGCCGCCGGGACCGTCCTGCTCGACGTGCGGGAAGTAGTGCAGACCACCTCGAAGCAGATCGCGCAGCTCGGCGATCTCAGCGCCGCGATCGACGACTTCGTGGAGCTGATCAAGCGGATCTCGTCGCAGACCAACCTGCTGGCGCTGAACGCGGCGATCGAGGCCGCGCGAGCCGGCGAGCATGGACGGGGGTTCGCCGTCGTCGCGGAGGAAGTGCGCCAGCTTGCCGACGAATCGGCGCGCGCCGCCGAAGCGGTCACTCGCACTACCAGCATGATCCGGGAGCAGATGGAAGACGTGACCGCGACCATGGCGGCGGGCCAGGCGAAGGTCCGCGGTATCGAGTCGGTCGCCGAAGGGGCAGCCCGCGGGCTCGGCGAGATCGCGGCGGCGGTGGAGCTGGTCGAGCAGACGGCCGCCCGCGTGCGCATGGCCGCGCAAGCGAACCGTGAGACCACGACGCGGTTGCAAGCCCAGGCGGAGCAGGTGGCGGGGCGCGCCACGGCCCACGCCGCCGGAGCTGAACAGGTGACGGCAGCGGCCCAACAACAGGGCGCCTCAACCCAGCAGATGGCCGCTGCCGCAGCGCACTTGCTGCAGGCGGCGGAGAAGCTCCGGGGATTGGTGCGCGGGTTCCGGGTCTAGGGCGCTACGGCGTGATGGTCGCGTTGCCGGGGGCCACGAGGAGGCCAGGGAGCAGATCGACGGGGCCGACAGCCGTCAGCACGTTCACCCCAAGGACGTGATTGGACGGTCCGGCGCCGGTAGCAGTAAACCAGAGACGGACCAGCGTAGGCGAGCCGCCCTGTCCGATTGGGTCGCTGCCGGAGAAGTGCAGGATGCCGCTCGCCGCCGTGTCCGGAATGACGGTGAGTAGTGCAATGCTCCCCGCCTGCGTGCTGTCGAACTTGAGCGCCGCGGTGTTCCAGGTAAACCGCGCGTCGTAACTCGCGAGCAGTCCCGCCGTCACCGCCTTGAGATCGACGACGATGTCGACCGCGACGGGTTGGCCGACCCTCCCGACGCCAAAGCTCCGACCGCCGGTGAGCGGGAGGGCGATGGCGTTGCCGGGAACGAGCGTCGGGTCGCCGACCACCACCGCCACGGAGTCCGCAACCCCCGGCGCGGCACTCGCGACTACGATCGCGCTGCCGCGCGCGACGCTGGTCAGGAGTCCGGTGCTCGAAACGAGCGCCACCTGGGGGGCACTGCTCGTCCAGGTCGCGAGGGCAGGCGACAGCGGCTTCCCCGCGAGGTCGGTGACTGCGGCGGTGAGCTGCGCCGAGTTTCCCGGCGCTAACGTCGTGAGCGTGACGTATCCCGGCGTTATCACGACCGCCGCCGGAGCCGTGAGCGCAGCGACCGTAAGCCGCAGCGTATCCGCCGCGCCCCGGATTGCCGCCGCGACGCGCGCCGCGCCTCCAGTCGCCGTCAGGAGCGCGGTGACGTGGGCGTCAGAGGCGACCAGGATCAGCGTGGGCGTCACGTTCGTGAGGGCCACCGGCGCGCCGGCGACCGGGACACCCGCCGAATCCACGTTCACGCGCATCAGCATCGAGCCGCCTGCCGCAAGCGTGGAGTCCTGCGGTGCAACGGTTACCCGGCATCCCGCGCCGACCCCGCAGGGTCCGATGTACGCCACGGGCACCGAGTCGACGCGGGTGGCGCGAGCGGGCGTGACCGTGACCGTATCGCTGCCTGTGTACAGGACAGCGCCGTCGCGCGAGCGGATACCCTGGAGGCTTACCTGATAGGTCTGCGCCGACCCCACGGCAAGCACAGGGACGGTGAGTGTTGCGTTTCCGGCTGCGTCCACCGGAACCGACGTATCTACGACGGTGGCTTGAGTGGAGCTGCGCACGATGACCCGCAAGACGTCGAGATCGTCGAATAGCACGGTCCCACCACCGCCAAGCCCCACAACGGCGAAGACAGGCACGACCGACAGCCCCGAGCCGCCCCCCCCACCGAGCGCGCGGCCCGCCCATTCGGCGCACGCCACCCCGCCGCCGGCGCCGGCAATCAGAAGCGGAAGCCACTGACGGACCGGCCGCATCACCGAGCCCACTCGAGCAATACAACGCCCCGCGGGCCTATGAGCGACACGGAGGCTCCGCTGGCTGCCACCCGACCGAGCGCCGTCTGGGCCTGGACCAGAATGGTGATCGTGCCGCTGGCACGGTAGCGCACGTCAACGCCGGGCCGCACCAGCCATCCGAGCAGCCCGAGACCGCCGGTCGCACCGCCGACGAGCTCGTCGCGGAACTCGACGTTGGGGGCGAGGCTCACCGCCGGCGACAGCGGCCGCTCGAGCCGCGCACCCAGTGCGAGCACATTGCCGCGGGGCACTTGAACCACCGTCGAGTCGTAGCCCCGAGGGCGAAGACGATACCGGTCGTAGGCGTAGAGGAACAGGCTGCCGCGGCCCGCGGGCAGGCTCAACCCCGAATACAACAGGAACCGCGCGCCGCTCGCGCTGCGCGTGCCCGCGCTCAGAGTGTCCGTGCCGCTCGTCGCGTACACGACAGCGCTGCGAAGATAGCCACCACCCCCGATCGGCCCTTCCGCGCCGAATCGCGCGCGTCCCTCACCGCCCGGCTCGAGAGCGCTGCCCCCGGCCACCGGGGTGTACCGGGCGTACCAGCGATAGCTCCCGCCCACTCCGATTGCCCAGCGCTCACCCACCTTAAATGCGGTACCAAAGCCACTCGTCACCCCGCCCCCCGTGCCGAACCGCGGCGTGGTAAAACCGAGGAGCTCCGTCGCGAGAGCACTGAGCAGCGGCAGGGTCGAGTCAGGCACGGCCCTCTTTCCCGTCGGCAGCGTGCCGGCGATCGTCACGATCAAGTGGCTCGGCACGGCGGTCCAGCTCGCCCGTACGTCGGTATCGGTGGCGCCCGAAAGCTCGAACGTGCCGCTCGTGGTTGTGGCGGACGCGTGGGCGTAGCTGGTCGACAGGTCTACGGCGAACCGTGGCCCGAACTGGCGCGCGAGGCTGACCGGAACGGTCCATTCCACAATGTGGTCGAACGCGTAGGGCGACCCGAACGCGTAGCCATCGACAACGATCCCGGTGCGGCCGACAAGTCCGACCCCGGAGGTTGGCCCCTGCGCGGCAAGCGGCATCGCCGCGCACAGCCACAACCAGGCGTACTTCACGGCGGACGTTTGAAGATGATAGTGATTCCGTTGGCGACCGAAACGATAGAGGGCAGGCCAAGCGCTTCCGATGTCAGGTGCCGGTCGATGGTCGAGCTGCCCGTCGGCAACCTGACGTCGGCGATCACGTCACCGACGGCTGGTACGACGTCGCGCGCGCCGTAAGTGAGGATCCCCCCGGCTCCACCAACCGTCCCTCCCGGCGCTGAGGCTCCCGCGACCTGCTCGAGCGCGTCCACCACGCTGACAATCTCCCCTCCCGTGCCCTGCTCGACAGCCGGTGCAGCCAACGCGGCCTGTTGCCGTTGTTGCGCCGCCTGGAAGCTCGGATCGGCCTGCGCCGCCGCGCGGAAATGGCGGGCGGCTGTAGCGTAGTCCCCCTGGTCTGACGCTTCGAGCCCGCGGCTGTAGGCGAGGAATGCCGCGAGGCTCGTCGGTCCCTGTCGCAGGATCTGCTCGCGTTCGGCCTGCGTGAGCTCGATGCCGAGCTGCGTCGCGAGGTCGAACACCACCTGCTTTTCGAGCTCGAGCAGCCGCGGAAACGTGCCCGTCACCTGTCCGACCGGCCGGACGACGCCCGTGCCGGTCACGACCGTTGCGGAGAGTTGCACGTCCCCACTGGGCGGGATCGTCGCCGTTCCCTGAACCATGCGCTCGACGCGCAACAAGCGACCGACACGAGCGGCCGTGTTCGGATCGACGCGCTCGCTGGCGCCCAGCTTGAGCTCGTCCATCAGCACACCGATCTGCAGCCGCTCGAGCAGATGCAGCGTGCGAATGTAGGCGAGGTCGGTAGTGATGAGCTCGGCAAGCCCGCGGGACAACGGCTGCACGCTCGAGTCGCCCGCGATTACCAGCGGTAGCACGGCCACCGTGGAGGCTTGTGGAGGCTGCTGCGCCAGCTCGGCTTCCCGAGCGAGCGCCTGCTGGGCGGTGCGCTCGGCGGCAGTGCGGAGCGCCAGCTGCGCTTTTGCCCGGACGGCCGCCACGCCGCGCGCGCGGGGGCGTTGCGCTGCGAAGTCGTTGTATGTGGCCACGGCCTCGTCGTAGCGGTCGGCTCGCTCCTGACACGCGCCCACGATCAGAGGGCCGAGCACGTTGTCCGGCTCGAGCCGGGCAGCCGAGCCGGCCACGACTAGGCTCGAGTCACAGCGCCCGGCGCTCGCGAGCGCAGCAGCGAGCCGGAATTGGAGAGCGGCATCGTGGGGACGCTGCTGCGCTCGCGCGATGAGGCCCGGGATTTCGGCGGGCGTGACCGGCGCCGGCCGGGGGGTGCGAGTACACGCCCCGGCTCCCGCCAGGAGCAGCAATGCGACTGGACGCTTCACCGCCGGGACTTCTTCTTCGCGGGCTTTTTTTTGGGCAGTGCCTTGGGCCTGGTGGCGCGCGCCGGCTTCGGCTTGGCCTTGAGGGGTCCGGCAACGTCCGCGAGCACCCGATCACCCTCCTCGGGGCCGATCAACCCGCGCCGCACGGCGTAGCGCACCAGCTCATCGGCATCGTCCCAGGTGAACTCGCCGACGCCAGCGGCGGCACGGATGGCCTTGACCAGCGCATCGGCCACCGGGCTGCGGAGCACACTGGCGATACCGGGCAGGGCCTCGAGCAGCGAAGAGATCTGCGACCCGCCGAGCTCGGCTGGCATGGGGCACGCTGTCCGGCTAGAGGTCGCGCCAAGCTACTACGAGCGTTTTAGAGCGTCAAGGATTTTTCTCACAAACGGGGTTGGAACTATCGCTGTGGCGCCGGGTTACGACGCTGGCGCAAGGCCTGCGTGAGCCCGCTCGCCGCCCGGCACGAGATGATCAGGTCGGAGTGCGACAGCAGCTCCCCCAGCACGGTGCGGGTGCGGACATCGAGCGGCATGTCGAACCGAAGGTCGAGCTGGTACTCGGTGTGATCGGGCCCTTGGCCGGTGAGCATGAAGCCTTGGGCCTCCGGCCGGACGGCGTCTACTTCGATCTCGGCAAGCGGTCGGTACGGGAGGCGATCCATGGGCTCCTCTGAGGCAACTTCCGGACTGATTGAGAGATACGCCTCGGGGAGGAGGTGTCAAGGTGGGGCCAGGGGCTTGGGGTTAGGGGCTAGGGGCTGGGTTTCTTCCAGGGGTGGCTAGATTTCTCCGTTGGAGGTCACCAGCGGCCGTGGGACGACGCGGAGTGAAGGAGTATCGGGCGCCGGAGGCGCTCTCGCTGATTGCGGCGGACCGTCAGCACGTGCCGCTCGTCTGCCCCTCCTGCGCGACGCGATCGATCGTGCGGGTGCCGCGCCGCCGTGGAGACCGAGCGCCGCTCGCGACGGAGCGGGTGACGCTGACCTGTCAGGCCTGCGGGCGGCACGCGTCGTACATCCAGCGCGGCGCCGATACTCCGCGGGACGATACAATGGATCCCCACAGCGTGCGGGCGTGACGATCCCCCGTGGCTTCACGGGAGAAGGAGAGCGACGGCGAGCGTGGCTGGCGACGCGATACAGATGATGGGGACGGTCACGGAAGTGCTTCCCAACACGACCTTCCGCGTGAAGCTCGAGAACGGGCACGAGGTGTTGGCGTACGTCAGCGGCAAGATGCGGAAGAATTACATTCGGATTTTGCAAGGTGACCGAGTCGCAGTAGATCTGTCGCCGTACGACCTGACGAGAGGGCGGATTACTTACAGATACAAATAGACGAAAAGCGTCTCGGAAAGGCATCGCGGAGAGACGTGACGGGGAAACGTAAGAGGCCGGGATCGCTCCCGGCCTCTTGACGTTTCTGCGTCCGGCGGTCGTCTAGTAGAAGAGCATGAACCCGCCGGAGATGTCAATCTGCGCCGGTCGATTGGCGCCAATGCCCTCCTGCTCACGGCTGCCTTCAAAGACCAACTTCAGCGACTTGGTCCATTGATGGTAGACGCCAACCGTAGCCAGGTTCCATTGCGTGCGCACGGCGTTGTTGCCACCGCTGCCCGCGGTTTCACCGGTGCTCGCGTTCTTCAGCCGGCTGAACCCCCAGCTGGCCCCGAGGTTCGTCTTCGGTCCGACTTTGTACATGACCTGCGCGTAGCCGCCATCAGACTTCCGCGCGTCGGTCCCCGACGGGGCGACTTCCTGACCCGAGAACATCAAGACGTTGCCCAACCCCGATCCGATGTATGCGCTCACGACGATCGAAAGGTCGGACAAGCCCGCCTTGATACCGGCGGTGCCACCCACCGAACTCAACGTGTTACCACCGGTGGCAGCGTTCTTCGTCGACTGCCACAGACCGCCCGCCCAGAACACGTACGAGTTCTGGCCAGACTTCTGATTGTAGGTAAATTCCGCCTCTACGCGCGGAATGGTGGTGTACACGTAACCACCACTGCCGAGCGTGCTCGGTTGGAACAACCCGATGCTCAGCTGGGCCTGGCCCGGCTTGGTGCTGTAGGTCACCTGGGCGTTGAAGTTGGGATAGATGTATCCGTAGCCGATCCGCCCGAGCGTCGTGCCGCCTCCCTGTGCCCCGGCACCTGACCCGGAAGGCGCGATGCCCACGGCGCCCACGCCGAACAGCGTCATGTCTTGCACGATGTTCTGGCGACCAAACAGGCCGAGCTCGCGTCCAGCGAGAATCTGCGACCCGTCCTTGAAGCCGATCGTCAGGTACACCTGGCGCATGTCGATCTGGGCTCCGGCCTGGGTGCCATTGCCGAAGTTGTCATGGACGCCAGCGTTTTGAATTTGCGGAGCGAAGCCGAAGTGGATGCCGAGGTTCAGCCCGGCCTCCTTGCCCTTGGCTTCGAACGTCGCGAACGCCGGCAGCAAGCCCGTGCGGACACTCGAATTGCTGAATCCGGGACCGAGAGTACTGCTATCGGTGTGAGTGAACACCCAGAAGACGTTCACGTTGCCTGCGAACGTGAACGTCCAGCCGTTGGACATCTGCATCGTCAGGCCTTGCGCGCTGGCCGTCGCGGCGACACCCAACGCGAGACCTAACAACAACAGCGTGAGACGCTTCATACG
>DATEGE010000106.1:0-10114 GCA_035280265.1 Gemmatimonadales bacterium | reverse complement strand
ACGCCGAGGTGCTGCAGGAACGGTGTGAAGTCCGACCCGGACCCGAGGGCGTCGATGCGCAAGTCCGCACGCTGGCGCGCTTCCTGACGACCGTCCGCGGTCGTCGCGTCGGCGATGGCGCGGAGCTGGGCCCGCTTCCAGACGCTGAGCTTGGTCTCCGGATCCTCGATGTCCCGCGCCACGTCGTTGATGAACGCCTCGAGCGAGTGCGAGCCACCCATGTCCAGGTAGCCGCGGTTGTTGGTGTCGCTGTTCAGGTACGCCACGGCCTTCGCGCCCAGCTCGTCGGCGTGGGCCTCGACCCACTCGGTCGAGCCCAACAGCGCCGGCTCCTCACCGTCCCACGCCGCGTAGATGATGGTGCGGCGGGGCTTCCAGCCCTGCTTCAGCAGCTGGCCGTACGCCCGCGCCTCCTCGAGCAGCGGCACCAGGCCCGAGATCGGGTCCTCGGCGCCGTTCACCCAGGCGTCGTGATGGTTGCCGCGGATCACCCACTCGTCCGGCGCGGACGCCCCGGGAATGCGCGCGATCACGTCGTACAGGGTCTTCAAGCTCCAATCGGACTTGACGCGCAGGTGCACCTTGGCGGGTCCAGGGCCGATGCGATAGGTGAGACCGAGCCCCCCGCGCCACTCCTGCGGCGCCACGGGACCGCGCAGGGCCGCGAGCAGCGGCTGCGCGTCGCCATAGGAAATCGGCAGCACGGGGATCTTGGTGATGGTCGGTGCCTCGCTCACCTGCAGCCGCTTCGCGTCCTTGGTCGCTCCCACACCCGGCGTGAGCGGGTCGCCAGGGTAGAGCGGCATGTCCATTACACTGCCACGCTGCACGCCGTCCTTGGGGCGCCACGGACCCTGCGGGTACACGTCGCCCTGCGTGAAGCCGTCGTCGCGGGGATCGGAGTAGATGATGCAGCCCACCGCGCCGTGCTCGGCCGCCACTTTGGGTTTGATACCGCGCCACGATCCGAAGTAGCGCGCGATCACGATGGCGCCCTTCACCGAGACGCCCAGCCGCTCGAGGCGCTCGTAGTCGGCGGGGACGCCGAAGTTCACGTACACGAGCGGCGCGGTCACGTCACCATCGATCGAGTACGCGTTGTAGGTCGGCAGCTGCTCGGCGCGCTGACTCGACGTCGGATCGCCCGGCACGGCCGGCTCTTCGAGCTTCGCCACGAATCGCGTGGGCGCCACGAGCTCCACGGCGCGCTCCTTCGGCGTCGGGAACAGCACGTCGAACGTCTCGATCGCGGCATCGAGCCCGAAGCTCTTGAACTTCGCCAGAATCCACTCGGCGTTGTCCTTGTCGTACGCCGATCCCACGTGGTGAGGTCGCGCGGACAGGCGCCGCATGTACTCGCGCAGCGAGTCGGGAGCGGGCAGCGCGCGGAACTTGCTCTCCCAGTCGCGTTGGGCCTTGGCGGACTCGGCGGTGAAGCCGCGCAGATCGCCGCTGGGAGCGGGCGCGAGTGCGACGAGCAGACAGGCGGCCGCGAGCGCGTGGAGCGCACGTGCGTGTGGGCGCATGTGAACCTGAACCTCGTGGGAGAAGGGTCGGCCTAGTATTCGAGCTCGTGACGGGTGTAAATCTCGCCTCGCCGCACGACCAGCGCGATGTCGCGAACGTTGCGGATGTCAACGAGTGGATCGGCATCGAGCACGAGCAGATCGGCCACGCTACCCGGCGTGACCGTGCCCGTGCTGTCGAGCCCCAGCGCGCGAGCCGCGTTCGCCGTAGCGGCCACGAGCACATCGCGCGGCGCTAGACCCGACCCCTGCATCGCCCCGAGCTCCATGAACACCGCTGCGCCGTGGAGCGTGAGTGGATTGCCGGCATCGGTGCCGAGCGCGATGGGGATGCCGGCGTCGTGGACCCGCTTGAGATTCGCTTGGCCCTGCGCGAACAACCGGGCCGTGCGCGTGGTCCGCTCCGCGAGCACGGAATCGCCGGGGCGTCGGGCAAGGGCCACGCTGTCGGTGGCCAGTGCCTTGGCGCGCGTCGCGGGGTCGACGCACGCCAGCGGCTGCCGATCGCGGGCGAAGCGGCGCGCCGCGATCTGGCGGTAGCCATCCGGTACCGTGAGCGTCGGGACGTAGATCGTGCCCTGGCGCCGCGCGAGCGTCAGGAACTCGTCGTCCACGGGCGCCGACCACACCGAATGGACCAGCACGCGCGCTCCGGCGCGTACCGCGTCCTTCGCCTCCCACAATCCGGTCGCGTGCACGATGAGCGGCAGCCCGACCTTCTGTGCCTCGTCGCCGGCGGCGTGCACCAGGGCGGACATGCGCGCCGTATCGGGAGGCTGCGGCGGCATGATGTACCACACCTTGATGGCGGCGGCGCCCCAGGCCTTGTGGGCCCGCACGGCCTGCCGCACGGCGGCCTCGTCCGACATATAGATGAACTGACGTTGGTCGGGGAGGTTCAGCCAGAAATCGATGGTCGACAGCAGCGACCCCGCGGCGACGACCCGCGGCGCGGTGGTGCTGCGCGAGGTGCGCTCTTGGAGCGCGAGGGTCCAGGGGTATCCGCCGACGTCGAACACCGAGGTGACACCGCTGCAGAGGTAGGACCGAAAGAACCGCTCTGGGCGCGCGCGCAGCTCCGCCTCGACGGTCTCGTAGGGGTAGCGATCGCGCAGGTCCAGGGCGTCGGGTCGCCCGTCTACCCAGCCGGTCTGCGAGAAGTGCACGTGCGTGTCGATCAAGCCGGGCACGATCCACTTGCCACGAGCGCTCACGCTGTCGGCGTCGGACGAGACGGGGCAGGCGGTCCGCGAACCGGCGCAGGCGATCCGTCCGTCGCGCATCAGCACCACGGCGTCGCGGACGGCGGCGGCGCCGGTGCCGTCCACCAGCGTCGCCCCGACGATGGCCATGGGCGGAGGCGGTGCATCGGGCGCCGCGAACGCGGTGGTCACCGCGATCTTCCAGCCTTGTGGCGTGCGGACCAGCACCCGCTCACTCACGCCGCGCACGCTGCCGCTCGAGTCCACGACGCGATAGCGGTACACGCCGTACGCCACGTCGGGCGTCACGGGGACGACCCGGAAGTGGGTGGCCACGAGGGTGTCGGGCCAGCCGTCGCTCGCTCCCTTGGCGAAGTCATCGTAGCCCTGATGGAGCCCCTCGGGGCCCACGCGGGCGAGCGCGGGGGTGTGCAGGTAGTGGGAGAGATACGCGGCACGATCGCGGTGGTGAATCGCCGCGATGTTGCCGTGGAACGCGTCGAGCGCCGTGCCCTGGGCCGCAAGCGGGGCGGGGGCGAGGGCGGGGGCGAAGGCCGCGGCGCAGGCTAATGCGGTCGCGAGGACGAGCGAGCGATGAGTCATTTGATCACACGGTCTAGAGGTCTGCCGCGCGGCGCCAGCGCTCGGCGATCACGCTGTGGCCCGCCGGCGTGGGATGGACGCCGTCGGCGGCCCAGTACTGCGGGGCGGCCTTGCGGGCACGATCGTCGAAAACGTCCTGCAGCCGCACGAACGTCGCGCCGGCGTGCTGCGCCACACGCGCGGCCGCCGCCCGGCGTTGATCGAATTCCGGGAACCAGCGATCGTCGACGGCGCCGCACCGCAATACGAACGGCTCGAGCACGATCAGGCGCACCTGCGGCAGCGCGTGCTTCGTGTCGTCCAGCAGGGCCGTGTACTGGCGCTCGTAATCCTCAACGGTGCCGGTGTACCCCAGTCCCAGCTTGTGCCAGAAGTCGTTGACGCCCACGAGAATGCTGAGTACGTCGGGCTTGAGGGCGAGGGTGTCGTCGGCCCACCGCTTCTGCAGATCGGGCACTTTGTTGCCGCTGACTCCGCGATTGTAGAACCGGAGGCCGCGATCAGGATGCGCGGCGAGTGCGGCGGCGGCAACCAGGAGCGGGTAGCCCGAGCCGAGTCCGCTCGGCAGGTTGGGGTCGGCGACCTTGCGATCCCGGCCGGCGTCTGTGATCGAGTCGCCCTGAAACAGGATGACGGCACCGTCCGACCACCGCGGGGCGGCTGTCACGCGGTCCGTGGCGACGGGCCAAAGCGCAGCCCCGGCCATGGCGGCGGCGGAGCGCACGAAGTCGCGACGACAGACGTCGTAGATCATTGCTTGCTACCTCTCCGTGATGGCGGCGTACACCAGGCGCTGGAACTGCGCGTCGAGGGACCAGGCGACCGGCCCGTACTGCGTCCATACCATGGCGACGAGATCGTCCCTGGGATCGATCCAGAAGAAGGTCGATGCGCCCCCGACCCAGCGGAAGGTGCCCGGCGACCCGGGGACTGTCGTATCAGCATCGAAGCGGACGGCGCCGCCGTAGCCGAAGCCGTTCCTGCCGGGCGGCCAGTCCCGTCGCACGTCGACCGTGAGCCCGGGCGCCAAGTGGTTCTCCATCATGAGGGCCACGGTCTCCTGCCGCAGCCGACGACGCCCGTTCAGCTCGCCGCCGTTCAGCAGCGTCTGGGCGAACCGGAGATAGTCGCTCATGGTCGAGAGCAGCCCGCCGCCGCCGGAGAGCATCTTGCCATCGGGGGTGAATTGCGTCGAGACCAGAGGGGACGTCGGCTGCAGCTTTCCGTCGGGGCCGGTGGCGTAGACGGTCATCAGCCGACGCTCCAGCTGCGGCGTCACATGGAAGGCTGTGTTAGTCATCCCGAGCGGCTGAAACAGCGCGCTGTCGAGGTAGCGATTGAACGTCATCCCGGAGACAACCTCGACCACGCGGGCGAGGACGTCGATGGAGTAGCCGTAGTTCCATCGCGTCCCGGGCGAGAACATCAGTGGAAGATGTGCGAGGCTGTCCGCGAGCTGGGCCAACGTCCAGTCTGGGCCGTTGAGGCGCGCGCGGCGATAGATCGAGTCGACGGGCGTGTCACCGAGAAAACCGTACGTCAGGCCCGAACTGTGGGTGAGCAGGTCCGCCAAGGTCACGGGCCGGTCGGGGTCGCGGAGCGTGGGAGTCATCGCCCCGCCGCCAGCATACACCTGCACGCCCGCGAACGCGGGGATGTACTTCGAGACCGGATCCTCCAGGTGCAGCGCGCCCCACTCGTATAGCTGCATCACGGCCGTGCTGGTGACGGGCTTGGTCAGCGAGTAGATGCGAAACACCGCGTCCGGGCTCATCCTGCGCCGCTGCTCCACATTCATCCAGCCCACCGCGGCTGTGTACGCCACCTTGCCGTGCCGGGCGACGAGCGCCAGCAGGCCCGGGAGTTTTCCCGAGTCCACATAGGCCTGGAGCGCGGGCGTGATGCGGTCGAGCGCCGTGGCCGACATGCCAACCTGCTCGGGGCGGGCGTGCGGAAGACCCTGAGCGGCAGGTAGGCGTAACGGCGTGGCCGCCCACAAGAGCCCAAGCAGCGTTCGGGTGATCAGACGCAGTTCCGCAGCCTCCTGAGGAACGTCTTCGGGTCGTTCAAGAACGCCCGCGTCAGCGTCACGTGCTCGAGGTCGTCGTACGCCACGGGCGCGACCGGGATGTGGTCGAAGCTGTAAATGCGGGCGCCGGGCAGCGCGAGCAGCATCGGCGAATGCGTCGCGATGATGAACTGCGCGTCACGCTCGGTCATGTCGAGCAGCAGCGCGAGCAGCCCGAGCTGGTTTTGCGGGGACAGCGGCGCCTCCGGTTCGTCCAGCAAGTACAGCCCGCCGGGCACGACCCGGCCTTGAAAGAGATTGAGGAACGCTTGGCCATGGGAGCGCGCGTCGGGGTCGCGTCCATAGCGCTGCTCCATGTCGCCGAGCGACGCCCGAACCGGGCCGGCCGCCAGACCCCTGGCATGGGCGGACCGGTCACGATACTCCTGATCGATCTCCACCAGGCGCTGCTCGAGCCCCACCCGCTCGCTGGCCAGACGACGCTGGAAGCCGAAGAAATCCTCGGCGCGCACGAAGAAGCCACGATGGGTGCGCTTCGTCCAGCTGAGTCGTAATGCCGCCGCCAGCCGCCGCTGTGCCGCGAGGGTCGCGTCGCGCGCGACCTCGCTCGTCCCGACGGTGGGTAAGCTTGCGGCTGCCGCGATCCCTTCGAGCAGCGTCGACTTGCCAGACCCGTTCTCGCCGACGAAACAAGTGACGGGAGCGGACAGGTCGAGCGGCGGGAGGGTCCGGATGGCCGGGACGGAGAAGGGGAAAGACGCGTCGCGGACGGGAGCGGCGTGCTTCAGGCTGACGGTGCGGAGGTGGGACACATTGGCCCCGGTGGGCTCGAACCACCATTCCCAGATCCAAAGTCTGGTGTCCTGCCGTTGGACGAGGGGCCAGCGATCAACGGGCGCTTGAACTTAGCGATTCACCAGACTTCGCGGCAGGTTCGATGTTTGGCGAATGTTTGCCGTTGGGCGCGCGGCAAAGCGCCGAGCAAACCACCAGGATCCCGGCGCTGCGGGTCACCTACCGTGACCACCCCGACGACCTCGCGATGATGCGCTTTCTGCAGGCCCGCGGGCTGGAGCTGCTCGTGGCGCTCGCGCACCGGGCTGCCGATCACATCGCGCCCTTCGCCCGGGCGGGCGAGATCCCCGGGGTGCCTAGCCGCGGCACCCCACCGCCGCTCAGGTAATGGAGACGGACGCTGTCGCTCGTGACGAACCACCCGTCCGCGAGCGTGGTCGACTGCGTCTGCTGCGCGTCGGCCGCGACAGCGAACAACGACACGGTGAGGCGAACCACTGCGTTAGGGATTGAGCACCACTCCCTGGGTCTGGCCGTGCTTCGTCTCGACGTCGTACGCGCGGTTGCGCGAGCGGCCGTCCGCGACGATCTCCTCGGCGCGCCGCGACGCATCGTCTGACAGCTTCTGGCAGGACGAGCCTCGCATAGCGCCCAGCGCGCTCATCAGCTCGCGGGCGTTGCGCTCGGCAATGACGCGATGCCCCGTCTCGTGCTGCTTCACGTGCTCGAGGTAGGTCCGCCACGAGTCGATGAGGCGCTGGGTGACGGTAGCCGGCGGCTTCCAGCGCGGCAACGTAGTGGTCACATCGAGCGTCACCTTCACATCGCGCAGCGCGCAGCTGTCGCTGCGTTGGGCCGTTCCAAACGTCCACTCGAGACTCCAGACGGTCATCGCGTCGCGCGATTGGCCGCTTTCGTCCTTGGGGCCGAGTCGATGGATCTGATCGCGCAGCGCGCCGGCGCTCGAGCCATCGATGTCGTAGTACTGCTCGTGGGCGGCGATCAGGGGTCGCGGTGCGCTCGGGGCGCCGGCACCGGACGGGCCGCCGGGCGCGGGCGCTGGCGCGGTCTCGGGTGACCCCCCGCACGCGAACGTGGCGAAGGCCGCCGCGAGCGGCGCAAAGCTGAGGCGCATCTAGGCCAGCGTGATGTCCTGCTCGACCACCAGATTGGTCGGCAGGCCCTGGATCTCGAGCCGCGCCCGCGCCTTCAGCGTTTCGGTTCCCCGCAGCTTCCCGGCCGAGAGCGCCGCGTCCACGCTCTTCTCGATCTCGCGCTGCGCGGTGACGCCGAAATGCTTGAGAAACTTGCGGACGGACAGGTTGAAGGCTTCCTCGTTCATGGCGTCACCTTGAACACCTGATCGTGCTGGCGCGTGCGGTCGGTCACCTGGATGGCGACTTCGTCCCCGGCTTGCGCGAGCGGCACCTTCTGATGGTTGACCTCCATAGAGGTGATCTGCTCGGTGAAATCGGTCGTGTGACCGTGGAACCGGAGGCGGTCCCCCACCGCGAGGGTGCCCTCCGTCACGCGCACCACGGCGACGTTCGGGCCCTTGAAGTAATGCACCACGGTACCGACGGGTTGTTCGGGCATCGCGACCTCCGTCTCAAAGAAGCGACGCCGTCCTCCGCTAGGGAAGGGGCTCCGGCCCCCCGGCCGGCGCCGCCCGAGAGGACGTCCGGATCAGCTGCTGTTGCTTCTGTCCCAACATCTCTGCCGCGTCATCTCGCAGCCGTTCGTTCGCGTACACGGCCGCGACGGCGCTACCCGAGCCGCACAGCCGCACCCAGTAGGGGTGCGTTCCCGCGACGCGCTCGAACAGCGTGCGTAGCGGCGGCTGCCGTGCGAACACCGGGATCTCGAAGTCGTTCCCCCCCAACCGCCCGATACTTCCCCAGCCCCCGAACGCTTCCGCGTCGAGTACGACGGGTCCCCGTGCCTGGTGCGCGACGGCCTGGTCCGCCGCGTGGAGCTCATCCCACCAACGGTACGCGTCGGGCGTGGCGACCGCGATGGCTGGGACCGCCAGGAGCGCGGGCGCGGCCGGTGGCGGCGCGAGGCGAAACAGCCGTTCGCCGCGACCCCACGCCAGCGCCGCCGGTGCCCCGCTCGCAAAAAACCCGACGTCCGCCCCCAGTCGCGTCGCGAAGTGCAGCAGCTCGGGGCGCGGCACGGCGTGTCCCGCCAGTGCATTCACCGCGTGCAGCGCCGCCGCCGCATCGCTCGAGCCGCCCCCCAGCCCCGCTCGTGCGGGGATGCGCTTCGTCAACTCGAGCGCGACGCCGAACCGGCCGGCCGTCGCCTCCAGCACCGCGCGCGCGGCCCGCACCGCGAGGTTCTGTTCCGTCGGTCCCAGGTCCGGGCCCTGCACCGCGAGCGTGACTCCCGACGGAATGCGGGTGACGACCAGCTCGTCGGCGAGCTCGAGGAGCGCGAACGCGGTCTCGATCTGATGGTAGTCGTGCGGAGCCGCTTCCCGGGCGAGAATGCGCAGGAAGAGGTTGACCTTGGCGTGCGCCGCGACGCGGACGCGGTCAGGTGCCGCGCTCAGATGTCAGTCCGTTGCGTCTGCCGCCGCACGCAGCTCCCGCAGGTGTAGTCGCATGCGCGACAAGGAGAGCAGGCCGAGCAGCGTGATCGGGAAGAACGTGCCGACGTGATACGCCAGGGCGTAACCCACGGCCCGCGTCGCGTCTACACCGTAGATCGCGAGCGTGGCGCGCGTCGCCGCCTCGAACACGCCGACGTACCCGGGTGACGCCGGCAGCGCGACTCCGAATCCGATGATGCCCTGCAACAGCAAGGCACCTTCCGGCGGCACGCTCAGCCCGAACGCCCGGAAGCACACGGCGAACGAGCCGGCGTTCACGAGCCAGAGCACGAGCGACCAGAGCAGCACGCCCAGGAACCGCACCGGGCTGCGCAACACGTCGAGCCCTGCCACGAGCCCGGCGGCCGCGTGGGCGACGCGGTCGGCCAAGCGTGTGGGAAGCGCGGCCCGAGCGACCCTGCCGAGCAGGTGGAGCCAGAAGGCGGGGCGGTGCACCACAAGCAACGCGATGAGCAGGAGTCCCACGAACACCGCGGCCGCCGCCGCTGCCAGCCCGGACAGCGACGTGCCGCCGATCACCGCATGGCGCGGGAACGAGGGCGCGGCGAGCGTGAGCGTGAGCAACCCGACGAGCACCAAACCGTCGAGCACGCGCTCGACGCCGACCGACGCGAGCGCGGTGGTGAACCGCACGGGCAGCGCCTGTCGCGCGGCGTAGGCGCGCGCGAACTCACCCGCGCGGACAGGCAACAGATTGTTGGCCATGAAGCCGATGGCCGTGGCGTGCCACAGCGGGCCGAACGGCAGCGGCCTGCCGTCGGCGTCGCGGAGGATCAGCCGCCACCGCACGGTGCGCAGCGGGAACGTGAGCGTGGCGAGGCCGATCGTCGCAGCCACGAGCCACGGATCGGCGCGACGCACGTACCCGAGCAGGGCGGCAGCGTCGACGCCGTGCAGTGCCCACGCGAGGAGCCCGATCGTGACCGCGAGCCCCGCCACCCACGCCCAACGGGACGCGGGAGTGGTGGAGGAGGAGGTTGCGTTAGGGATTGGGCTCGAGGGCGAGGGCGACGAGGTCGCAGACCTCATCGACGAGGGCACGGAGCGTCTCGCCGGACGCCTGCTTGGCCATTTCACGCAGCTCTTGCGCGCGCTGGAGCGCGCGATCCCCGCGGTACAGCAGCGCGCGCACGTCAACGACCGGGAGCTCGGGCATCGCGGCGGCCGGTCGGGCCGGTCGCGCGGTGTCGCGCGACGGCGCGGGTGGCGGAACGCGTCCGGCTCCGGCGATCAGCTCGTCGAGCGAGGCAGGCCCGATGCCCCCTTGCACCAACCGCTGATAGGCGGCCCACGAGCCCACCAGATCGGCGGTCTCGGGCACGACGTCCCCGCCGCGCGGCGGCGC
>DATEGE010000105.1:0-2230 GCA_035280265.1 Gemmatimonadales bacterium | reverse complement strand
GACGTGAACAGGGTCGCGCAGTACATCGCCACGGTGCAGGCCGTCGCGGCGCCGGACTTCCAGCTGCGCGCCCTGTCCGGGTACGCGCTGACGGTCGCGCGCTAGCTCATTCCGATCCGGCGGCCTTCGCCTCCCATTGCTCGCGCGTGAGGAGACGAATCGGCTCGAGCTGCTTGGTCGCGAGCGCGGAGTTGAGGCCCTCCAGCTCCTTGGCGGTCCAGGCATCGAAGTCCCGCGCCACGTCGGCCAGTTCGCGCGCGATCGCGTCCCCGCGCTCCAGCTGCGTGGCGGTCGGGCGCCCGTCGTAGAACACGACGTTGCCATACAAATCCGCCAGATTCTCGCGCAGCCGCTCTTCGCCCGTGATCATGCCGCCTTCCTTCGTGGCGACGATCTTGCGACGCAGCTCGTCCACCGCCGCCGACGCGGCGCCGAGCCGCGCCGCGAGGGGGTCGCCCGCGGGCAGTTTCGCGGCGCGATCGTCGAGGCCGAGGCGAACGCCGTTGATCCGCTCCACGGTGTAAGTCATGTCGCCCAACAGACTGTAGAGCTTCACGGCCAGGTCGAACTGTGCCTGGCGATCCGCTGCCGTGTGCGTGGTGCGCGGGTCGGGGACGAGGACGAGCGGCGTCGTGTAGACGTCCTTGTCCTTGGACAGCTTCACCGTGAAAGTGCCCGGGAGCAGGCGGGGCCCAAACGCGGCGCCAAACGCCACGCTGGCCGCGGGTGGGACCGTCGGCGCCTTCAGCCGCATCGACCACGTCACCCGGTTCAGCCCCCGGCGCTTGCTGCTCGGCACGGTGCCGACGAGCTTGCCGGCCTGATCGAACACTTCGATCTTGAGGTCGCCGAAGATGTGGCGCTTCTTCTGGTAGTAGGTGATCACCGCGTCGCTCGGCGGATTGGGACCGACGAACGCCGCATCGC
This sequence comes from Gemmatimonadales bacterium, assembly GCA_035280265.1. Taxonomy (GTDB): domain Bacteria; phylum Gemmatimonadota; class Gemmatimonadetes; order Gemmatimonadales; family GWC2-71-9; genus AG41. Next base: position 1,303 of record DATEGE010000105.1, on the reverse strand, counting down.
CGTTGGCCCATCCCCCCGACGCTGGAATCCGCTGCACCACCGGACGCGCCTGCAGGAACACCGCTGGGCTCGCCAGCGTCGTCGGGGTGAGCGCGCGCAGCGGGGTGATGTCGTCCACGATCCAGATGCCCCGACCGTGCGTCGCGATCACCAGATCGTGATCACGCGGGTGAATCGCCAGGTCCCGCACCGCCACCGCCGGGAGATCACCGCCCTTGTAGTGCGCCCACTGTTTGCCCCCGTCGAGCGACACCCACAGGCCCAGTTCGGTGCCCAGGAAGAGCAAGTCCGGGTTCGCGAGATCTTGCTTGATGACGTGCGCGTACCCGCGCACCGGGCTGTCGGGCGCCACCAGCGCCGTCCACGTGCGGCCGAAATCGCTGGACCGGTACGCATAGGGCCTCAGGTCACCGAAGGTGTGGAGGTCGAAGGTCGCGTACACGGTCCCCGCGGCCAGGCTCCCCGCCTGGACCGACGATACCCAGGCGTTGCTCAGGAGCCCGGGGACGTTCTTCACCACGTTCGTCCACGTCTTCCCGCCGTCTCGTGTGAGCTGCAGGTTGCCGTCGTCGGTGCCGACCCACACGACGTTGGGGTCCTTGGGCGACTCGGCGATCGCGAAGATCGTGGTGTGCGTCTCCGCCGACGAGTTGTCCACCGTCACCCCGCCCGACTGCTCCTGCTGCTGCTTGGCCGGGTCGTTGGTCGTGAGGTCGGGAGAAATGCGCTCCCACGTCTCACCGAAATCGCGCGAGCGAAACAGGAATTGCGCGCCGATGTAGATCGTCCCCTTGCGCGTCGGGCTGAGGTGAATGGGGGTGTTCCAGTTGTACCGCAGCTTGCCTTCGCGGTAGCGCGGCAGCGGCTTGATGTTGCGCGTCTCGTGCGTCTTGCGGTTGACCCGGCCGATCTCGCCGCCCTGATACTCGGCATAGATGTAGTCGGCGTCGGTAGGGTCGACGAACATCCAGAAGCCGTCGCCGTTGTACATGTTCTCCCAGCGGCTGCTGGTGATGCCGCCCGGGTACTCCGACTCGCCCACCCACGAACTGTTGTCCTGGAGGCCGCCGTAGACATGGTACGGCCGGTCCAGGTCCACGCTCACGTGGTAGAACTGTGAGATCGGCAGGTTGTCGGCCTTCCACCATTTGTTCCCGGCGTCGTAGGAATACCACAGGCCGCCGTCGTCGCCCGTGATGAGATGATCGGTGTTGGCAGGATCGATCCACACGTCGTGGAAGTCGCCGTGCGCCCCTCCGCCGATGTTCGAGAAGCTCGCCCCGCCGTCCGTGCTCACGATCAG